>JBELFK010000115.1:0-9652 GCA_042092935.1 Paracoccaceae bacterium | reverse complement strand
TCCGCAAAATGCTCGACAAGGCCGAGACGCAGGACGAGCGCAAGGTGCTGCTGGCAGGCAAGGTTGAGGATATGATTAACACCGTGGTCCGCCAGATCGCCTTTTACGATTTCGAGTGCAAATTGCACGATGCCCGCACCGCAGGCGAGTTGACGCCAGAAGGGATCAACGCGATCTGGATGAGCGTTCAGGGCGAAAGTCTCGGTCCGGCGTTTGATTTTGTCGAAGGCTATGAGACCTTTTGGGCCTATATCCCGCATTTCGTCCATTCACCGTTTTACGTCTATGCCTATGCCTTTGGCGACGGTTTGGTGAACGCGCTTTACGCCGTTTACCAAGAGCAGCCCGAGGGGTTTCAGGAAAAGTATTTCGACTTGCTGAAGGCCGGTGGCTCAAAGCACCACAAAGAGCTTTTGGCCCCCTTTGGGCTGGATGCCAGCGATCCTGCATTTTGGGACAAGGGGTTGTCGATGATCGAAGGCTTTATCGACGAGCTTGAGGCCATGGAGGGCTAACACGGTTTTCGCGCTGACGCGCGAACCCGTCGGGGGCTCTGCCCCCGAACCCCCGGAGGTATTTTTGGAAAGATGAAGCAGGATTGGCCCGGCCGCATATGAAGCGGTCGGGGTCATCCGGTCGGGGTTTGTGTATGAGACAATCGAAGGAAGATGGCGGGCCCGCCAAATGCGGATCTGACCAGTTTCAGGGTTAACCCCTTCACCTGTCGACAATTGCGGTGGTCTGGTGGTCTTTTGAACCTTCGACCCATAGTGACGTCGAGGGGGAAGATGCCGCGGGATCGGTTAACAACCACTTGCCCCTGCGAACGCTGGTGCGGGCTATTTGAGCTGGCTGTCTTTTGAGCCGCGCCGGTTGAAGCCTGGGCGGCTGCGAAATGCGGTGTCTCGCTCTTGCATGCAGTCGATACAGAGTTTCACGCCCGGAACGGCCAGGCGGCGGGCCTCGGGGATTTCCTCGTCGCAGTCGGCGCAATGGGTCAGGCTGTCTCCGACCGGTTGTTGGCGGGCGTTCATGCGCGCCAGTTCATCCTTGATGCTGGCCTCGATTTGGTCGCTGACCGCGCCGTCTTTTGCCCATCCGCCTGCCATGGCCTGTCCTTTCGATCACATCGACTATGCCAGATCGTAGCTGAAAAAGGCAAAGGCTTTGCCATCCGGTGACCAGCTTGGCACATTGAGGCTGCCCTGGCCGCCAAAGATCCCGAGCAGGTCGCGACAGGGGCCGCCTTGTGCGGGCATCAGGCGCAGTGTCACCGGCAGGTTGGCGGGGTGGCCTTTTGTGCCCGGCGGATAGGCGAGGTAGAGGACGTGTGTGCCGGTCGGATCGGGGTGCGGGAACCAATTGACGCTGTCGTCCCGCGTCATGCGCTCAAGGGCGCTGCCGTCGCGTTGCATGCGCCAGAGATCGACCGCCCCGTCTTTTTCGCCGTTGAACCAGATCCATTGGCCATCGGCCGAAAAGTCTGGGCCGTCGCAATGGGCAAAGCCGCTGGTCAGGATTTGTTCGCCGTAGCCATTGGGGTCGGCGGTGATGATCTGGCAGATGTCGTCACGAAACCCCGCATAGGCGATGACGTCCCCGAGGGGCGAGACCCCGTGCCAATAGGAGGGCACGATGTGCGTCACCCGTTGTGGCACCCCGTTTGGGTGGGTCATCCGGTAGATGCAGGTTTTGCCGGTCTCGGTTTTGTCCGAAAGGTAAAGCACTGCCCCGTCCGGCGAGACCCCGTGGTCGTTGTTGAGCCTTGTCGCAAAACCGGTGTCGATGGGTGCAAGCCTCGGATCGCTGAGGGGGACGCGAAACAGCCGTCCCTGTCCGTTGACAAGCAGATGGTCGCCCGCAGGATGCCAGTTCGGGGCCTCGTAGTGGCCGTCGTAGGTGGCAAGAACGTCCGCCTTTTGCGCCTCAAGGTCGTAGATGTGCAGAATGGATTTCACGGCGGGCGACCGTCAGCGGCGGGTCAGTCGAGGTCCGACCAAGGCCAGGGTTTGACGTTGCTCGCGGCGGTTTGATAGCGCGCGGCCTTGGCGATCCAGATGCCGAGCGAGGTGCCGAAATCGGCCAGCTTTTCGTTCGGTTCACCGCTGTTGATGAGCAGGATGATATATTGGATGATCGTCATCGCCCCGAGGATGGTTTGCGCAAGCGAGATCATCGCCCAGATAATCAGCATATAGATCAGGCGCATCACAAGGCTGTCTTTCTTCTCAGGCTCGTCCTGAGGGCCATTGATCCGCCCGTCAATCTTGTGGTCATCTGTCATATTGCGGCCTCCCCGAGAGTTTCGCGGAGAGGCTAGCATGTTGTTCTGCGGTGGAAAAGACCGCTTGCGATTAGCTGGCGTCGGACCAGGGGAAAGGCTTGTCATCCGTCGCGCCCGACTGAAAGCGGCCAACGTCGCGCAGCCACTGCGAAACCTGATCGCCGAACTGTGCGACCGAGGGGTTGCGTTTGCGGGTGAACAGCATCCATAGGAACTGGAACACCGCCATGAAGAACAGCAGGGTTTCGGCGACGCCAAACAGGATCATGAAGATGACCATATGCAAGGCGCGCATCCAGATGCCGGACGGGTAGACATCGGGTTCTGGTTCGGAAGTGAAGGGGGCTTGCTGGGTCGTTGAGCCGCCATTTTCCGGCGCTTCGCTGTCGGGGCTGCTTGCGTGCGGGGTTTGGTCGGCGTCATGGGCGTCGGCGGATTTGTCGCCGGTGTCTTGGTCGCCGGTGTTTTGGTTTTCGGTGTCTTTGGGGTCGGTCATGTCAGTCTCTCGATTGCGGTGAATTTGGCGCAAGCCCTTGGGAACCGCGGGCGGTTTGCAAAGGTCTGGCCTGAGGTCAAGGGGTTATTGCGCGGGCAGTATGCCTTTGTCGCGGGCGAGCTCGGTCATGCGTTTTTGCAGTTTCTCAAAGGCGCGGACCTCGATCTGACGAATGCGTTCGCGGCTGACGTCATACTGGCTCGACAGGTTTTCAAGCGTCACGGTCTCGTCCATTAGGCGGCGCTGGGTCAGGATGTCCCTTTCGCGCTCATTGAGGGCGTCCATGGCTTCGTTGAGCATCGCCATGCGGGTCTGCATTTCGTCTTTTTCAGCGTAGTCACCCGCCTGGTCGGCGTCTTCGTCTTCCAGCCAGTCCTGCCATTCGGCCGCGCCTTCGCCGTCGCCGCCGATCATGGCGTTGAGCGAGGCGTCGCCCCCGGACATCCGGCGGTTCATCGAAACCACTTCTGCCTCGGTCACGCCGAGGTCAGTGGCGATGCGTTTGACGTTTTCTGGGCGCATGTCGCCCTCTTCCAGCGCGCCAATCTTATTCTTGGCTTTGCGCAGGTTGAAGAACAGCTTTTTCTGGGCGCTTGTGGTGCCCATTTTGACAAGCGACCAACTGCGCAGGATGTATTCCTGAATGCTGGCGCGGATCCACCACATCGCGTAGGTCGCAAGGCGGAAACCCTTTTCGGGGTCAAAACGTTTGACGGCTTGCATCAGGCCGACGTTGGCTTCGGAAATCACCTCGGCCTGAGGCAGACCATAGCCGCGATAGCCCATGGCGATCTTGGCGGCCAATCGCAGGTGCGAGGTGACCATCTGGTGCGCGGCCTCGGTGTCTTGTTCTTCGACCCAGCGCTTGGCGAGCATATATTCCTGCTCAGGCTCAAGCAGTGGGAATTTGCGGATTTCCTGCATGTAACGGTTCAGACCACCCTCTGGGGTAGGAGCCGGCAGATTTTTGTAATTACTCATTTTCGTTTCCCTCTCAAACCTGATGTTTACAGGCTTAACATGAAAGTTAAGGAGTGTAACATTGGTTTTCAAGCCTTGGCGTGAATTTTCTTTAGTTTTGCACAAATAGGTCGATTGTCGCGTGAAAACAGATCAAGTCACGGGGAATTGCTGATTGTTTCAACCGCCGAGGGCTGCGAGTAAATCGGCCATATCTTGTGGCAATGTGGCTTCGAACCGCATCATATCACCTGCTACGGGATGTTCAAACCCAAGAACGGCGGCATGAAGTGCCTGACGCGAAAACGCCCGGGCCGCTTCGGGGCCGCCCTCGGGAAAGGCTTTGAGCGCCAGTTTGCGACGCCCGCCGTAAACCGGATCGCCGATCAGACCGTGGCCAACATGCGCCATGTGAACGCGAATTTGATGCGTGCGACCGGTTTCCAGCCAACAGTCGATCAGTGCCGCCGCCGCTGGGTTTCCAAGCGGCTGAAGGATACGCGAGCGGGTGACCGCATGGCGGCCTCCGTTGAACAGGACGGCCTGTTTCTGGCGGTCGGTTTTGTGGCGCGCAAGCTGGGTTGTGATGCGCATGATATTGCCTTGCTCGAAATTCACACCCTTGACGCCGCGCAGGCGGGGATCATTGGCGTCGGGCACGCCATAGACCACGGCTTTGTAGTTGCGCTCGACTGTGTGTTTTTCAAACTGGGCCGCAAGACCGTGATGGGCCTTGTCCGATTTCGCGACGACAAGCAGGCCGCTGGTGTCTTTGTCGATGCGATGCACAATGCCTGGACGCTTTTCGCCGCCCACGCCCGAGAGATCCCCGCCAAAGTGGTGCAGCAAGGCATTCACCAAGGTTCCCCCCGGGCTGCCCGGAGCTGGGTGGACCACCATTCCGGCGGCCTTGTTGATGACAATCAGGTCGTCGTCCTCATGGACGATCTCAAGCGGGATGTCTTCGGGGCCGATGTGGCTTTCCTGAGCGACGGGCACCGTGATCGTCACCACGTCGCCTGCGCGCACCTTGGCCTTGGGGTTGGTTTCGATCTGGCCGTTGATGGTCACGTCGTTGCTTTCGAGCAGGCGCGCCAGACGGGTGCGCGACAGCGAAGCCTGCTCTGGCACATCCCGCGAAAGCGCCTTATCAAGACGCGCAGGCGGGTTTTCCCCGATTGTAAATTCCAGAGTGGTCGAGGTCATGGACAATTCCCCCCAGCCGGAGGTCGATCCGGCGCTTGTTCGAATGCTGCGCGTGTTGGTCACTGTGCTGAGCGTCGTGATGATTGCGGGCTTCATAGTGTTGATTGCGCTCTTTGTCATCCGCTTCCAAGAGAGACAACCACCTTTGCCCGATGAAATCACCCTGCCCGACGGCGCGGTTGCCAGTGCCTTTACGCGCGGTGACGGATGGTATGCGGTTGTGACGCAAGACCAAGAGATACTTATCTTTGATGCCCTGACGCACAGACTATTGAAAACTGTCCCCGTCTATTGATCTGAGCGGATGTTTAGGAACCATCCAAGCAACCGCATCAATGGCAGATAGGAAATCACGTCCGTGTTCCTAAGCGCCAAAATCGGCTTGTTGCGTGTTTTCTCAAGAAACGCTTTTAGGGGCTTTGGCGGGAACCACGTTTCATCATCAAAGCCGTTGATCCTATGCTTCGTTGCAACAACGCTAAGGCAGGATTGATCGTGCCGGTGTTCGATAAATTCTGGGACCTGAGGCTCGGCTTCGACGTCTTTCAGCAAATAGCCGTCATCCAAGGCACAAATATCCATCCAATCCGAGATCAGCGCTTTGATCCGCTCACAATTGCGCAATAGCAGGATACCCGACTGAAGCTGATAGTCGTTGCCAAATTCTTCGCTTGGAAACAGGCGCGGGTCCGCTTTGGTCCAGACAATGTTTCGAAATCGCGGCTGGGTGATAAAGGCATCGTGACGTTCTGCGTGCTTAATATAGTCTTGCAGGCGCGCCTGTGCATGTCGGTTCAATTCGCAACCTGCATCAAGATAGAGCAAGAATTCACCCTCGGGGATTTTCTCAAGTTGCTGTTTGATCAGATAGGGCTTCCATGACCAGAGGCCAAAGCCGCGTGGGTAGCGGGTGGCAAAATCGGGGAACAGCGCGTGATAGCCGGCGTCCAGATCCTCGGGGCCGAAGGCCGTGGCGGTGACGATCTCGGGGAAGCCCCGGCTTTGACGCACCACGCGCCGCGCCGCAGCCCGGTATCGCCGTCCACCCCCGCCAAACGTGATGAGATGTATGCGCGCCATGTTTTTGGGCCTCGGAGTTCCACATTCAGTGTCGCATCCTTTACATGCCGCATTGAGTGATTTCCACGCGAAACCTGCTGCTGACTGGGCCTTGAGGTCCAAAAACGACATGCGCTGACATTCCAATTGCTACTTTTTGCCCGTTTATGGCGCAACTAAGTTGCGTCACGTCGTTTTGCTGTTATCACGGGCGAACCCTCAAACTAATAATTGAGGACACACTGGGAGAATATACATGAAGAAAATACTTTTTGCGGCCGCGCTTGCTTTGGGCATGGCCGGTGCGAACACGGCTGCTGCGGCCTCGGATTGCGGCAAAGTGTCGATCACTGAAATGGATTGGGCCTCGTCGGCGGTTGTGACCGCTGTGGCGTCCTTTTTGATGGAGCAAGGTTACGGCTGTGATGTTCAGGTCGTTCCGTCCTCGACGGTTCCGGCGCTGACGTCGCTGGCTGAAACAGGCGAGCCTGACATCCTGACCGAGGTTTGGGCAAACTCGACCCCCGCTTACGAAGGCCTGTTGGCAGACGGCAAACTGGTTGAGCTTGCAAACGTCCTGTCGGACGGTGGCGTTGAAGCATGGTGGATCCCCGCCTATCTCGCCGAGAGCAATCCCGAGTTGACCACATGGGAAGGCATCATGGCGAACCCTGCGGCTGTTGGCGGCAAGTTCCACGATTGCCCGTCAGGTTGGGCCTGCGACATCATCAACAACAACAACCTGATTGCGCTGAACGCCGAAGCCGGTGGTCTTGAGCGTTTCCAGCACGGTTCTGGTGAAACGCTGCAAACCTCGATTGCTGCGGCATATGCCGAAAAAGCACCTTGGTTCGGTTACTACTGGGCCCCGACAGCCGTTTTGGGCAAATACCCAATGGTTCAGGTTCAGGTTGGCGATTACAACGCAGAAGCCCACACCTGCAACGGTGACGTTGACTGTGAAAACCCAACATTCTCGGCCTATCCGGCTGCGAAGGTTGTGACAGCTGTTTCCGCTGCCTTCATGGAGCGTGAGCCAGAAGTTGCGGAATTGCTGAAAAACGTCTCGTTCACCAACGCTCAGATGGGTGAAGTGCTGGCATGGCGTCTGGACAACAACGCGTCTTATGACGAAGCCGCGGTGTATTTCCTGACCAACAATGCCGATGTTTGGGGATCGTGGTTGAACGACGATGCCAAAGGCAAATTGGCAGCACTGCTTAACTAAGCGAAAAAACATTGATCGCCTCGGCCAATTGGCCGGGGCGGTTTTTTATGGGGAGAGGAAACGATGGCCTTTTACGACGGTCTATTCAAAACACTTGGCTTAACGGAATGGTGCGGCAGCGGAGAATCCTCGGCGCCGATGTCCATGGCCGATCTCTTGGCGCAAAGCAGCGGCGAGGAAGTCAGCGGACCATTCTTTCCGTTCCCGTCTTTGGACAACCTGAACGAAAGTTGTTCAAATATCATCCAGTCGCGCGATGTCACAAAAGGCATCGAGGACGGGTTTCTGGCCGCCAAACCGGCGCTGAAATCTGTGCTGGACCCGATCACGCAACCGCTGAGCTGGATGCTTGACGGTGCGCTTTGGACGTTCTCGGTTATTCCGTGGTTCATCATGGTGCCAATCCTGCTGGCGATTTCGTGGTATGCGTCGAAATCGCGCCCCGTTACGATCTTTGTGGCGGTGTCGATCTTTTTCCTCGGGCTTGTCGATCACTACGATGTGGCCATGCAAACCCTGTCGATCATCTTTGTTTGCACCGGTATCTCCGTGCTTCTCGGGGTGCCCATCGGCATTGCCATGTCGAAATCCGACAGGCTGCAAAAATCCGTTGTGCCGGTTCTCGACCTGCTTCAGACATTGCCGACCTTTGTCTATCTGATCCCGCTGATCTTCCTGTTTTCCGTGACCGAAAGTAAGCTCTACGGCATCGCGATTATCCTTTACGCCATCGTGCCGGTGATCCGACTGACGGACCTTGGCATCCGCTTGGTCGACAAAGACGTGATCGAGGCCGCCAACGCCTTTGGCATGAATTCGCGTCAGAAACTGGTGGGCGTTGAGCTGCCGCTGGCGCTGCCCAACATTATGGCGGGGGTCAACCAAACCATCATGATGAGCCTTGCGATGGTTGTGATTGCCTCGTTGGTTTCAGCACCGGGTTTGGGCGTCAACGTTCTGCGCGGCATCCGCAATCTGGAGCTCGGCGTCGGCATCGTGGCGGGCATCGGGATTGTGCTTCTGGCGGTTATCCTTGATCGGGTGTCCAAAGCGGCACTTCAGCGGGTCGATATGACCCATATGAAACACTAAGGGCGGGCAGACATATGACAAAAGAACCCAAAGTCCGCCTGCGTGGGCTGTTCAAGATCTTCGGGCGCAACGACCAAGAGGCCCTGGCCCATGTCCGCAAGGGTGTCGGCAAGGACGAATTGCTGGCCAATCACGG
Source organism: Paracoccaceae bacterium (assembly GCA_042092935.1). Lineage (GTDB taxonomy): Bacteria > Pseudomonadota > Alphaproteobacteria > Rhodobacterales > Rhodobacteraceae > JASMHC01. Next base: position 1,191 of record JBELFK010000115.1, on the reverse strand, counting down.
CCATGTGCTGGGGCTGCAAGACATCAATGTCGATATGCAAGCGGGGGAGACCACGGTTGTCATGGGGCTGTCAGGCTCGGGCAAGTCGACGCTGATCCGGCACCTCAACAGGCTGATCGAACCGACAGCGGGCGAAATCCTGATCGATGGCGTCGATGTGATGAAGCTGTCGCAAAACGACCTGCGTCTGCTTCGCCAGAAAAAGATGTCGATGGTGTTCCAGAAATTCGCACTGCTGCCGCATCGCTCGGTACTTCAGAACGCCGCGATGGCGCTTGAGGTTCAAGGCGTCGCCCTTAAAGAGCGCGAAGACGAGGCCCGCAAATGGCTGAACCGCGTGGGGCTGCAAGGGTATGAGCATCACTATCCGGCGCAACTGTCGGGCGGGATGCAGCAACGGGTTGGGATTGCTCGGGCGCTGACGTCAAACTCGGACATCATGCTGATGGACGAGGCGTTCTCGGCGCTTGACCCACTGATCCGCACCGACATGCAGGATCTGTTGCTTGAGCTTCAGGAAGAACTGCACAAAACCATTGTCTTCATCACGCATGACCTCGACGAAGCGCTGAAACTTGCTGACCACCTTGTGATTCTAAAGGACGGTGCAGTCGTTCAACAGGGTGAGCCGCAGCATATTCTGATGAACCCCAACGATCCCTATATCGAGGATTTCGTCAGTGACATTAACCGCGCACGGGTTCTTCGGGTGCGCTCGGTGATGACACCTTTGACGGATGCAAAACCCGATGGCGAGGTTGAGGCCGACAGCAACCTTGAGAACATCATTGCGCTTTCGGATGGCGACACGAACCATATCTACCGCGTTGTGAAAGACGGCAAACCGATCGGCCAGCTTGACGTGAAAGACCTTGTCAAAGCGCTGGTGCCGCGCACGCGCTCGGACAATTCCTAAGGGTTTTCGGTGCTTTGAGAGATTTAGGGGGCCAGCTTCGGGTGGCCCCTTTTTTCGTTGCAAAGGCGCGCAATGGCACGGCCTCGGGCAAAAGTCGTGTAATTGAAAGGGGGGGGGAAATTGCTTTGCGTGAAATCCCCCTAGATTTGTAGACGCTTTGATGGTTCGTTTGGACTGTGGGCAGTTCTGCCACCTTTTTGATTGGACGTTGGCTGATGAACCAACGGCAAGATCAACCAATCTTGGCTGAGGTCGTCCCGAGAAAGCGGTCACTG
>JBELFK010000114.1:6201-9681 GCA_042092935.1 Paracoccaceae bacterium | reverse complement strand
GTCGCATTTATGACTCCGTCATCCATCTTGCAAAAAGCGAACAGATCGATCTGATCGTATTGGGCGCGCATCAACCAGATCTGAAAGACTATCTATTGGGATCCAACGCAGCGCGCATTGTGCGGCACGCGGATCAATCGGTCATGGTTTTGCGCGACAGAAACATGGGATCGGCGGGATAAGAACACTGACCCCAAGAGCGTCAATTTTTGAGCAGGGAATAATACAATCCCCTGCCCAGTGGTGCCTTATGCGACGACGTTGAAGTCGGGCCCGTAGGGATAGCCGGTGATATCCTCGTTTCCGTCTTCCGTGATAACAAGAATATCGTGTTCGCGGTATCCGCCTGCGCCTGGCGAGCCTTCGGGAACGGTCAACATTGGTTCCATCGAAATCACCATTCCAGGCTCAAGAACCGTATCGATATCTTCGCGAAGCTCGAGTCCAGCCTCGCGTCCGTAGTAGTGGGACAAGACGCCGAAGGAATGCCCATAGCCAAAGGTGCGATATTGCAACAAATCGCGTTCTGCAAAGAAGACGTTGATCTGCTCGGTGACCTCGGCGCAGCTGACCCCCGGTTTTAACAGGCTCATCCCGTATTCATGCGCGGCGACGTTGGCCTCCCATATCTTTAGGCTGGCGGGGTCTACAGTTTCCACAAACAACGTCCGCTCAAGCGCTGTGTAATAGCCGCTAATCATCGGAAATGTGTTGAGGCTAAGAATATCGCCGGTTTCCAATACGCGACTGGTGACGGGGTTATGCGCCCCGTCGGTGTTGATACCGGATTGGAACCAGACCCAAGTGTCGCGGTATTCCGCATCTGGGAACCGCTTGGCGATTTCCAACTCCATGGCGTCACGTCCCGCCATCGCCACGTCAATCTCGCGCGTTCCCGCTTTGATCGCGTCCTTGACAGCGTATCCGCCCACGTCGGCAACCTGCGCGCACTTTCGGATCAACGCGATTTCGGCGCTCGATTTATGCATCCGTTGGCGCATCGTCGACGGGGCAACGTCGACAATAGATTTAGGCGAAAGAAAAGACTCGAGCAGTGCCGATTGCGTCAGTGTCAGATGGTCGGCCTCATACCCGATTGTCTTGCCGGTTCCGGTGACGGAGCAGACAGCCCGCCAATAATTGTTCCGTTGCCAATCGGTGTAGGTGATATTGTCTGCGTGACTACGACGCCACGGCTGCGCCGCGTCGATACCGGCGCTGATCGTCACAGATTCCGTCTGAGTGACCACAAGCGCATAGGGACGCCCGAACGCGCAGTAGAGAAACCCGGAATAGTAAGCAATGTTGTGCATTGAGGTGAAGACGCAGGAATCGACACCCGCCGCCTGCATATCAGCCCGAAGACGTGCAAGGCGGTTATCGTATTCTTGAGACGAAAACGGGAGCGTTTTGTCCCCTTGATGGAAGCGGTAGAATTCTGGACGATCCATAGCAATGGCTCCTTGGTCGCACGCTGAAATGCGGAAAGGGGCCAAACTCCCCCATCTGCGCAAACAGCAAAGAAAAGTCCCGGCGTTCAGGAAGGTAAGAATGGGTTCGCATAAAGCTGCTGGCGACGCCATCGCCGACCCACGCGCGAAGATGCATTGAAACCCGCCGTTTTGGCAAGGTCTTTTGGCGATGAATGGCGTTGATAGGATTAGAAATGTAGGGCCGAGCGACAAATTGGGATATGCTTGGGCAGGCGAAACTCGGCGGGCCACATCATGACACCCACAGCAAAAAACATTTTGATTATTATGTCAGATGAGCACCGCAAGGATGCAACGGGGGTTGAAGGCCATCCGATTGTGAAGACACCCCATCTCGATGCCCTTGCTGCCCGTGGCACGGTTTTTGAAAACGCCTACACGCCCTCTCCGATGTGCGTGCCGACGCGCGCCAGCGTTGCCACGGGCGATCATGTTCACAAGACTCGAAACTGGGACAGTGCGACGCCCTATGATGGTACGCCGCGAAGCTGGATGAGGCATCTGCGCGACCAAGGAGTTGTCACGACCTCAATTGGAAAATTGCATTTCCGGTCCGCGGAAGATGACAACGGTTTTACCGAGGAAATCTTGCCGATGCATGTCGTTGGTGGCGTCGGGTGGGCCATTGGCCTGTTACGCGAATATCCACCAGACTATGGTGCGGCCTCAGAGCTGGCAAACGACGTTGGGGTCGGGCCGAGCAGCTATACGGACTATGATCTTTCCATCAGAGACGCTGCAACGCAGTGGCTGAAAGATCCGCAACGCAAGCAACACCCATGGGCGACATTCGTGTCTTTCGTCAGCCCACACTATCCGCTGACCGCGCCGCAGGAATTCTACGATATGTACGATCCTGACACGATCGAGCTGCCGGTAGGGTATCATGAAACTGGCCGCCCCAAACACGCCGAGCTTAGAAGTATCGCGAAGTTCTTTGACTATGACCGTTACTTTGATGCGCAAAAAACGCGAGAGGCAAAGGCCGCATACTACGCTTTGACGACCTTCATGGATGACTGTGTCGGTCAGGTTTTGACAGCGCTTGAGGAAAGCGGGCAAGCCGAAGACACTATGGTCATCTACGTGTCAGATCATGGCGATATGCTGGGGGATCAGGGCTTTTGGACGAAACAGGTCATGTATGACGCGTCCGTCGGTGTTCCGATGATCGCGGCTGGTCCAGGTGTGCCAATTGGACGCCGCGTAACGACGGGCACGACGCTTCTTGATCTTGCTGCAACTGCCGTCGATGTCACTGGCGTAGACCATGATGACCACAGTCGGGCGTTGCCTGGGGTTTCGCTGCGCGACATTGCCAATCAGCCCAATGATCCTGATCGAACAATCTTCAGCGAATACCACGACGGAGGCTCGACGACCGGCACCTTCATGGTGCGCTGGGGGGATTGGAAATACGTCTATTACGTTGGTCATGCGCCGCAATTGTTCAATCTGGAGGATGATCCTGACGAGCTAACCGATTTGGCGGATCAGCTAGGTGACACGCTGGTCGTAGAAGCACTGAAAGAGGGTGAAAAACGACTGCGCGAGATTTGCGACCCCGAGGCCGTGAATGCGCAGTGTTTCGAAGATCAGAAACGCCGTATCGCGGCGCTCGGTGGCCGTGACGCCTGTATCAACGCCTATGTTTTCAATCACACCCCGACACCTGAAATGCAAAAGAAGCTCTGAGGGTTTCGCGTTTCTTCACAACGAAGGCCAGCCGTTTTCGCCGCTGAATCAATAGCCTCGGTCTGGGTGCACGACGTTGAACAATGGCTCGCCCATCGTCCAATGACGCAGGTTGCGCAAAAACAGATCGAATGACGCTTTTTCCCACCCGTCGTAGACGGATGAACAATGCGGCGAGATAATCACATTGTCCAAATCCCACAGTGGGCTGCTTTGGGGCAAGGGCTCGGTTTCGAAAACATCGAGCGCCGCACCTGAAATGCGGCCAGTGACAAGCGCGCGATAAAGGGCG
>JBELFK010000114.1:0-6101 GCA_042092935.1 Paracoccaceae bacterium | reverse complement strand
ATCGCGCGGCCCGTATGGCCCAGCCCAATGATTAGAAGCGTCTTGCCAGAAAGCGGCACTACGCGGCGGTCGCTCCATGTTTTCGACTGTTTGTCCGTTTGTAGACCCGCGACATCCAGTGTGAAGTGTAGGAAGCCGCCAAAAACGAACTCGGCCATCATGTCTGCCGCGACGCCGGCGGCATTTGTCACGATGGTGCGCTCGGCATCCCAATGGCCGAAGTGATCGACACCGGCCCCCGCATTGGCCACCCAATTGGGGCCGTTGGGCCCGAACAGGGCCTCAGCCGGAAACCCCGGTGTACCTGCGAAACGCACGGAATAGACGATATCCGGGCGATAGCTTTCGATCAAAGCTGGCAAGGCATCGTAGCTCTGACAGGCACGATAATCAGCGTCAGGAAATGCGGCAAGCAATAGCCTTTCCAGATCGTCGGTCTTGTCGTTGTGAAGGACGATACGAGGCGACTTGGTCATCGACGCCCCTCCGCCGCGGCCAAGGTCAATTTGGTCAATTCCTGAAATTTGGCATCTGGCGCGAGCAATCGATCCCGCATCGTCCACAACGCGTGTGAACGCTCAGCGCTTAGCGTCGCGGTCATCGTGTGAAACTTGGCGGCGATTTCGTTCATATCCATCGGATCTTCCGGCCCTCCGCGTGCGTGAATGTCGCCCGAGGCAAACTGGCGCCCGTCAGTCAGGGTCACAATCACGTCAGACCAGCGTCCCACAGGGAAGCGATCTGAGTGGCGCACGTCTTCGTGTAGTGAAATGATCGGCAGCAACTTCGCAACGCTTTGATCTTTTAGCCCTTGACCAGAGACGTGCTCGGGGCCGATTTTTCCGTGGGTTAGCATCACCGCCAAGGCGAAAGGCAGGGAGTATTGTGCCTGTGACGTGGTCGACGGCATGTCGGGAAAAAGCGCTGCGGCTTCGGCAAATGTATTCACGTCGACCTTTGCGACGTCACTGCTGACAAACCCATGTGCCCGCATTAACCCCGACAAGGCGTCTATCGCGGCATGGGCCCAACGGCAGACAGGATAAGGCTTGATGTAGTTTTCTTCGATCGTCCACACCTCGCCCAAATCGGCCCAAAAACTGGCGACGTCCCTGTTTTCAACAGTGATCGCCGGAGCGCCGGTAAATCCCGTCATTGCCATCAGCGCCGCCATCGATCCGACCAAGGCCCCCATGCCAGACCCATCATGCAACATCGAGGGGTTGGCGATTTCGCGCATCATCTGACTACGAGGGCCATGATATTCGGCGATCCCAAGCGCATGGCGCAATTGCGTGGCGTTGGCCCCTCTTAGGCGACACCCAAGCGCAGCCACCCCAAGCGCATTCCATGCGCCCGAGGTGTGATAGTCGGTGACGGTTGCGTGCAACGAGAACGCCGCGCGGGCCGCGACCTCGTAGGCGATGACCAGTGTATTCAATGCCTCCCTCGCCGATAAGTCCGGACGTGCCTCGGCGAAAGCCAAAAGCGCGGGCACGACCGCGCACCCGATATGCCCTTTGGTTGGATTCAAACCATCATGGCCGTCCAAGTTGTCGATTTGCGTGGCCGCAGCAAAAGCCGCACCGGGAACCGACGCCTTGCGGCCATCGAACATCATGTGGGCAGCGTTCTTCGAGGCTCCGGTATTGTGAAAGGTGAACGCGTGCTCCCGTGCGATCCTGCCCGCCTCTAGATCGGCCGCACCGGCGGCCACGCCGATTGTGTCGATCAGAAGTATCGCTGCCATTTCCAACGCGCTTTGCGGGATTTCAACGTCAGACAAAACGAAAGCGGCGAAGCGGTCATCACTCACAACGTTGATCCTTCTAATAGCTGGCCAAATCCCGACAACCGGTCTGTAAGTCCGGTCAGTTGCAGGGCTTGAAACACCATAGCCTGATTGGACGTGACAACAGGTTTGCCCAGTTTGGCTTCGAGAGGCGCGATCACCTCGACGCTGCGCATATCGGTGCAGGATAGCACAATCGCTTCTGCGTCTGGATGATCTGCGGCCACCCCGAGATCAAACACCGCCTGAGGGTCCAGCGCACCCTGACCGTAGTTGTCGAGTGCAGCGGAGACTTGCGAACGTTGCACAGTTTCAAACCCCACATCACTTAGAAACGCGATGGCCTTGTCGTTGATCGCTGTGACATAGGGTGAGGCAAACCCGATGCGCTTGGCGTTTAGGGCCGTCAAAGCGTAGACCAAGGCGCCTGCAGCCGTGACGGTTTCCGCGCCGCTCTCGGCTTTGATCTGCACGGCCAGTGCGCGATCAAACGACGGCCCGTGCGTCAGTGTCGCCGAGGTACAGCCGTAGAAAATAACGTCCGGGCGAACGCCTTGCAGCAACCGCAGAGGCTCAGCAATGTCAGCGGCCCCAAGACCATGCATCTGTTCGGCATCTGGAATTTCATCGCGGTCGTATCCCCCCAATCGCGCGAAGTGCAAGGACACTCCGACTGGTCGCAACAGGACCATATCAGGTTCAAGGTTTGTGTTGGTGAACGGGACCAAAACACCGAAACGGGCGCGTCCTCTTGACTGTGTCATGCCATTTCTTCCTGTTTCCAACGTTTCAGAATCGACACCGAAAATTCCAAATCTTCGGGCGAACCGATTGTCATTCTCAGGCAGTGCGGCAATCCAGCGCCGCCTTGCGGTCTCAGAAACACCCCCTCGGCGCGCAATGCAGCGTCAGCACTTTGTGCCATTTCGGGATTGGCAAACCGGATCAGGATGAAGTTCGTGAAACTTTCTGCGACATCAAAACCATGATCGCGCAGTTGGCGCGTCACTTGGAGCCGCAATGCTGACGTCATGCGGACCGTTTCGGCCATGTAGCCTTGATCTAAAATCGCGGCTCGCGCAGCCGCCTGGCCTGCAACGGATATGTTGTTAGGGTTCATCACTTTACGGATTTCGTGTGCGACGTGTTCCGGAAACAGACCCCACCCCACCCGCATGCCAGCAAGTCCATAGGCTTTAGAAAATGTGCGCAAAACAACGGTATTTCCCCGTTTGATCAAATCAAACATTGGCTCGTTCAAGTGATCGGAAAATTCGCCATAGGCTTCGTCGATGACCAGCAAGATGTCGTCGCGCAACCCGTTGCGCAGGCGCAGCAACTCGCTGCGGGGCAGGCGTGTGCTGGTCGGGTTGCCGGGATTGGCCACGAAAACAAGTCTGGTATCCGGCTGAACGGCCGCTAGCAGAGCATCGACCGAAACGGTGCAGTTATCCTCGGGGGCGATGTCAAATCGCGCTTGGGCCAATTGGGCGGCGGTCCTGAAAAACGGATAGGCATCAGCAGGTGCCAAGACGGCGTTATTTGCGTCAGCGAAGGCGTGGGTTAAGCTGGCGATCAACTCCATCGAGCCATTGCCACACAATATGCCCTCGGCGGGGATGTCGTGCCGTTGAGCCAATACCGCGCGTAAGTCTGTCCATTCGGGATCTGGGTAAAGGTGCGCGTTGCGAACAGCATCTGCCGCTGCGCGAATTGCCATCGGGCTAGGCGGATGGAGGCTTTCGTTTTGGGAAAGTGAGATCAAACGCTTGCCGGCAGGCGCGTTCAACTCAGCCAATGCGTAGGGCGACATCGCGCTGATATGTGGAACTGGCTTCGTCATCGCTTGACCCCATAGATGTCTCGAGCGGCCTCATTGCTTATGAGCTCTTCTTCCAGGTCTCGCAAAACCTTGTCTGTGGCACGCTGCGCGGGCGGTCCGAAACCGCCGCCGCCCGGGGTTTCAAAAACCAAGGTTTCGCCCGCAGGTACGCGCACTTCACCCTTGCTGGGAAGGTCTTCGCCCGCGTGGCCAATTCGAATGCGACCGGCGGCACCGGCAAGGCCGCCGTGACGGCCTTTTGCTGGGTTCAGGACGCGTTCGACTGATAAGAATACTATGAATGCTTCGCCGTTTGAGGACCTCAGTTCGATGTGTTGCCCCAGCCCGCCACGTGTACGCCCCGGGCCACCGCTGTCTTGTCTCAACTCTCGCCGAAGGAACAATACCGGCGCAACGGCTTCGGAGGATTCAATTTGTGACCCCCAAACGCCCGACGGAAAGGCTGTTGCAGATAGCCCATCAAGGCCGGCGCGCGCGCCTGTGCCCCCGTTGAACACCAGCTCAAGTGCAAATTGCTCAGACCCGTTCAGCGCGGCCTCTGGGACGTGCCGAAGCGGTAAATCATACATGCACGAGGCCCCTTCCGCCGGTACGCGTTCCGGCACCGCTTGGGAAAGACACCCGTAAACAAGATCAGGCGTCATTTGCCCAAGTGTATGACGCATCGCGACCGGCGCCGGGGCTTGGGCGTTGAGAATGCAATCCGCGGGCGCTGAAACCTGAAAAGGCGCAAGCGAGCCTGCGTTGTTCGGAATATCGGGGCCGATAATGCATCGCAGTGCAAAAACCGAGTACGCTGTGGCATAGTTTAGGGGGACGTTTATGCCCTTGTTCGACAGGCCGGACGTTCCATCGAAGTTCAGAAACACTCGGTCGTCAGAAATCGTCAATTCGGCATGCAGCGCAATCTCTTTTTCGTAACCGTCGACCTTGAGCATGCTTTTCCATGTACCGTTCGGCAGGTCCGATATGGCGTCAACTGTCCCGCGATAGGACGTGTCGATGATGTAATCCGCAAGCGTGTCCAGATGATCGATGCCAAATTCGGCCATCATCCCGGCAAGCCGCTTTGCCCCTGTTTCGCAGCAGGCGATCAGGGCGTAAATATCGCCTTCGTTGGCGACCGGTTCGCGAGAGTTTGCTTTAACGATCTCCATCAGAAGCGCGTTTAGAACGCCCGCATCCATCAACTTGCAGGGCGGAATCAAAAGGCCTTCGTCGTAGATGTCCGTGCCTTCGGGGCCCATGCCGAGCCCCCCAAGATCAACGAGGTGAGAGGTGCAGGAGGTGAAGCCGACAACAGCGCCTTTGAAAAATACGGGCATCATCAATAGGAAATCATTGAGATGCCCCGAGGCAATCCAAGGATCGTTCGTCACATAAATGTCGCCGGGCTTCATATCTTGAAGCTCGAAACGGCTGCGAAGCGTCTTCACGGCCTCGGCCATTGTGTTGATATGTCCAGGTGTACCCGTTACCGCCTGCGCCAACATCCTGCCTCTGACGTCAAAAATGCCAGCCGAGATGTCTCCGCATTCTCGCACAATCGGGCTGAACGCGGCGCGGATAAGCGCCTGACCCTGCTCTTCGACCACGGCGAGAAGCCGGTTCCACATGACCTGCAATTGGGTGTTTGCCTTACGCATTCGTTACCCCCGTTTCGCGTTGAAGCAAGATGTTGCCGCCGCCGTCTATACGCGCAGAAAAATCCGAACTGACAAAGGTCGTGGTTTGTGGTTCGACAATGAGCGCCGGTCCGGTCAAGGCATCCCCATGCTTGAGTGTGGACCGGTGATAGACATCTGCGTCACGCCATTCGCCTGCAATCTCGCAATAAATTCTGCGTTTGCCTTGTGTTTTGGCGGTTTGGTTGGTGGCTGTTGCGCCGAAACGCTTCAGGTCTTTGCCCTGCGAGGCAACTTCGATCCCCCAGTTCAGCACCTCGACCGTCATGCCGGGCACCGCACGACTGAATTGGCGGCTGTATTCTGTCTCAAAAACCGTGCGAAGTTCCGGCAAGTCGGCAGACGTCAGATGCCTATTGGGCAGGGGAATTTCGATCTCATGCCCTTGGCCGTGATAGCGCATAAAGCCGACGCGTCTTTGGCTAAGTTCTCGTTCTGGCGCGCCCGCACGGACGACACCAGTTGCCTCGGCGGCCAGATCGTCAAAGAAAGCATTGAGACCGCGGACGTCCAATTCCTCTAATGTCGCATAACGAGACCGCACGATTTCAAAAGAAACGGGCGCGAACAGAAAACCCACGGCGGACCCAACACCGGGGTTCTGAGGGATCAGTATCCGGTCAACCTGCGCACGCCGCGCAACCCGCGTCGCGTGAAGCGGACCGTTACCGCCAAAAGCAATCATCAACCTTTGGCTTAAGTCTTTGCCGGATTCCACGGCGTGCTTACGACCGGCACCAGCCATGTTTTCGTCAACGATCGCACTGACACCTTGCGCGGC
>JBELFK010000113.1:0-4930 GCA_042092935.1 Paracoccaceae bacterium | reverse complement strand
CTTCCGATCTGGAATGCTCAGGCCGCAAGCGCACCCTTTGGTGGGTTGACCATGCGACCGACATCGGGATTTGCCCATATCTTTCAATCTCCGGGGCCGATTTATGAACCCGGCGGGATTGAACATGACTGGTGGCGCATGGGCCGGTTTCTATACGCCTGTGGGTTTCGCTCGGATGACATCGTTCAAAACTGCTTTGGCTATCACCTGACCCCGGCGGGCATGATCTTTGAAAGCGGCGCGCGGGCGATTGGCGCTGCCGTGTTACCTGCGGGAACCGGCCAGACAGAACTACAGGCACGCGCCGCGCATGACATTGGCATCACCGCCTATGCGGGCACGCCGGACTACCTCAAAGTCATCCTCGATAAGGCCGAGGCCATGGGCCTGCCGTTGAAAATCACCAAGGCCGCCGTCGGGGGCGGCGCGCTGTTTCCGTCGCTTCGTCAGGAATACGTGGATCGCGGGATCACCTGCCAGCAAAGCTATGCAACGGCGGACCTCGGCAGCATCGCCTATGAGACCGAGGCGATGGAGGGCCTGGTCATCGACGAAGGCGTTGTAGTCGAAATCGTGCGCCCCGGCACCGGCGATCCTGTTGCGCATGGCGAAGTAGGCGAGGTCGTGGTGACCACGCTGAACCCCGATTATCCGCTGATCCGGTTTGCCACGGGGGATCTCAGCGCCATGATGGCGGGCGAAAGTCCCTGCGGGCGCACCAATCTGCGCATCAAAGGCTGGATGGGGCGCGCCGATCAGACGACCAAGATCAAAGGCATGTTTGTGCGCCCCGAACAGGTGGCCGATCTGGTCGCGCGGCATGACGAGGTTTCAAAAGCCCGTGTCATTGCCAGACGCGACGGTGAAATGGACACGATGACGGTTCAGATCGAAGCGGAGAGCGCCGAGGTGGACGCCTTGGCGGGAAGCATCGCGGATGTTCTCAAATTGAAAGGCAAGGTCGAGATTGTGCCACTTGGCAGCCTGCCCAACGACGGCAAGGTCATCGATGACCAGCGGGTCTACGACTAAGTGATAAGGGATAAGGGTGAGAGGCTGGACATCGACCCAAACGGGACTCGTTGCGGCTGCTTCCTTCCGGATCTGACCGGGTTGGCGAGGCGTCTGCCCGCGCCAACCTCTCGAGGGGTTATTTAGGAAATGTTGGCGGCGATGGCAAGGGGTCTAGCGCGGCATGATGCCCGCCATTTTAGCGCCGTCCACAAGTGTTGGCGCGATGAAATGGACCGGCACGCCTGCGGGTTGCACGATGTCGGGCACTTGCACAACGGTCATACCCGCATCATAGGCCGACCGCGCACCGGTATTGCTGTCCTCAAAGGCCAAGCAACGCTTGGGATCGCACCCAAGCAACTCGGCCGCTTTGAGATATGGATCGGGTGCGGGCTTGGGGTTTTCAACGCAATCGATCGTGACGATGGTGTCAACCCACCGTCCCAGATCGACCACGCCCGCCTTGCGATCAGCACTTTCACGGTTTGAGGATGTCGCAATGGCGCGGGGAATGCTGTTGGCAATCAGAAACGCCATGATGTCCTCGACACCGGGTTTGAGCGGTATGTAGGTCTCGGTCAGTTCCAGCCACGTCTGATGGTGGATGCGCTCAACCTTATCCATTTCGAGCGTGTCGCCAAACAACTCTCGTGCCCGCGCGCGGCATTTCAGAGAATCGACGCCAATCGTCCAATGCAGGAAGGCCTCGGGCACCTGCACACCGACACTGGCAAACGCGATGCGAGTGGCCTTGAGGATCAGAGCCTCGGTATCCAGCAACAGCCCGTCCATGTCGAAAATGACGGCGTCATACATGGGGGTGGTCTCCTTGAAGGTCAATTTCAGTCGGCGCAGACAGCAATTTGGTTTACGCCCAAGCGGTCCCGTGGCAATTGTCTAGCCTAGGAGTGGCTGATGAACAATTCGAACCCTTTGACCTTTGGCGCGTCTGGCTTGGATCGCGCGGCCGAGTTGCGGTCGCAAAGCGACGATCTCTGGGCCGCCAGGCAAGGCAAAACCCTTGTGTTCTGGCGCGGAAAACCGCTGCTGAACGCAGGCGGGGCCGAGTATGTCGCGCCGTCGCATCCGGTATTGCAGATCGCTGACGACAAACCGATTTACCTTGGACGCAACGACGGTGAGCATGTTTTCGCAGTGGATATTTCCAAGTGGCAGCCGGAAGACCCAAGCGATGACGTCGGGCAGTTCGTTGACCAATCCAGGCAGCATCACCCGAACTTGCCCGATCAGGCGGCTTTTGTTGAGTTGCGCCAGGCGATGACCATCCTGTCGGCGCGCGACGCCGAGGTGTTGGCCACGGCCAAGGCGATTCTGGAATGGCACCGCTCGCACCGGTTCTGTTCGAAATGCGGCGTCAAAAGCCAACTGACGATGGGCGGATGGGAGCGCGAATGCCCCGCTTGCGGCGCCAAGCATTTTCCGCGCACCGACCCTGTGGTCATCATGCTTATCACCCTTGGCAACAGCGTGTTGATGGGCCGCAGCCCATTTTGGCCCGAGGGGATGTATTCCCTACTGGCCGGTTTTGTCGAACCCGGTGAAACCATCGAGGCCGCCGTTCGGCGCGAGGTTTTCGAAGAATCCGCGATCCGTGTTGGCAAGGTCGGCTACATCGCCAGCCAGCCTTGGCCCTTCCCGAATTCCCTGATGATCGGCTGTCGGGGCGAGGCCGAAAATGATGAGATCGTGATCGATCCTGACGAAATTGAAGATGCTCTATGGGTCAGCCGAGAAGAAATCGCGCTTGCCTTTACGGGTGCGCATCCAACAATAAAACCCGCAAGAAAGGGATCAATTGCGCATTACTTGTTGCAACTCTGGCTTGCGGATCGTGTCGATTAAGGCGAAATTAGCGCCGACCGGTGTATAGGACCCAAAATGATTTTCGAGACCAAAGAAGACATTAATGCTCCGATTGAGAACGTGTTTCCGCATATCTCGGATTTCCCGGGGTTTGAGCGGTCTGCCTTGCGGCGCGGGGCCGAGGTCAAACGCCTTGATACATTGCGTGAAGCTGGCCCCGGCATGAAATGGGACTTGCGGTTCCTGTTGCGCGGTAAACGGCGCGAATTTCAGTTGGAGATGGTCCACTACGATCCGCCCAATGGAATGCGGTTTCACACCACGACACCTGGCGTGAACGGTGTGATGCACGTCGATCTGATCGCCTTGTCACGCAGCAGCACACGCATGAACATCAAACTTGAAATGCAGGCCAGCAATCTGACCGGACGCTTGTTGTTGCAGTCCCTGAAACTTGCGAAATCCAGTATCGCAGGGCGCGTCAACACCAAGCTCTATGAATTTGCGCGCAGCACCGAAGAACGTCTGCGATCAGCCTGACCGACCGCGCAGAAGGCCTCTAGTGATGCTTTTTGGCGGCCGGATAGGTGCCGAGAATCTTGATGTGATCGGTGAAGAAGTCCAATTCCTCAAGCGCCAGTTTGACGTTCTCATCCTCGGGGTGGCCTTCAATATCGGCGTAGAACTGCGTGGCCGTGAACTGTCCGCCGACCATGTAGCTTTCCAGCTTGGTCATGTTCACGCCGTTGGTCGCAAAGCCGCCCATAGCCTTGTAAAGCGCAGCCGGTATGTTGCGAACGCGAAAGACGAAGCTGGTTATCATGCCAAAGTCGCCGCGCCGCGCCATGTCGGCTTTGCGTGACATCAGCAAAAAGCGGGTGGTGTTGTGACCGTGATCTTCAATCCCTCGCGCAAGCACATCAAGCCCGTAGATGTCTGCGGCCAGATCGCTTGCCAGCACCCCGACTTTACGCTCGCCCGAGGCTGCAAGGTCTTTTGCCGCCCCCGCGCTGTCGACCGCAGTTTCGGGTCGAATGCCGTGACGTGCCAAAAAGGCGCGCGCTTGCGGCAAAAGCACGAGATGCGCACGCACGTCGGAAATCTCGTCCAGCGTCACGCCTGGCATGGCCATCAGGCTGATTTTCACGCGGGTAAAGGCCTCATCCACGATGTGAAGGCCAGACTCCGGCAACAAGCGGTGAATATCCGCCACGCGCCCATAGGTCGAGTTTTCCACCGGCACCATGGCCAATTCAGCCTCGCCCGAGGTTACGGCATCGATCACGTCCTCAAACGTCCGGCAGGGCAGGGCCTCGTAGTCCGGGCGGGAATCACGGCAGGCTTCGTGTGAATAGGCGCCGGGTTCCCCCTGGAATGCGATACGACGGTTCATAACAATGCCTTTCGGTGCGAAAAAAGTGCATGTGGGCGTTTGGTCGCGGTAACTACACCTTGCGCCAGCATAGGGGAAGCGGATACATAGCCGCGAACGCTAATAAGTGGACACGATAACATGTTCGATACCATGACAATGACTAAGGTAGTCGGCGGCTTCTGTGGCGCCTTCCTTATTTTACTGTTGGGCAAGTGGGTTGCCGAAGAAGTTTACCACGTCGGAGGCTCAAGCCACGACGACGCCGTACAGGGCTATGTCATCGACACGGGCGACGACGGTGCTGTGGATGTTGTTGAAGAAGGTCCGAGCTTTGAAGAACGCTTTGCTCTTGCCGACGCAAGCAAAGGCGAGAAAGTTTTCAACAAGTGCAAGGCTTGCCACAAGGTCGATGGTAGCAACGGCGCTGGTCCATACCTGAACGGTATTGTCGGACGCGCAGTCGGCTTGGCTGACGGCTTTGGCTACTCGGGTGCATTGAATTCGGTCGCCGAGGTTTGGACACCTGAGCAGTTGGATGCGTTCCTTGAGAATCCGAAAGCCTTTGCACCTGGCACATCGATGGGCTTTGGCGGCCTGACCAAAGACGCCGACCGCGTCAACTTGATTTCCTATCTTCAAGGCCTCTAAAGGCGCGTCGGTATCACCGATGCAGTTTTCTGAAAACGCCGCAGTGTTCTGCGGCGTTTTTCTTTTGTC
>JBELFK010000112.1:0-4620 GCA_042092935.1 Paracoccaceae bacterium | reverse complement strand
TCGCCCCGGCCTGTCTCTGTTGGACTTAAGTGTCGATCCTTAGCAATAAAAGGAGGAGTCGTTGCTTGGATCTGTTATGGCTCCAGCATGCTGCGCTGCGGCGACGGGTGCGAGGTTGACGTGGCGATAGCTTTTGCACAATCCCATGGACGCTGAAATTTTCACCCCTTCTGCCGCGTCTCGGCGGCAAAATGAGCGATCAAATGGCCGAGCTGTGCTGCGCACCGGCCATGTCATAGGCGTCAAAGTGGCGCGCGATCATGCGGGTCAGGGGCCGCGCGGGCTCGGGGATGTGCAGAATGTCGTCACTCACCACAAGCAAATTGTTAAAGGCGGTGTTTGCCTCGTCAAACCAGCCCCTCAGCTGCGCCCTTGAGATGTCAAAGTCCGCCGTGATCTCGGCAGTCGAAACCTGAAAATCACACATTAGGGCCTCGATGATGCGTCCGCGCAAGCGGTCGGCGTCGGTGAAGCTGTGCCCCCGCGCGGTCGAAAACCGTCCCTCGCGAATGGCGCTGGTGTGTTTAGAAGTTGACGAGTCGTTCTGTGCAAACCCCTGTGGGAATTTTGAGATCGACGACGCCCCGACACCGATCAGGACATCGGCTTGGTCATCGGTATAGCCTTGAAAATTGCGTTTCAGCGTTCCGGCCTTTTGCGCCGTTTCCAGCCCGTCCCCTTTGAGGGCAAAGTGGTCGATGCCGATCTCGGCGTAGCCATCCCATACAAACAGCTTTCGCGCGGTTTCAAACAACTCGAGCCGTTCCTGAGGCGTTGGCAGTTGATGCGACGGGATCATGCTTTGACGTCGCGCCATCCACGGCACATGCGCGTAGCCATAAAGGGCCACGCGGTCCGGTGACAGCGACAGCAGCTTTTGTACGCTTTCGGTGATCTTGGCGTTGGACTGTGATGGCAGGCCATAAAGAATGTCGGCGTTCAAACTGGTGATCCCACGCGCGCGGATTTTGTCTATTGCGTCGCGTGTCAGATCGTAGCTTTGAATACGCCCGATGGTTTCCTGAATGCCGGGGTCAAAGTCCTGAATGCCTACGGATGCGCGATTCATACCTGCCGCCGCCAAAGCGTCGAGCCGTTCGTCGTCGATCTCGTTGGGGTCGATCTCGACCGAAAACTCGGCATCGGCGGACATGGGCACAACGTCGAACACCGCTTTCGCCAAGTCGGTCATCATGGCGGGTGACATCAGCGTCGGCGTGCCGCCGCCCCAGTGCAGTCGCGACAGGCTGACGCCGCTCGGCAAATGTTGCTGCAAAATCCGCAGCTCTTGCTTTAGAACTTCAAGATAGGCCTGAACGGGGGCATCGCTTTGTGTGCCTTGGGTCCGGCAGGCGCAAAACCAACAGAGTCGACGGCAAAACGGCACATGCAGGTAAAGCGAGATCTTGTCGCCTTCGGGAATCGCTTGGATCCAGTTGCCGAATTTTTGGGCATCCACGTCGTTTGAGAAGTGTGGTGCCGTGGGGTAACTCGTGTATCTTGGAACTCTTGCGTCGAAAAGGCCCAAGGATGTCAGTTGCTGTTGGTTGTTCATATTGGTACTACTGGGTGCAACCGCACATATCGGCATTGACCTAGATCAAGGGTGCGAAGGAATTAATGCAGGCTACGTCTACCCCTAAACTGACCCTCGATTGCGGCGATTGCCCGATCCGACACAACGCGGTTTGCGCCCGTTGTGACAACGACGAATTGGCCGAACTTGAGAAGATCAAGTATTACCGCAGCTTTGAGGCCGGTCAGACGATCATCTGGTCAGGGGACGAGATGGACTTTGTCGCCTCGGTTGTGTCGGGCATCGCGACGCTCAGCCAAACGATGGAGGATGGGCGCACGCAAATGGTCGGCCTGATGCTTCCGTCTGATTTCGTCGGTCGCCCGGGACGCGCGATTGCGCCCTACGACGTGGTTGCGGTTTCGGACATGCTGACCTGCTGTTTCCGTCGCAAACCGTTTGAAGAACTGATGGTCAAGACGCCTCATGTCGCGCAGCGTCTGCTTGAAATGACGCTGGATGAACTGGATGCCGCGCGCGAATGGATGCTGGTTCTCGGCCGCAAGACTGCGCGTGAAAAGATCGCCAGCCTGTTGATGATTATCGCCAGACGCAACGCGGCGCTTCACCTAACCAGGGCGCAGGGCGCATTGGAGTTTGATCTGCCTCTAACGCGTGAGGCAATGTCAGATTACCTCGGACTCACGCTTGAAACCGTCAGTCGGCAGGTCAGTGCGTTAAAGCGCGATGGCGTGATCGAGCTGAAAGGCAAGCGCCACGTGATTGTGCCGGATTTCGACGCGCTGGTGAATGAAGCGGGCGACGATGCAGACGGCGGTTTGCCCGTCTGATTATCGCCCACCCGCCAGCTTGGCACGTGCTTCAATGAACTCTGGCAACACTTTGCAACGGTCATAAACCGCGCGGATGTTTGGATAGGGTGTCATGTCCACCTGAAATCGTTCGACAGCTTTCCTGACGTGCGGGACCAAATGCAAGTCGGCCCAACCCGGGTCATCGCCGAAGCAATATGTGGTCGCTTTGGCGCGACGGGCGAGGGTTTCTTCAAGAACCCGAAAGCCTTCGGCGAACCAATGGTGGCTCCAGCGTCCGAGATCACGATCGTTTAGGCCCATCTGCTCTTTCAGAAAGTTACGAATGCGGGTCACGTCAATCGCGTGCATTTCGCTGGTGACATGTTGCGCGAGTGCGAGTGCGTTGGCCCGCAGGAAGGGGTCGTCAGGCAGCAGTGGCTTTTGCGGAAAGCTTGCCTCAAGAAAATGAAGGATCGCGTTTGATTGGGCGATGATCTGACCGTTGAGCGCAAGCGCAGGCACGAGGCCGCTGGGGTTAACCCCCAGGTAGCGAACACGATCCATGTCCGAGGCCGTAATCTCGGTGAATTCCAGCCCCTTTAGCAAAAGGGCAAGCCTCACGCGCTCAGAGGCGGTGCTATGAGGAGTTGTATATAGTTTCATCCCCGACAGTTAACCACAGCGGATCAAAGGCTGAAAACGAAATCCGCAGATCGCTTCAATGCGCCAAGAACAACGGTGCCTTTGCCTGTTCCAGCATATCGCGGGTCGCACCACCAAAAATGGCCTCGCGGAGGCGAGAATGACCATAGGCCCCCATCACGATCATTTCGGCCTGACGATCGATCACGTGGCGGATCAGGATGTCTGAGATCCGCGGCATGGTTTTGCTCAGAACTGTAATCTCGGCGGTCACGCCATGGCGCGCCAGAAACTGAGACAGCATCCCCCCAGGATCCGAGCGGTTCGGGCTGTGCACGGGGGGATCGATCACGGTGATATTGACCCATAAGGCCCTTTTGAGGATCGGTAGCGCTGATCGAACGGCGGCCATCGCCTCGGAGCTTTCGTTCCAGCCGATCACAACGCGTTCGGGTGCCAAGGTCATCTGGCCCTTGTTTGGCACGACCAGCACCGGGGCCTTGCCTTCGAACAAGGCGGCTTCGGTGACAGGTTCATGTTCGGGGCCGACGTTCTTGCCATAGGGGTGGGGCAGGATCACCAGATCAGCAAAGCGCGCCCGAGCCGCGATATGGCGGCCGATGTCTGCAAGGGCCGCGACCGATGTGCAGGTGCTCCAAAGGATGGATTCGCCTTGCAACCGCGCCTCTGCCTGTTTTTTCAACGTCTCGGCGTCTTCCATCGCGCGGCTGATCGTTTCCTGAAGGATCACCGCGTTTGCGCCCGCGTAATACGAGGTAACTTGCGTCAAATCGACCCCGAGGCAGAGCACCTCAAGATGTGCATCCTCGGATTTCGCAAGCGAGATACTTTGCGCCAGCGCCGGTTGGCAGTGTTTCCAGTCGCTCAACACACAGAGTAAGGATTTATAAGCCATTGGTGCGTTCCTAAGTGTCTGAGGGCAGCGGTTTTTCGCGATCCCGCGAACCGCCGTTTTTTAAAATGTAGCAGCGCTTTCACCGAGTGATCTTGATGCAGATCAAGGTTTAGCCCCCAGCAAAGTTTCATACCGCAAGGGTCAGATGGAATCTGTGCGCAAATTCAAACGTGCAGAGACTTACGAAGGGACGCGGAATGACAAATACTATAAAAATAGTGGCGTTAGGGGTAATCACGCTTTTTGCGATGTTTGCCGCCAATTTCGCCCGCGATTTGTCCTATCAGGTGCATGCCATCATCGTGATGCTTGTGGCTGGAGGGCTTTTTTTACTACATGTGCGCCGGATCGGTGAACCCGTTGCAGTTGCAGGTACAGGCTATATGGATGACGTCATCCGTTATGGCGTGATCGCAACAACGTTTTGGGGCGTCGTTGGGTTTTTGGCCGGGACGTTTATCGCGTTTCAGCTGGCTTTCCCGGTGCTCAATTTTGAATGGGCGGAAGGATACGCAAACTTCGGACGCCTGAGACCGCTGCACACATCAGCGGTTATTTTTGCGTTTGGCGGCAACGCTTTGATCGCAACATCACTTTACATCGTCCAACGCACAAGCGCTGTCCGCCTCTGGGGCGGCAATTTGGCCTGGTTCGTATTTTGGGGCTATCAATTGTTCATCGTTCTTGCGGCGACCGGCTATTTGCTCGGTAGTACGCAGTCGAAAGAATAC
>JBELFK010000111.1:0-9690 GCA_042092935.1 Paracoccaceae bacterium | reverse complement strand
ACGGTTACGGTGCAAATCGTAACACTTCTCATTGGCGACACCGCATTTGACAATCCCAAGACGCTGGCCGCATTTGCGCTGGGAATGATGCTGTTCCTTGTCACGCTTGGCATCAATATTCTGGCGATCCGCGTCGTGCATAAGTATCGCGAAGCCTATGACTGAGGGGTCGGAAAACATGAACAACCCGAGTTCGACAATCGACCTTGTGCGGGCCTCGCTGGTACGACGCAAAAGAAAGGAACGCGTTTTGCGCGGCCTCGGCCTGTCGGCAATTTGCTTTGCGTTTTTGATGCTGGCGACATTGATCGTTTCACTGGTCACGTCCGGCTATAGCGCGTTCGTTCAGACTCATATTACTTTGGACGTCTACGTCGATCCTGACGAAATTCGCGAAAGCCGCCTGCCGCGTGGTGGGTTTGATGATGCGCTCACCGCTTCGCTTGGCACCTACCTTACGGATGTGGACCTTTCTGATCGCGCGACCACGAAGGTGATTGAAAAAATATTCTCGAACGGGGCGCAGTTCTCGCTTCGCGATTTGGTTGTTGCAGACCCGTCTTTGATCGGACAAACCATCGAATTGACAGTACCGGTTTCGGATCCCTACGATCAACTTCACAAGGGCAACATTGACCGCAATACGCCCGAAGAAAACCGCCGATTGAACGATCAGCAAATTGGGTATTTCACTCAACTGGTCGAGGCCGAGCTTATCACGAAACCGCTAAACTGGGGCCTGATAACCAACGCCGACAGTCGTTTTCCAGAATTAGCGGGTTTGAAAGGCGCGTTGGTCGGTTCGGCTTGGGCGCTGCTTGTGTGCTTTCTGATTTCATTCCCCCTTGGGATCGGCGCGGCCATCTACCTTGAAGAATTCGCACCCAAAAACCGGTTCAGCAACCTGATTGAGGTCAACATCAACAACCTCGCGGCGGTGCCCTCGGTGGTTTTCGGGCTGTTGGCATTGTCGGTCTTTATTGGTTGGTTTGGACTTCCACGTTCGGCCCCCTTGGTGGGGGGTCTGACGCTTGCATTGATGACGATGCCGACGATCATCATTGCCACACGCGCGGCATTGAAATCGGTGCCACCGTCGATACGCGAAGCGGCGCTTGGCTTGGGCGCGTCGCCGCAACAAACCGTGTTTGGGCATGTTTTGCCTCTTGCGATGCCGGGGATCTTGACCGGCACAATCATCGGCTTGGCGCAAGCGCTCGGCGAAACGGCCCCTCTGCTTTTGATTGGTATGAACGCGTTCATCACCTCGGCACCCGACGGACCCCTGTCGAGCGCGACGGCCTTGCCGACCCAAATCTTCATCTGGGCCGACAGCCCCGAGCGTGGATTCGCAAGCCGAACCTCGGCGGCCATTCTCGTGCTGCTCGGGTTCCTCGTTACAATGAACGCAATCGCGATCTTTTTGCGAAGCAAATTTGAAAGGAAATGGTGATGCAGACAGCGGCGACACCCATCGACAACAGCCCTGGTGCGGCGTCATCATCCACGGCGACCAAGATCAAGGCGCAAAATGTCGATGTGTTTTATGGCGACATGCAGGCGCTGTATGACGTATCGGTTGATATTCCCGACCGTATGGTCACCGCCTTTATCGGCCCATCCGGTTGTGGCAAGTCGACATTCTTGCGCTGCATCAACCGGATGAATGACACAATTGCGACCTGTCGCGTAACTGGTGACATAACACTGGATGGCGCTGACATCTACGACCCCAACATCGACCCCGTTCAACTGCGCGCCCGCGTCGGTATGGTGTTTCAAAAGCCAAATCCCTTTCCAAAGTCGATCTTTGACAATGTCGCCTATGGCCCACGGATTCACGGCTTGGCACGTGATCGGGCTGAGTTGGACGAGATCGTCGAGAAAGCCCTGCGAAGGGCAGCGCTCTGGGACGAGGTGAAGGATCGTCTCAACACCCCCGGCACTGGGTTGTCAGGTGGCCAGCAACAACGCCTGTGCATTGCGCGCGCCATCGCCACCCGCCCAGAGGTCTTGCTGATGGATGAGCCATGCTCGGCCCTTGACCCGATCGCGACCGCCCAGATCGAAGAGTTGATACAGGATCTGTCGTCTCGGTTCTCGGTCGTGATCGTCACCCACTCGATGCAGCAGGCGGCACGGGTCAGTCAGCGCACGGCCTTTTTCCACCTTGGAAACCTTGTAGAATTTGGCAACACCGACGACATTTTCACCCGCCCATCGGATTCCAGAACCGAGGCATACATCACCGGACGGATCGGCTAGGATAGCATCATGAACTCAGGACACATCTTAACGGCCTTCGACAGTGATCTTGAACGCATTCAGGCGAATATGCTTCGCATGGGCGGTCTTGTTGAAAGCGCATTGCACCAAGCCATGACGGCGCTAGAGAAAGGCGATCTTGATCTGGCAGCCAAGATTAAATCGGACGACCAGATCATCGACGATCTCGAGGTAGATATTCGCCAGGACGTTGAGCGCGTCATCGCGCTGCGGTCCCCGACGGCAGGCGATCTTCGTACTGTGCTGTCCGTCCTGACGATGGCCAGCACGCTTGAGCGCTGCGGCGACTACGCGCGCAATGTCGCCAAGCGCACATTTGTTCTTGAGGAATTCCAATATTCTTCAACCCTCAACGGAACGCTCCGTCGCATGTCCCGCGTGGTCGAGGCGATGCTTGCCGACGCTCTGGATGCCTATGTCAATCGGGATTTGGATAAAGCGCAGGACGTGATCGAGCGGGACCTGGAAGCGGATCAGATTTACAATTCGCTCTTCCGCGAATTGTTGACCCACATGATGGAAGACCCGCGCACGATTGCCCCAGCGATGCATTTGCACTTTATCGCCAAGAATATCGAACGGGTCGGAGATCATGCGACCGGTCTGGCTGAACAGGCGATCTATTTGATTACCGGCGCCTTCCCAAGCGATGATCGCCCCAAACAAGACGTCACGACGGTGAACCTGTCAGAAATGCAGGATGACTAGCACCGGATCGCATATCCTTGTGGTCGAGGATGAGGCCGCCCAACGCGAGGTGATTGCCTATAACTTACGCAAACAAGGGTATCAGGTGCGCACAGCGTCTGACGGTGACGAAGCCGAGCTAGAGCTGGCCGAGGCTGTGCCCGACCTGATCTTGCTTGACTGGATGATGCCGGGGGCCTCGGGGCTTGAGCTTGCACGACGGATTCGCAAACGTGTTGAGACGCGCGAAGTACCGGTCATCATGCTCACCGCGCGCGCCGAGGAAGAGGACGTCATTCGTGGATTGGACGTTGGGGCGGATGACTACATCACCAAACCCTATTCTGTATCTGAATTGCTGGCGCGCGTGCGCTCGCTATTGAGGCGCAGTAAGTCCGCTGGCGCAGACACGATACGCGTGAGTGACATCGAAATGAACGTCGAAACCTACCGCGTTTATGTTTCGGGCGACGAAGTCTCGTTGGGGCCGCTTGAGTTTAAATTGCTGCGCACGCTTATGGAACGACCCGGGCGGGTGTTTGAGCGCGATCAATTGCTCGATTTGGTTTGGGGGCGCGACACCTACGTGGACAGCCGAACCGTGGACGTTCACATCGCAAGATTGCGAAAAGCGCTGGGAGAAAAGGCAGGAGCCGACCTGCGCACCGTGCGCGGCAAGGGATACTCGCTCGGGTAGCTGAGCGCATCTACAGGCTTTGGGTGAAAAGACCGGCCTTTAACGAACGTCAAAAAGCGTTTCGATGATCGGGCAGTCGGGCACGTCGCCTTGGCTGCATTCGGCAGCCATACCTGAAAGTGCGTCCTCCAACTTGCGCAGCCCTTTGATTTTTTCGCGCACGGACGCCAAATGCCCGACGGTCAAAGTGTGAACCTCGCCGCAGGTGAAATCTTGCCGATCCACCATTTCAAGCAGCGCACGAATCTCATCGATACTGAACCCGAGATCGCGCGACGTCTTGATAAAGGAAAGCCGCTTTAACTGATCGTGATTGTATTGTCGGTTTCCACCCGACGTTCGATCCGGCTTTGGCATGATGCCAATGCGCTCGTAATAGCGGATCGTTTCGATGTTGACGCCAGAGCGTTTGGACATTTCGCCAATCGGATACCCTCGCGCATTCGTGAAGTCTGCCATCGAATTTTTCCTTGCTTCTGTAGTCGCTACAGACCGCATCTTAGCGCGAGAAATCGAAATAGCGAGCGCGCACATGACCGACACAACAGGCATAGCCACAAACGAAACCGATCCGGAAAAACGAAAAACGCGCTTGTTGGCTGCGGGCGGGTTTCTCGGGGCCTTTGCTGCGTCGACCTGCTGCGTTGTTCCGTTGCTTTTGGTCAGTATGGGAATATCGGGCGCTTGGATTGGCAATCTTACGGCCCTCGCACCCTATAAGCCGATCTTCATTGTAATTGCGCTTGGATTCCTCGGGTACGGGTTCTGGATGGTGTATCGCAAGCCCAAAGCCTGCGCCGAAGGTGAAGCCTGCGCACGACCACTGCCCAATCGGTTCGTTAAATCAGCGCTTTGGGTTTCAACAATTTTGACAGTGATCGCGCTGTTCTGGACATGGATCGCGCCTGTCGTTGCCCCCATTCTTCTCGGTCTTTGAAAGGAACCACAATGAAGTTTTTAACACCCGTGTTGGCCCTGATCGGCTTTTTCGCAGCCGCCCCGAGTTTCGCCGCCGAGCAAACCGTGACGTTTTCGGTACCTGGAATGTATTGCGCAAGCTGCCCGTTTATCGTCGAAGCAGCGATGGGCGGCGTAGAAGGCGTGTTGTCGGTGAGTGCTAATTCAGATGCGCGAACGGCCTTGGTCGTTTTTGACGATGCTCTCACGACCGTTGAAGCCATCGCTTTGGCGTCAGAGGCCTCGGGGTACGCAGCAGAAGTGTTGGTGGCGGATAACGGCTCATGAACCGTTAAATTTAGACCGCGCGCCACCACTCACATTCCCAAACCCGCAAAGGGATTTCTTTATGTCCGACTGTTGCTCTAAAAACTCGTCAGATGTCGTCACGTTTGACCTCGCCGTGATCGGCGCTGGCTCCGCTGGCTTTTCTGCTGCGATCACCGCCGCCGAAGCAGGTGCACGCGTGGCTTTGATTGGCCACGGAACCATCGGGGGCACCTGTGTCAACGTCGGCTGCGTCCCTTCAAAAGCGATGATCCGTGCAGTGGACACGCTGCACGTTGCCAAAACCTCAGCGCGGTTTGATGGGATCGTAGCAAGCGCAGAGGTCAACGATTGGGCGGCGCTTGTCGCGCAAAAACAGGCTTTGGTGAATGATCTTCGCGCGGCCAAATATGTCGACGTCCTGCCCAATTACGAAGGCATCACCTACATCGAGGGTCAGGCGCATTTTACACAAGATGGCGCGGTACAATTAGAGGACCGCATCATTCATGCGCCGAAGATTATCATTGCCACAGGTTCATCGCCTCATGTTCCCGATATTCAAGGATTGGATAGCGTCGATTGGTTTGACAGCACGTCGGCCCTTGAACTGGCCACCTTGCCTAGATCACTCTTGGTCATGGGGGGCGGATACATCGGTGTCGAGATCGCGCAGATCTTTGCGCGTGCGGGCTCAGACGTGACGATTGTGACCCGGCGAGGCTTGCTGCCGGACGCCGAGCCTGAAGTCAGCGAAGCGCTGACCAAGGCCTTTGCAGACGAAGGCATTCAGGTGCTGTCCGGGCTTCGCTACGACAGGTTTGAGTCCATTGACTCGGCCGTCACGCTTTATGCAGAAAGTGAAGGACAATCCATCTCGGTTTCGGCAGAGAAGCTGCTGCTGGCGACGGGACGAATGCCGAACACGGGTTCACTATCGCTTGCGTCGGCGGAAATAGCCACGAATGCCCAGGGCGGGATCATCGTCGACGGGCAGATGCAAACCACGCGCAAGGGGGTTTATGCCGCCGGTGATGTGACCGGCACAGATCAGTTCGTCTATATGGCAGCCTATGGCGCAAAGATTGCCGCCAAGAATGCGATGAACGGAAACGCATTGCGATATGACAACAGTATCCTGCCGACCGTCGTGTTTTCTGACCCGCAGGTCGCCAGCGTGGGCATGACCGAGGCCCAAGCTCGTTCAGCCGGTCACGATGTCATGACCTCGGTTCTGGGTTTGGAAAACGTGCCACGGGCGCTGGCAGCGCGGGACACACGCGGATTGATAAAACTGATCGCAAACAGACAAACCAAGCGGTTGCTGGGCGCGCATATTATCGCGCCAGAGGGGGCAGACAGCATCCAAACCGCGGCCATGGCCCTGAGGATGGGTATGACCTATGAGGACTTGGGCGCGATGATATTCCCGTATCTTACAACGGTCGAAGGCCTGAAACTGGCGGCGCAGACGTTTGAGATGGACGTGGCAAAACTGTCGTGCTGCGCGGGGTAGCGTGTAACGAAAAGGACAAGACTTGAACCCGACCTCGTTGGCATGCTCCAACGGCAAGCCTTGACCTTCTGGTAGGTGGAAGGCCTAGCATCAAAGCGGTCAGTCGATGAAAGGCACCGATGGACCTAACTTATCAGACCCTCTTGCTTGCGTTTAGCCTCGGATTGCTTGGCTTTATCGAGCCATGCACCATTGGCGCACACATGTTATTTCTCGGGGCGCAACGCAAACGATCGACGCGCCAACGTTTGGCGGCTGCAATCGTATTTCTATTGGCAAGGCTCGTCGTGATGGGCGGTTTTGGTGGATTGATCGTTGTTCTGGGCCAGCGGCTGATCGGTGTTCAGACCGGCGCGTGGCTTGCCTTCGGGGCGATTTATCTCAGTCTTGGCATTGTGATGCTTCTCGGATGGGGCAACACTCTGCGCCAACGCGTCAGGTTGGCACCAGAGCTCTGGAGAACCGCGTCAAACCCGCTTGTTCAAGGGGTAGCATTCGGATTGAACATACCCGCATGCGCCGCTCCGATCTTGTTTGGATTGATGGCAGCGGCAACCGCAAGCGGGTCTGCCGTGACAGGGTTCGTGATGATGGCCGTCTTTGCCTTTGCGCTGTCAATTCCATTGGTACCGATGTCTGTCGCTCCACGCCTTGCACGACCATTAGATCGCCTGGCGGATTGGTTGCGGCCGCGCCGCTGGCTTCTTGGCGCGATATTTGTTGCACTGGGCATCTGGTCGATCTGGTTTGGCCTGTTCGTCGATCCAATCAATTGGAGCGGCCAATGACACCCCGTCGCCGTTTTTGGCATGTCGCGGGGGCAGGCACTGCCTTTCAGGCCGGATCGGCCGCCGTCGACAGCGCGACCGTGATGTCGGCACTCGTTTATCAGCTTACAGGAAGTTCAATCGCTGTTGGCGCGGTGTCTACGATCTTGCGGCTTGGTTGGCTGCTTCCGCAACTGTTCGTGGGCTTCTTCGCTGGCCGTGGATCGTCATCGATGCCGTTTTACATTGTCGGTGCTTTTGGACGGGCGGCGGCCATTGCCGTTCTCGCAGGCGTACTTTGGCTTGGCACGACTGCGGGCTGGGCGCCATTGACGCTAGGAGCCTCGACCCTGGCGCTTTGGGTGGTTTATGCGTGCCTTAGCGGTATTGTTGGCGTTCCCTATAACGACATCGTTGCCCGATCCGTCGCCTCGGATCGTCGAAGTCGAATGCTGTCCATCCGGTTTTTCGGAGGGGGTCTGGTTGCGCTAATTGTCGCTTGGATCGCCGACAATTTGTTACGAACGCTCGAGTTTCCAACATCCTATGCAGCGATATTGGGTATAGCCGCAATCCTGATGTTGATCTCGGCCGTTATTTTTACTGCTATGGGTGAACCCAAGCGCGAGACGCCGCTAAAGGCAGTGGGAGGCTTTTTTGGGTATTTGCGGGACGGGGTGGTGACTTTTCAGACCGATCCGGTCTTTCGCCGCTTCGTATTCGCGCAGTGGTGTGGAGGCGCGGTTTTGATCGCGGCACCGTTCTTTATCGTCGCCGCAAACAGGCTTGAAGTCGGTTTTGAAAACGTCGCGCTTTTGATGGGCACGCAGACGTTGGGCGCTCTGCTGGGTAATCCGCTTTGGGGCTGGTGGGGCGATTATCGGGGCAAACTTAGTTTGATGCGTGGGATCGCGATTGCGCGCGCCGTTCCGCCTGTCACGCTTTTGTACATTTTGCTGTTCCCGGTTCCGATCGTTTATGTCGTTCCAATCCTTTTGATTGTATTTTTTAGTCTTGGCGCATTGATGAATGGGCTAACGATTGCCGTCATCGGGTTGCTGATGGAGATTTCGCCAGACGACAGACGACCAGCCTATAGCGGGTATTTCAACGCGTTGACGGCACCTGCGTTTATTCTTCCGCTTGTCGGGGGCTTTGCCGTCGCCGCATCGGGACTTTGGATTGTCTTCGCCGTCGCGTTGGTCGCAGCAGTTGGGCAAGTTGCGTTTCTTTCGGGCATTGAATTGCAGAAATAGACTCTGATCCGATTGGGATATATCCCGAAGCCATGAAAACGATCGTGATCTATTTCTCGGCCGCATTCGCCGAAATTGCTGGGTGTTTTGCATTCTGGGCGTGGCTCCGTCTGGACAAGAGCGCGTTTTGGGTGTTTCCGGGCATGTTGTCGCTCGGCCTATTTGCGTGGTTGTTTACCCCTAGCCCCGCCGATCAAGCTGGGCGTGCCTTTGCTGTGTATGGAGGCGTCTACATCGTATCCTCGTTGATTTGGTTGTGGTTGGCTGAAGGTCAACGACCTGACCAATGGGACGCCATTGGGGCTTTTGTGATTCTTGCGGGGGCAGCTATCATTCTTTGGGCACCACGCGCGGCTTAGAAATCTTAGCGCGACCGTGTCGAAAAATATATCAGGAGATGGTCATTGAAAGGGCTAATTCAAACCCCGCCGACAACTGTTTGCACGGGTCTAAGGCTTTTAGTATCAGAGAGCATGAATTGCCGGATTGACGCTCAGTCGCCTGAGCTTCGGCATTGGCAATTCAAAAGCTCAAAGCGGCGCACACGCTCAAGAGGAATTATCACATGCCACACGACCACGGTCATGCTCACATTGATCCCGATTCCGGCGACAAACGTGTTGCGATAGCAATTTGGGCGAATGGGCTGCTTACCGTTGCACAGGTTGTCGGAGGCATCTTGTCTGGCAGTCTTGCCTTGATTGCCGACGCGCTTCACAATTTTTCAGACATGGCCGCGCTGGTAATCGCTTTCGCGGCGCGCAAAATCTCGCGTCGACCGGCCGATGAGCGGATGACCTTTGGCTATGGCAGAATGGAAATCGTCGCCGCATTAATCAACTACACGACGCTCATCGTGATTGGACTATATCTGGTTTACGAGGGTGGTATGCGGCTTATCGAGCCGACTGAAGTTATGGGGTGGACGGTCGTTATTCTTGGTGGCGTCGCGTTGGTTGTCGATACACTGACGGCCCTGCTGACCTATTCGATGCAGAAGGGTAATATGAACATCCGCGCGTTGTTTCTTCACAACCTTTCGGACGCGCTGGCCTCGGTCGCGGTGATTATCGGCGGAACGCTAATCATTCTTTTTGACATGCGCTGGGTCGATCCGGCTATCACGATCACGATCGCGCTATATATCCTTTATTTGTCCTTCACAGAAATCGGCGGACCGATCCGAACACTTATGTTGGGAAGCCCCCCAAACATCGATGGAACCGAGGTCGTATCGGCGATGCTTGAGGTCGATGG
>JBELFK010000110.1:0-9729 GCA_042092935.1 Paracoccaceae bacterium | reverse complement strand
TGGATCAACACCCTTGCCGAGGGCTTTGGCGAAGATGACGACCATGGTGAATTTCTTGAAGCTGTAAAGCTCGAGATGTTTCAGGATCAGCGCTTCTGTTTCACACCCAAAGGCGATGTCATCAAACTGCCCCGTGGCGCGACGCCGATTGATTTTGCCTATGCAATTCACACCCGTATTGGCAACGCCTGTGTCGGGGCCAAGGTGGACGGTCTACGGGTTCCGCTTTGGAGCCGTCTCAAGAATGGTCAGTCGGTCGATATTATCACCGCCGAAGGTCAACGTCCGCAGGCGACTTGGCTTGATATTGCCGTGACCGGTCGCGCCAAGGCCGCCATTCGCCGTGCCCTGCGTGCCGAGGATCGTGAGCGTTTCGTCAAGCTCGGGCATGCGCTTGCGCGCGCTGCGTTTGAGCACGTCGGCAAGAAGGCGACTGAAAAGGCGCTCGAGACGGCGGCATCAAAGCTGCGCATCGAAAGCCGCGATGAATTGCTGGCCCGTCTCGGAAGCGCTGAGATTCAAGCGGGCGATATTGTGCGTGCGCTCTATCCCGAGCTGGACGAAAGCCCCAACAAGCCGGACGTCGACGCCAAACGCGCTGTGATCGGCCTGTCGGAAGGCCAAAGTTTTGAGCGCGCCCGTTGTTGTCAGCCAGTCCCGGGTGAACGCATTGTCGGCATCACGCAAAAGGGGCGCGGCGTGATTGTCCATGCCATCGATTGTGACGTGCTTGCGGACGATATTGCCGAAAGCAACCGATGGATCGATCTGCATTGGCACTCGGGTCAACACGCCCCAATTCATGACGTCACGCTTGAAATGACGATCAGCAATGACGCGGGCGTTTTGGGCAAGCTGTGTTCGTTGATCGGCGAGCAGCACGCGAATATTTCGGACCTAAAGTTCAGCGACAGAAATCCTGACTTCTATCGCCTGACGGTGGATGTCGATCTTCGCGATGCCCAGCACCTCCATCGCGTAATCACCGCGCTGGAGGCGGAAAGCGACGTGGCGGAAATCAACCGATTGCGCGACCCTGAAAGGGAACGCGTATTGCAAAGGCCCTAGCGACAGGTCAAAACCGAGCCAAGAACACGGGGTTTCCAACTTGGTTTTCAAGCGACGCGAAAAACGGTCATACGGACAGCTGATTGCGCAGGCCCTGTACCCACGCGGAGGCTGGTCCCGCGCCGTCCAGTATATTCGCCATCGGTTTAACCGGCTGCCAGATTCACCCGAGCGTATCGCGCGCGGTATTTTCGTCGGTGTCGCCACGTCTTTCACGCCGCTCTACGGGTTGCATTTCGTCATTGCCTATATTCTCGCAAAAGTGATGCGGGCAAATGTATTGGCCGCCCTTATGGCGACTTTTTTTGGCAACCCGCTGACCTATGTTCCGATCGCAATCCTGTCGATCCGGTTTGGAAACTTCCTGCTGGGCAGTGGCCACGACGAGGAAAACCAGCGCGGTATCATGCGCCAGTTTGCCGAGGCCAGCGATGACCTTTGGGATAATTTCAGGGCTATCTTCACGCACCGCGAGGCCCATTGGGATCGGCTCATTGAGTTTTACGATCAGGTCTTTTACCCGTTCCTTATCGGCAGTCTGATCCCCGGCGCGATTGCAGGGTTGATCGCCTATTACCTGTCTGTTCCGGTGATCCGCGCGTATCAGAAACGCCGCGTTTCACGTCTTCGTGCTCGACTTTTGGCCAAACGGAAAAATGCGAAACGATCGGCTGACGAAGCCGAAAAAGCCGACTAGGCTTGCCGCAGTTTCAGGAAGTGGATTCGCATATGACCAACGATCTCCGTCTTGGCGTGAACATCGATCATGTCGCAACAGTCAGAAATGCCCGAGGATCGGCCTATCCCGACCCCGTTCGGGCCGCCAAGATGGCCGAAGCAGCCGGTGCTGACGGAATTACTGCGCATTTGCGCGAAGACCGGCGGCATATTCGTGACGGCGACATCGAAGCGCTTATGGACGGGTTAAACGTGCCTCTGAACTTCGAAATGGCCGCAACACCGGAGATGCAGGCAATCGCTCTGCGTCACAAACCCCATGCAGTGTGCATTGTCCCCGAACGTCGCGAGGAATTGACGACCGAAGGCGGTCTTGATGTGGTGCGTGCGCAAAACGGGCTGACAGGTTTCATTGACCCGCTTCGCGACGCTGGGTGTCGTGTGTCGCTGTTTATTGGGGCCGATGCCGCACAGGTCGAGGCATCCCATAGGGTCGGAGCTGCGGTTGTCGAGCTTCATTCCGGTGCCTATTGCGACTATTTCCACGAAGGCAAACTGGACGAGTCGCATGCTGAGTTGCAACGCATCACGGATATGGCCGCCTATGCGCATTCGCTTGGGCTTGAGGTTCATATCGGCCACGGCATCACCTTTGATACGGTGAAACCGCTTGCCGCCTTGTCCGAAGCGAAAGAATTGAACATCGGCCATTTTCTGATTGGGGAATCCATATTTCAGGGGTTGCAGCCCGCCATCCACGAAATGCGCCGCCTGATGGATGAGGCGCGCGCCGAGGGTGCCTCGGGCTGACAAGGTTCTTGTTTGCATTTGCCAGCAGTGGAATACTGCACCGGCGCAACGAGAGAGGGCACGCGATGAAACGGCAAATAGCAGCGCTTTTTGTGGCGACGCTCGCAGGGCCAGCGGTTGGGTTTCCGACTCTATCGTATTGCGCTTGGCAGGCATCGGCCCAGTACCTGGCGGAACCATGGGGTGAAAACACCGCGACCTTTGGGAACGGAGCCACGCGAATTGCGGTCATTGATACGACGGAACCAGCCGCCGGATCATACGGGCTGGTGATCCTGTCACCCCCTTACAATGATTTTGGCGAACGCCAGTGCATGCAGCTCTTCGGGTTTTCAGCACTTTCGCTCGACGGCATGACAAGCGCCTATGATCCCTCGATCGGTATTCAAATGTCGCTGACCGGACAGGTTTACCTTGAAGAAGACGCTGAATTTGCCTTGGCTCAGGTCGACATCATCATCGATCAGGCCACGGGCGCGATCGATCACTTTATTACGCCCTATTTCAATTGATCCTCGGCGTCGGCACGGATCTTGCGAACATTGACCGCATCGCGGGGGTGCTCGAGCGCCACGGGGACCGTTTTCGCAACCGCGTCTTCACCGAGATCGAAAAGCGCAAAGCCGAGCGGCGTATGGACGTGGCGGGCACCTACGCCAAACGCTGGGCCGCGAAAGAGGCGTGCTCAAAGGCGCTTGGAACAGGGCTGCGCATGGGCATCGCATGGAAGGATATGTCCGTCAGCAATCTGCGCACCGGTCAACCCGTCATGGAGGTGACAGGCTGGGCGAAAGAACGCCTTGAAAGCATGACGCCGGACGGTCACGAAGCGGTGATCCATGTCACGCTTACGGACGATCATCCATGGGCGCAGGCCTTTGTGGTGATCGAGGCGCGGCTGATTCCCGCCGGTTGACCTTGACACCTCAGAGCCGTGACCGCATGTAGCCTTCAAACCGACAGCGGAGAACAAATATGCAGACTGAGGTCAAAGAACCAAATGCGATCTTTGAGACGATCAAGACGATCGTTTACGCATTGGTTATCGCAGGAATTTTCCGCACAATCTTTTTCCAACCGTTCTGGATCCCGTCAGGGTCGATGAAGGACACGCTTTTGATTGGCGATTTCGTCTTCGTTAACAAGATGGCCTATGGCTATTCTTACGCCTCATGCCCCACGATCCGCATCCCTGCCGTTGGTATCAACGTCGATGCCGAAGACCTCTGCGGCGTTTTTGACGGCGACAATAGCCGCTTTCTAGGCGGTGAGCCCGAGCGCGGTGATGTGGTCGTTTTCCGTCATCCGGTAACAGGGACAGATTACATCAAGCGCTTGATCGGCCTTCCCGGGGATCGTGTTCAAATGAAGGGCGGTGTTCTCTATCTGAACGGCGAAGCGGTTAAACTCGAAGACGACGGTGTCTTTAGCGAAATAGCCGAACCCCAAGGCCCGCAACGCGCCCGTCCCATATGCGCCAATGCACCTGTCGGTACGGGGGGCGAATGCATTAAGGTCAAGCAATCGGAAACCCTGCCAAACGGTGTTGAACACTCAATTCTGGATGTCACAACACGGGCAACAGACAATACGCCCGTCTACACGGTGCCCGCCGGCAACTACTTCTTTATGGGCGACAACCGAGATAATTCGACGGACAGCCGCGTTCCACAAACCATTGGCGGCGTTGGCTATGTTCCGTATGAAAATCTGATCGGACGCGCCGACCGCGTCATGTTCTCATCCGCCGGTCGATCCATGCTCTATTTCTGGACGTGGCGGAGTGACCGTTTCTTCAAGAGGGTTGATTGAAACTCGCAAGCGACATGAAAGATTTCCAAGGCCGGATCGGGTATCAATTCTCTGATCCGGCTTTGCTTGTTACTGCGGTCACGCATTCCTCGCGTTCGTCGTCCACACGGCCAGATAACCAGCGGCTCGAATTCCTCGGGGATCGGGTGCTTGGTCTGGTGATGGCCCAAGCGCTGCTGGAAGAAGACGCGGCGGCAGCCGAGGGGCAGCTTGCCCCGCGCTTTAACGCTTTGGTGCGCAAGGAAACTTGCGCCGAGATTGCCCGCGAAGTCGATGTCGGCACTGTCCTGAAGCTCGGGCGCTCTGAGATGATGACAGGGGGGCGGCGCAAACAGGCCTTGCTGGGAGACGCGATGGAAGCCGTGATCGCGGCGGTCTATCTGGACGGTGGATTTGTTGCGGCGCAGGCCTTGATCCTGAGGCTTTGGAACACGCGCATCAAATCGGTCGAGGCCGACGCGCGCGATGCCAAGACCTCGTTGCAGGAATGGGCGCAGGCCCGCAAGCAACACCCTCCGAAGTATTCCGAGGTTTCGCGCAGTGGTCCCGACCACGCCCCGATATTTACCATCCGATGCACATTGCAATCCGGCGAAAGCGCCGAAGCACAGGCCGGATCAAAACGCATAGCCGAGCAAGACGCGGCGAAGACCCTGCTGAAAGAAGTGGAAAACAAATGACAAAAGCAGGCTTTATCGCACTGATCGGTGAACCGAACGCAGGCAAGTCGACCCTGCTGAACCGCATGGTCGGCGCCAAGGTTTCAATCGTGACGCATAAGGTTCAAACCACGCGTGCGCGCATTCGCGGGGTCGCGATTGAAGGTGAAAGTCAGATGGTGTTCGTAGATACACCGGGATTGTTCAAACCACGGCGTCGTTTGGATCGCGCCATGGTCGCCGCCGCGTGGGGCGGTGCGGCGGATGCGGACGTCATCGTTTTGATGGTCGAAGCGCATCGCGGCATCACCGAAGGCGTCGAGCGTATACTCGACGGCTTGCAAGAGGTCGGGCAGGGACGGACCGTGGCTTTGGCGATCAACAAGCTCGATAAAGTCAAAGCCGAAGCGCTGCTGAGCCTGACCAAGGACTTGAACGACCGTTATCCGTTCACGGAATCCTTCATGATTTCGGCTGAAAAGGGATATGGCGTCAACGATCTGCGCAAATGGTTGGCTGAGGGGCTGCCGGAAAGCCCGTGGCTTTACCCCGAAGACCAAATCGCCGATCTGCCCATGCGGATGATTGCCGCTGAAATGACACGCGAGAAACTGACCCTGCGCCTGCACCAAGAGCTTCCCTATCAACTGACAGTCGAAACTGAAAACTGGCAAGAACGCAAAGACGGATCCGCCCGTGTTGAGCAGATCATTTATGTGGCACGCGACGGCCACAAGGGCATTATCCTTGGCCATAAGGGCGAAACGATAAAGGCGGTCTCGAAAGCCGCACGCGAAGAATTGTCTGAATTCCTCGGCCGTACAATTCACCTGTTCCTTCAGGTCAAAGTCCGTGAAGGCTGGCAGGAAGAAGCGGCCCGGTATTCCGAGATGGGGCTCAATTTCAAAGACGGCAACATTTGATGCGCCTGACGGCAGAATTCTGGGTACAGGCCTATCTGACCCGGCTTCGGCTGTATGACATCCCTGCCTTTGTTGTCACCCACGGCGATGACACCGCCGGTACGATATTGGTGAAGCTCAACTCATTGGACGGGCGCGCTGCGCTTTATCAGCGGGTGTTTGATATTCTGAGCGACACCCGAAAGTGGGACATTCTGAGCGAAGGCGCGGAACAATCCGTCGATCAGGCGCTTGCCCGTCAGCGGAGTTTTGATCCCGACATTTGGGTGATTGAAGTCGAAGACAGGCAGGGGCGTCACCTTTTGGATGAACCCGGATTGTCTGAATAGCGCCTAAGCGTTGCAAGGGGGCTGTCCGCCCCCTCTTTCTCCTTGCGGATAAATTCACCCCCGAGGATACTTTCCGTCAAAAGATAAAGGGTTTGCTTTGGAGTGGCGCGAAGAAGGACTGTTGCTGAGCGTGCGCGCGCATGGGGAATCCAGCGCCATTGCCTCGGTCTTTACGCGCGAACACGGCGTGCATTCTGGTGTCATTCGGGGCGGGCAAAGTCGCAAGATGGCCCCTTTGCTGCAAAGCGGGGCGCAGCTTGACGTAAGTTGGCGCGCGCGGCTTGAGGATCACATCGGTGCATTTACTGTTGAACCTATCCGCAGTCGCGCGGCGACCTTGATGGGCAGCCGATTGGCCCTGGCAGGTGCGGGGGGTGTCGTGGCGATGCTGCAATATGCCCTACCGGAACGCGAACCTCATCATGACCTCTATGATAAAACACTGCCTCTGATGGATTTGCTTGGCCAAGAAAGCGTCTGGCCGCTTGCCTATCTACAATGGGAAATGGCTTTCTTGAGCGAGCTTGGTTTTGGGCTTGAGCTGGACCGTTGCGCCGCCACCGGCGCAACCGACGGGCTTGTCTATATCTCGCCCAAGTCGGGGCGGGCGGTGTCGAAAACCGGCGCGGGCGCTTGGGCCGATCGCATGCTGCCACTCGTGCCTTGTATGAGGGGCGAGGGCGACGCGGCTGACGCCGACATCCTATTGGCCCTTGAAACCACAGGATACTTTCTTAAGACAAATTTGGCTGAGGGGCAGGTGGGGCGACCGCTGCCAGATGCGCGCGAGCGCTTTTTGGCCGTGCTCAGGAAAAGGGCGAAGCGATGATCGACAAACTGGAAATGTATCTGGCCCTGGCCAAGAGCCGTCATTTTGGCAAGGCCGCCGAAGAAATCGGCGTGACACAACCCACGCTTTCGGCGGCAATCAAACAGTTGGAAGAACAGCTTGGCGTTATGCTTGTCTACCGCGGATCGCGTTTCAAGGGCCTAACACCCGAGGGACAGCGCGTTCAGGAATGGGCGCGTCAAATCGTGGCGGACGCCCGCGCGATGAAGGAAGAAATGCGCTTTGCCCGCCAAGGGCTTTCGGGAAACCTTCGCTTGGCTGTGATCCCGACCGCGCTGACGCCCGCGTCACAGTTGACGGCGCATTTCGCCAGATTGCATCCGAACATCCGGTTGACGATCCTGTCGCGCTCCTCGACGCAAATCCTTGAAATGATGGATAATCTCGAGATCGACGCGGGCATCTCTTATCTCGACGACGAGCCATTGGGACGCGTCGTGTTTGAGCCGCTTTATGCCGAGAAATATGTGCTGGTGTCCTCGGAGCCGCTTCCGGGCGACACCGTGAGATGGGAGGATTTGGGCGACATGCCGCTTTGCCTGTTGACGCCTGAAATGCTGAACCGCCGCATCATAAACCTCCACCTGAAAGAGGCGGGCGTGCAAATTCAACCCGGGATCGAGGCGAATACGATTACGGTTCTGATTAGCCACGTCCTGAGCGGCGGTTGGGCGACGATCTTGCCGGTCAAGGCCGCCGAGATCCATTTGGCGGGATCAAAGCTGCACGCCGTGCCCATCACAAAACCCGACGCAAGTCACCGCGTTGGGTTGATCGCCCCCCATCAGGAACCCCACACGCCGGTCATCGCAGCCCTTCTGCATGAGGCCAAAGGGCTGGCCCGAAAGTGGTCGGATTAGCTGAGCAAGCGGCGCGCGATGACCTGAGCCTGAATTTCTGCGGCACCCTCAAAGATGTTCAGAATGCGGGCGTCGCAAAGTATGCGACTGATTTTGTATTCAAGCGCAAACCCGTTGCCGCCGTGGATTTGCAGCGCGTTGTCCGCTGCCGCCCAAGCCACCCGTGCACCCAGCAATTTGGCCATTCCGGCCTCGAGATCGCAGCGGTGGCCGTGATCTTTTTGCCAAGCTGAATAGTAGGTCAACTGACGTGCAACCATGATTTCAACGGCCATCATCGCCAGCTTATTGGCGACGCGCGGGAAGTTTATCAACGATTTTCCAAATTGCTTGCGGTCCTGCGCATATTGCATCCCAACATCCAGCGCCGCTTGGGCCACGCCAATTGCGCGGGCTGCTGTCTGAATGCGGGCGGCCTCAAATGTGCGCATTAGCTGCTTGAAGCCCTGACCTTCTTCGCCGCCGAGAAGGTTTTCACCTTTGACGTGGAAGTTATCAAACCCGAGCTCGTATTCCTTCATGCCGCGATAGCCGAGAACCTCAATCTCGCCACCGGTCATGCCCTCGGTAGGGAATGGGGCGTCATCACTTCCTGGGGTCTTTTCAGCGAGAAACATTGAAAGGCCACGGTGATCGGTTGAGTCCGGGTCGGTGCGCGCAAGCAATGTCATCACATGGGTGCGCGCTGCGTGCGTGATCCAGGTTTTGTTCCCTGTCACCTTGTAGTCGCCATTTGCATCCTTCTCGGCGCGGGTGCGAAGCGCGCCAAGGTCCGAGCCGGTGTTGGGTTCGGTGAACACCGCCGTCGGCAGGATTTCGGCGCTGGCGATCTTGGGCAACCAGTATTCTTTTTGCGCATCGGTGCCGCCGCCTTCGATCAACTCGGCCGCGATTTCAGAGCGCGTGCCCAGCGAGCCGACGCCAATATATCCGCGCGAAAGCTCTTCGGAAACAACGACCATCGAGGCCTTAGACAGCCCAAAGCCGCCGTATTCCTCGGGGATGGTCAGCCCAAAAACGCCCATCTCGGCCAATTCTTCGATGATGTCCATCGGGATCAATTCATCGTTCAGATGCCAGTCGTGGGCGAAAGGCTCGACCCTTTCCACGGCGAAACGGCGGAATTGCTCGCGGATCATCTCAAGCTCGTCGTCAAGACCGCTTGCGCCAAGGGTGGTGTTGGCGACCTGTTCTTGCATCACTTCGACGAGTCGGGTTTTTGCCGCCTGACTTGTGCCTGCGGCGATCAGTTGGTCAATTTCGGGCGTTGCGAAGGTTTCAACGTCGGCACCCGTATCGGCAAGGCGGATAATTTCGCCCTGACTCATGGGAATGCCACCGCGAAGCTGGGCAAGGTATTCGCCAAAGGCGCATTGCAATATCAACCCCTCGATTTCGCCAAACTTGCCATCGGACTTCAGACGTTCGGCCCATTTATGCATCTGGCGCAGCGCTTCAACATAGGTGGCGATCCAGGACAGGCCGTGGGCTGCGTTCTGGTGCAATTCGATCAGATCACCACTGACGCGGCCGTCCTTGCTGACCAACGCGCCAACCGATGTTTTGGCAGCTTCAAAAACGGCTTCGGTGGGCGCGATTGCTTTGGCGGTTAGGGTCAAAAGATCGGAAAGAAGCGTCGGTTGGGTCATCGGATTGTCCTATTCATCACGCGGCAATATGCATGTATTCCAAGTTGGCCCCTGAATAATTACTTTGCAGTTGCAGCGCAACAAAAATGCG
>JBELFK010000109.1:0-9833 GCA_042092935.1 Paracoccaceae bacterium | reverse complement strand
GTGCAGTAAATCGATTCCCGCGTCGATCAGGGCTTCACGAAGATTGCCGTGATGGCGTGGCTTTTTGGGGGTCGGCGTGGGTTTCGGGGCTGGGTTCGGCGTGGTCATGACCCCATGTTGAGGATTTACTTGACAGTGTCAAGTTTGAAGCTATCTTGACACTGTCAAGTAGAGGTGTCCCATGATGATGAAATGGTCTTTAGGATTTGCCGCGTTTCTCGGTCTGTTGGTTAGTTTGGCAAGCTATCGTTTTGTCTTTTTAGGCTTGGAGAGCGCCTTTGAGATTATGATCGAGCATGCGCGCGATCGGCGGGTGTTGCTATTGATGCACGTCTCGGCAGCGCCGGTTGCTTTGGCCGTTGGCGCGTTTCAATTCATGCCGCGTATCCGCCGAAATCACAGGGCGTTGCATCGCTGGCTTGGGCGTTTCTATGCGGTGGCAATCCTGGTCGGGGGCATCGGGGCGATGGGGATATCGCTCAATGCGATTGGCGGGCTTTGGGCTCAGGTTGGTTTTTCGGCATTGGGGGTCGCTTGGATGGGGTCAACGGCCATCGCAATTTGGATGGCGGTGAACAAGCGCTTTGCCGAACACCGCGTTTGGATGCTGCGATCCTTTGCGCTGACGTTTTCAGCGGTGACACTTCGATTGCAACTGGTGGGATTTGAGATTTTAGGGCTACCTTATGAGCAATCCTCGGTCTGGTTGGCGTTCACATGTTGGGTGCCGAACTTGGTGGTCGCCGAAATTTTGATCCGAACCCGCCCGAGAATTGCCGCCTGACTATTGGCTGTCGGGATCACGGGTGGCGTAGCTGTCCAGCCCGACGTCTTCATTGGTTAAGACGATCCCGTCCTTGCCGAGCAGCAGAATGGCGTAGGATCCCGGTTCGTCGATCGCGAGGCTTGAGTCTTCGTCGACCAGTTCCAGCGGCATTTGGTGGCACGTGCTTTTGAGGTTCGCGGAGGGTTTGCCGCCTGCGATCCCCCATATGGTGCGATGGACATGACCCGAGATCGACATGGCGACCGCGGGGCTGTCGGCAATGATCTGGTTGAGGGCGTCACGGTTGGAAAGGCCAATCGCGTCCATGCCGGGAAACCCAGTGACGAAGGGCGGGTGGTGCATCATCAGCACGCAAGACGCCTTGGGTTGGCCTTCGAGTTGAGACTTTAGCCAGTTCAGACGGGCCTCGCAGATGTGACCGCCGTGGAAGGGTTCGACCGTTGGGTCGTGGGTATCAAGCAAAATCAGACGGTGATCGCCGACATCCACAACCGTTTGCACAAAGCCGTTCGGGTCGGTTGGGGCGTCTGGGAAATTGGCGAGGAATTGATCGCGGAAATCATGGTTTCCGAGCGTCAGATGAACGGGAATAGGAACCGTGTCGAGCACTGCCTTCAGACGCTGGTACTGGTCGCGGATGCCGTGATGGGTCAGGTCTCCGGTGATGACCAGACAGGCGGCGTCGGGGTGGTTCGAGATCGCGTGATCGAGGGCGGCCAGAAGCCGTTCCATCGGGTCCAGACCGATGATTTTGCGGCCCTCTTTGGTGATGTGAATATCCGTCATCACCAGAACTTTATGTGCGAAATCGGTCATTGATTCTGCTCCTAACCTGTCGGGAAAAGGAAAGCGGATTATTTCGCGCTTCGCCACCGTTTTGAGGCGGACGCGGGCAAAAAAATACCCCCGCGAAATCGCGAGGGTAAAGGTCTTGGCCAGCGGGGGCCTTAGGCGACGTTGGCCGCTGCGTCGTTGCGCAACCACGCAAGGACGGTCTCGGGAGAGCTTTCACCGTAGGGGTCTTGGGCGTGGTTGTCGACGCGGCCCGGCTCTTCGAACCATGCTTCGATTGTGCCGTCGTTGACGATGGCCGCGTAGCGCCACGAGCGGACCCCGAAACCGAGGTTGTCTTTTTCGACCAACATGCCGATCTGGCGGGTGAAAATGCCCGAGCCATCAGGGATCACTTTGACATTCTTGAGGTCTTGGTGTCTGGCCCAAGCGTTCATCACAAAGCCGTCGTTGACCGACATGCAGTAAATCTCGTCGATGCCCATATCGCGGAAATCCTGGGCGCCTTTTTCATAGCCAGGAAGCTGGTAGGTCGAGCATGTCGGGGTGAAGGCACCCGGAAGCGAAAACAGCACGACGCGCTTGCCTTTGAAATAATCGTCCGAGGTTATGTCCTGCCAACGATACGGGTTGTCGCCGCCGATGCTTTCATCGCGAACACGGGTTTTGAAGGTCACGTTTGGGACGGTTGCGCCTAGGTTCATGGGGGGTCTCCATTGAGGTCAGCGATCCGAAAGGGAGTCGCTGTAATTGGTTAGAATGATTCTAATATAATGAAGGTGGAATGTAATTCAGCAGCGCGTTTTGTCGCGTGAAACGAAAAAGCGGGCACCTGCGTCGGATGCCCGCTTTTGTCTGATTTACAACGTATTATTCGAGTTCAATCAGCAAGTCTTTTGCGTCGATTTGCCCGCCCGGCTGGATATGCACGGCTTTCACAACAGCGTCGCGTTCGGCGTGGAGTCCTGTCTCCATCTTCATAGCTTCGATCGTCAACAGCAGGTCGCCCTCGGCCACTTTTTGACCGGCTTGTACGGCGACCGAAGCGACGACGCCGGGCATCGGGGCGCCGATGTGGTTGGCGTTGGTGATGTCAGCCTTTGGACGCGCGGCCGTGGTTGCTTTGATCTTTCGGTTGGGCACGCGGATCGTGCGTGGCTGGCCGTTGAGTTCAAAGAACACTTTGACCTCGCCCTTTTCGTCGGTTTCGCTCATGGCTTGCATGCGGATTTCGAGCGTCTTGCCGGGGTCGATTTCGGCGGTGATCTCGTCGCCCGGTTCCATGCCGTAAAAGAAGGTTCGGGTCGGCAGGGTCCGGACCGGACCATAGGTGCGGTGGCGGCCCATGTAATCAAGGAACACTTTCGGATACATCAGGTACCCGTTGAGATCCTCGTTATCGACCTTGAAGCCTTCAAGCTGTTTCGAGACCTCGGCCCGCACCGCCTCGAGATCGACCGGCGGCAAGTGCTTGCCGGGGCGTTCAAGGTTCGGGTTTTCGTCCTTCAGCACCTTGTTGATGATCTTGCTCGGGAAACCGCCGGGGGGTTGCCCGAGGTTGCCTTTCATCATGTCCACGACAGAGTCGGGGAAGCTGACGTCACGCTGCGGATCTTCCACGTCTGCACGGGTCAGGTTCTGGCTGACCATCATCAGGGCCATATCACCGACCACCTTGGACGAGGGGGTGACTTTGACGATGTCGCCAAACATCTGGTTAACGTCCGCATAGGCTTGCGCCACTTCGTGCCAGCGTTCCTCAAGCCCGAGGCTGCGGGCCTGCGCTTTGAGGTTGGTGAATTGGCCACCGGGCATTTCGTGTAGGTACACCTCGGACGCAGGCGCTTGCAGGCCGCTTTCAAAGGCGGCGTATTGGCCGCGCACGGCCTCAAAGTAGTTTGAGATTTCGCGGATCGCGCCGATGTCGAGACCGGTGTCGCGGTCGGTGAAGCTCAGCGCTTCGACAACCGTGCCGAGGGTTGCCTGAGAGGTGTTGCCGCTGAACGAGTCCATTGCGCAATCGACCGCGTCCACACCAGCTTCGGACGCTGCAAGGATGGTGCCCGAGGCGATGCCGGCGGTGTCGTGGGTGTGGAAGTGGATCGGCAGGCCGACC
This sequence comes from Paracoccaceae bacterium, assembly GCA_042092935.1. Lineage (GTDB taxonomy): Bacteria > Pseudomonadota > Alphaproteobacteria > Rhodobacterales > Rhodobacteraceae > JASMHC01. The sequence continues at coordinate 6,138 of JBELFK010000109.1, read as the reverse complement.
TCGTCTTTCAAGGCCTTTATCAGCACCCGCGCGGCGGCAGGTTTCAACAGCCCGGCCATGTCTTTCAGGCCGAGAACATGGGCGCCTGCGGCCTCAAGTTCTTTGGCCATGCCTACATAGTATTTCAGGTCATACTTGGCGCGGTCGGGGTTCAGGATGTCACCCGTATAGCAAATCGTGCCTTCGCAGACTTTGTTCGCCTCGACCACGGCGTCCATCGCGACGCGCATGTTTTCGACCCAGTTGAGGCTGTCGAACACGCGGAAAACGTCGATGCCGTTGGCGGCCTCTTTGACAAAGGACTGGACCACGTTGTCGGGATAGTTGGTGTAACCCACGCCGTTGCTGGCGCGCAGCAGCATTTGCGTCATCAGGTTTGGCATTGCGGCGCGCAAATCGCGCAGACGCTGCCACGGGCATTCCTGCAAAAAGCGGTAGGCCACATCGAAGGTTGCACCGCCCCAGCATTCAACCGAGAACAATTGCGGCAGATTGGCCGCGTAGGCGGGGGCCGCCTGGATCATATCGATCGAGCGCATGCGGGTGGCCAGCAAAGACTGGTGGCCGTCACGCATGGTGGTGTCGGTAATGAGAAGCTGTTTTTGCGCCTTCATCCAGTCCGCCACGGCCTGAGGGCCTTTGTCCTCGAGCAGGTTACGGGTGCCATAGGCAGGTTTGGCGCGCAACTCGGGCACGCGGGCCGGTTTCAGGTCGGCGGCAGGCTCGGCGCGGCCTTCGGTCTCGGGGTGACCATTGACGGAAATATCCGCGATATAGGTCAGAACCTTGGTGCCTCGGTCGCGACGTTTCTTGAACTGGAACAGCGCCGGAGTCTCGTCGATGAACTTGGTGGTGTATTGATTGTTCAGAAACGTCGGGTGCTTCAGCAGGTTTTCGACAAACGCGATGTTGGTGCTAACGCCGCGGATGCGAAATTCACGCAGGGCGCGGTCCATACGGGCGATGGCCTTTTCAGGCGTCGGGGCCCAGGCGGTGATCTTGGTCAGAAGCGAGTCATAATAGCGTGTGATGACGCCGCCTGCGTAAGCCGTGCCGCCGTCCAGACGAATGCCCATACCGGTGGCCGAGCGATAGGCGGTGATGCGGCCATAATCGGGGATGAAGTTGTTCTGCGGGTCTTCGGTGGTGATGCGGGTTTGCAGCGCGTGGCCGTTCAGGCGCACGTCATACTGAGACGGTTTGCCGGTGGCTTCGGCGATGCTCTTGCCCTCGGCGATCAGGATTTGCGCCTGAACGATGTCGATGCCTGTGACCTCTTCGGTGACGGTGTGTTCGACCTGCACGCGGGGGTTCACCTCGATAAAGTAAAACTTGCCGCTTTCCATATCCATCAGGAATTCGACCGTGCCGGCGCATTCGTAGTTCACATGGGCGCAGATCTTGCGGCCAAGCTCGCAGATTTCTTCGCGCTGGGCTTCGCTGAGATAGGGGGCAGGGGCGCGTTCAACGACTTTCTGGTTGCGGCGCTGGACCGAGCAATCGCGTTCATAAAGGTGATACATGCCGCCGTGTTTGTCGCCGAGGATCTGAACCTCGACGTGGCGGGCGCGGGTAATCATTTTTTCCAGATAGCCTTCGCCATTGCCAAAAGCGGCTTCGGCTTCGCGGCGGCCTTCGAGCACTTTTTCTTCGACCTCGTCTTCGCTCATGATCGGGCGCATACCGCGACCTCCGCCACCCCATGAGGCTTTGAGCATCAGAGGATAGCCAACCTCGGCGGCTTCCTTGCGGATCGCGTCCATGTCGTCGCCAAGAACCTTGGTCGCGGGGATAACAGGCACGCCAGCTTCGATGGCAACGCGACGGGCCGAGGCTTTGTCGCCAAGTGCGCGCATCGTGGCGGCTTTCGGGCCGATAAAGGCGATGCCGTTCGCCTCGCACGCGTCTACAAAATCAGGGTTTTCTGAAAGTAGGCCGTAGCCTGGGTGGATCGCGTCAGCGCCGCATTCCTTGGCGACGCGGATGATTTCGTCGATGCTGAGATAAGCCGCGACCGGTCCCATGCCCTCGCCGATGCGATAGGCCTCGTCAGCTTTAAAGCGATGCAGACCCAGCTTGTCCTCTTCCGCGAACACCGCCACGGTTTTCTTGCCCATCTCGTTGGCGGCCCGCATCACGCGGATGGCAATTTCACCACGGTTGGCAATGAGGATTTTGTTGAACTCGGTCATCGAGGGTCTCCAGCTTTTGACGTGGCGTCACGAATAGGGTGATTCCATTTTGTGGGCAATGCGTAGGATTGCGTAGTCATTGGTGTTGTTAGCGCTAACTTGAGCAATTTGGAAGATGGCGGCGGCAATTTTGTGCAGGTGCAGAAATAGGGGATAAAAATTCATAAATCAACAAAATATCGATAAAACTACACATCCCTTGAGGCGATAAGTCACCCCGTTGTGACTTGAATGCTGTGTCTTGCCATGCAATTCAAACGCAGTCAAAAAATGGAATGTTTGTCATGTTCAATCGCCGCCGCTTTCTTTTCGCCGCAACTGTCGCAGCCGTTTTGCCCTCTGTCGGGCGGGCTTCCGACCATGTTCTGACGGCAACCGACGCCTTTGACGCCATGCTTGCGGGCAATTTGATTCTGATCGACGTGCGCAGGCCGGATGAGTGGCTCGATACCGGCGTTGCACCTGGGGCCTGGTTGCTGGATATGCGCGACGAAAATTTCGTGACTTATGTGCGCACCGTGCTTGAACGGAACCCCGATCACGAGGTCGCGGTTATTTGCCGGTCGGGCACACGGTCTGGGCAGTTGATGGAGTTCTTTGCCAAGAACGACATGACGCGTATCAAGGATGTGACGGAAGGCATGGTTGGCGGATCGCGTGGAACGGGGTGGATCCCGTCGGGCCTGCCGGTGCAGGACGCCCGTGTGGTTTATGACGCAATGCCCAAGGATTTGACCGCCCGCTAAACCAGATGCGCGGCAGACATTTCTGAGGGCTTTGCCACGCCGAGCTGTCCGAGGTTCGCGCTAAGATCTTTTGTCAGCACCTCGGCGAAATGGGTGAGGCCCTTTGGCCCGAGGGCGGCAAGGGCAATGTGCCAAGCGCGGCCCATCATGACAAAATCGGCCCCCAGTGCCATGGCCCTGAGAATGTCGAGGCCACCTTCGGCTCCGCTGTCGAAAATGATCGGAAGCGATGTGGCAGCGCGGATCGCGGGCAGCACGTCGATCGTGGCCGGAGCGGCGTCGAACTGGCGGCCGGCGTGGTTGGAAATCCAAATGGCGTCGGCACCCGCGGCTTGCAGGCGCTCGGCGTCTCCGGTGTTCAAAACGCCCTTGACGATCAGCGGGCCGTCCCAATTGTCGCGTATCCAGTGCAGATAGGACCAGTCTGGTGCTGTGCGCAAAAGGTAGCCCACATGGGCCGTCGGCGAGAGGCCCTTTTGCGCCGTTGAAATATAGGGATCAAGGGTGCGCATATGCGGCATCCCGTGACGCGCCATGCCCAAGGCCCATGCGGGGCGGGTGCTGATTTGGGCCAGCAGGCGTGGTGTCAGCCTTGGCGGTTGGGTCAGGCCCGATCTGGTCTGGCGTTCGCGTCGGCTGGCGGTGGGGACGTCAACGGTCAGCACCAGGGTCGAAAACCCGCTGTCCTTGGCGCGTTTCAACAGGTCAGTGCGGATCGCAGGATCGCGGGGTGGGTAAAGCTGAAACCAGCCGTTGCCGTTCAGATGCGGCCCGATGGACTCGGGTGGTTCGCTTGCGACGGTCGACAGGCAGTAGGGCAGGTTCAACCTTTGTGCGGCCCCGGCAAGGTGATGCTCGGCCTGCGGCCAGATCAGGCCGGACATGCCAATCGGGGCCATGCCGACAGGCAGCGCGTAGCGGGTGCCGAGGAAATGCGCTGTCAGATCCGGTGTGATCTCACCATGCAGGATCGAGGGGCGCAGTTTGATCTGGTCCAGAGCATGGCGGTTCAACGCTTTGGTCTGTTCCTGACCGGTTCCGCTATCGAGGTATTCCCACACAAATTTCGGCAATCGGGCGCGGGCGCGGCGTTTGAAGTCGGAGAGGTCGAGATAGGTTTGGTCCAGGGTCATGCGGGTATCTTTCGAAGAAACCGGTGAATTGCAATGGGTTGGTTTCGGATCGCGTTGCGATCCGACCGGACGAGGGGCGCTGCCCCTCGCGCTCCCCGGGATTTATTTGGTCAAAAGATGAGGCAGGAACATTGTGAGAACAGTTCTTTTCATTTTGGATCGGCTTGGCTAGGTTGTCGCCATGACTGATTTTGACGAATTTGATGCGTTTGAAGGGGCTTCTTTGTCGGCAAGGGCGATGGCTGCCCGAGGCGGTGGTGCGCCCTATCTGGACGAATTAAACCCTGCGCAACGCGAAGCTGTCGAGGCGCTTGATGGGCCTGTATTGATGCTGGCGGGTGCAGGGACCGGCAAGACCAAGGCGTTGACCACGCGCATCGCGCATCTGCTGAACACCGGCCGCGCCGCGCCGAATGAGATTTTGGCGGTGACCTTTACCAACAAGGCCGCGCGCGAAATGAAGCTGCGTGTCGGGCGGCACTTGGGTCACGCCGTCGAGGGCATGCCGTGGCTGGGCACCTTCCATGCGGTGTGCGTGAAGCTGTTGCGTCGCCACGCTGAATTGGTGGGTTTGAAATCGAACTTCACGATTTTGGACACGGACGATCAATTGCGGTTGCTCAAGCAGTTGGTTCGCGCTGCAAATATTGACGACAAACGTTGGCCCGCGCGGCAATTGGCAGGCTTGATTGACGGCTGGAAAAACCGCGCATGGACGCCAGTCAGGGTGCCCACGGCCGAAACAGCCGCCTACAACAATCGCGGCACCGAGATTTACGCGCAGTATCAGGTCAGGCTGCGCGAATTGAACGCCGTGGATTTTGGCGATTTGCTGCTCCACATGGTGACGATTTTTCAAACCCACGAGGATGTTCTGGCGCAATATCAGCGCTGGTTCCGCTACATCCTTGTCGATGAGTATCAGGATACCAACGTGGCGCAGTACCTCTGGCTGCGGCTGTTGGCGGGGGGGCATAAGAACATTTGTTGCGTCGGGGATGACGATCAATCGATTTACGGTTGGCGCGGGGCTGAGGTCGGCAATATCCTGCGCTTTGAGAAGGATTTTCCAGGTGCGGTGGTTGTCCGGCTTGAGCAGAATTACCGGTCGACTCCGCATATTCTTGCCGCAGCCTCGGGGGTGATCCGTGGCAATGCAGGGCGTCTCGGGAAAGAGCTTTGGACGGCCGAGGAAGACGGTGAAAAGGTCCGGTTGATTGGCCATTGGGACGGCGATGAAGAGGCCCGTTGGGTGGGAGTAGAGATCGAGGCGATGCAGCGGGGCACCCGTGGGTTGCGACAGATTTCGCCGGACGAAATGGCCATCCTTGTGCGGGCCAGCCACCAGATGCGCGCGTTTGAGGATCGGTTTCTGACCATCGGCCTGCCGTATCGGGTGATTGGCGGCCCCCGGTTCTATGAGCGGATGGAGATTCGCGATGCCATGGCCTATTTCCGGCTGGTGGTTTCGCCCTCGGATGATCTGGCGTTTGAGCGGGTTGTGAATACGCCGAAGCGGGGGCTGGGCGACAAGGCGCAGCAGACGATTCAGCGCTGTGCCCGCGAGAACGGCGTTTCGCTGGTGGACGGGGCGGCGATTGCGGTGGAGCAAGGGCTTATCAAGGGTAAAGGGGCGAAAGAACTTCAGAAGTTTACCATAGATCTGGCGCGCTGGGGGCGGATGACCGGCGATGCGGCTGTCAGCCACTTGGAACTGGCCGAAATTGTTCTCGACGAAAGTGGCTATACGGGGATGTGGCAGAACGACAAGACGCCCGAGGCGCCGGGGCGGTTGGAGAACCTGAAAGAACTGGTGAAGGCGCTTGAAAATTTTGAAAACCTGCAAGGGTTTCTTGAGCATGTCAGCCTGATTATGGACAACGAAAGCGATGATGCAGAGCAAAAGGTCAGCATTATGACGCTGCATGCAGCCAAGGGGCTTGAGTTTCCCGCCGTCTTTTTGCCGGGGTGGGAGGATGGATTGTTCCCCTCGCAGCGCAGCATGGACGAGAGCGGGATCAAGGGACTCGAGGAAGAGCGTCGGCTTGCCTATGTCGGGATCACCCG
>JBELFK010000108.1:0-10030 GCA_042092935.1 Paracoccaceae bacterium | reverse complement strand
TCCGCATGCGTCTTTTGGGGGCCGAGGTTGTTCCGGTGACCTCGGGGCGTGGCACATTGAAGGATGCGATGAACGACGCGTTGCGCGACTGGGTGACCAATGTGCGCGACACGTTTTATTGCATAGGCACCGTTGCTGGTCCGCATCCCTACCCGGCTATGGTGCGTGATTTCCAATCCATCATCGGTAAAGAAGTCCGCCAACAGTTGCCCGAGTTCGAAGGCGAGGGTGCCTTGCCGGATACCGTGATCGCAGCAATCGGTGGCGGGTCCAACGCGATGGGATTGTTCTACCCTTTCCTTGACGACAAATCGGTCAACATCATCGGCGTCGAAGCTGGCGGCAAGGGCGTGAACGACAAGATGGAGCATTGCGCCTCGTTGACCGGCGGCCGCCCGGGTGTTTTGCACGGCAACCGCACCTATTTGCTTCAGGACGATGACGGGCAAATTCTGGAAGGCTATTCGATCTCGGCAGGTCTCGATTACCCGGGGATCGGTCCCGAACACAGCTGGCTGAACGACACAGGCCGCGCGCAATATGTTTCGATCACAGATAAAGAGGCGCTTGAGGCGTTTCAGTTCTCATGTGCGCAAGAGGGAATCATCCCCGCACTTGAGCCCTGTCATGCCTTGGCACATGTGATGAAGCTCGCGCCGACCCTGCCAAAGGACCACGTATTGGTCATGAATATGTGCGGACGCGGCGACAAAGACGTGCAAACGGTCGCGCGGTATCTGGGATTCGACATGAGCGACACCGAAGGTCGCGCTGCCGAATAGGATTTAACACAAATTTTTGGAATGACCCGTCAGAGACCTCTGGCGGGTCTTTTTGTCTTTGGTGGGCCAATTGGCCTTGAAACGCTGGGAAAATCACAGAATTTTCAGCGCTAAACCAAAGTTTATGACTGTTTTCCAATGGTTTATGCGGGCCGAAATAAACCAAATCCCAATATCTTTCGGCGATTGGAACAGGGCAAATCAGGGCATCGAACATTTTCGAACACTTAACCCATACATGAGGCTCACAATGAGAAATGCCATGAGAAACACGATCCTATCCACAACCGCCCTGGTTCTTTTCACCAGTGGTTCCGCAATCGCGCTGGAAAGCCTTGAGACGTCCGCAATCGTGGCCGAGTTCTCGACCGCGCAAAAAATTGAAATCAGCCGCGGCCTTCTGCGCACCCGTGTTGAGGTTGTGATCGACGGCAAACTGATCGAATTGGTCTATGACAACACCACGTTCCAGGAAGTGTCCCGCGAAGAGTCGCCTCTGAGTGCACGCGACATTGCCGACCTTGAAGACGAAGGCATCGAAATCGAGATCGAAGACGAAACCTACGATGATCGCGATGATGACGACGATTTGGACGATAGTGACACTGACGACGATCTGGATGACGACGACAGTGACTCGGATCGCGACGATGATGACGATCTGGACGGTGACCGTGATGACGACGACGATCACGATGGGCGCGACGATGATGTCAGCGACCGCGACGACGACGATGATGACGACGACGGAGACGATGACGATCGCGACGATGACGATGATGATGACGACGATCGCGACGATGACGATGACGACGATGATGACGACGACTAATTGCCTCGTATCCTCATTCGATTTTATCGAGTAACCTAGGTGAGTATTGCGCTGCCCCGAATTTCCGGGGCAGCGGCTTTCCCTTTAGTGAGACGACATGAGCAAACGTCAATCCTTAGCCACTTTCGCACTCGTAGCTTGCCTATCCGCTTCGCCTGCCATGGCCGAAGAGGTTTCGGACCGCATTGTTTTGTGGCTCGAACAGCAGGGGTTCACCAATTTTGAAATCGAAAGAACCTGGCTGGGCCGGATCAAGATTGAGGCCTACGCCCGCGGTGTCGAACGTGAGATCATTATCAACGGACGGACGGGCGAAATACTGCGCGATTTCTGGGAAGTCGAGGATGAACACGGGGGCAGCGATGTCATATTGATTCCTGCACCGGCGGGCATCGGGAATGCACGTGGGGTCATGCCAATTCAGAAAAATTCGAGCAGTGAGGACGGGAATCAGGACGATGATGTCGATGACGACGAGTCGTCGGGCAATTCGTCGAGCGCCAGTAACAGCGACGGTCAGGACGATAACGAGCGAGACGATCAGGACGATCGTGGCGGTGACGATAATGACGGTCAGGACGACAGCGATGAGCGTGATGACGAAAACCACGAAGACGATGATGATGAAGACGACGAAGAAGACGACGACGACGAAGATGATGACGAAGATGATGACGACGACAGCGAGGACGACGACTGATGTTTATCTCTGCTAGATCGAGGGCCGATTGATGCGTGAAACCACTTTTTATGTCGTGATTGTTATTGTTCAAATTCTTTGTGCATTGTTTTTCGTTTCAGATATTTTGTTAACCGCCCTGAATATTCGGGCCACGCCGATCCCTTGGCAACTGCGTGAAGTCCTTGAAATTGTCGCATCGATTGGGTTGATCCTTGGTGTTGTTGTCGGCGGCATCGCCTTGAACCACACGTTGCGAAAATCCCGCAAGAGCGAAGAAAAGCTGCGGTTGGTGTCGGCGGCTTTCATGGATGTCGTTGACGAAAAATTCGGTGAATGGGCCCTGACTGTTGCGGAAAAAGACGTGGCGCTTTTCCTGCTGAAAGGCATGTCCACGCATGAAATCTCGGATCTGCGGCAGACGTCAGAGGGGACCGTGAAGGCGCAAACCAATGCGATCTACCGCAAAGCAGGTGTGACCGGACGGCCTCAGCTTCTTAGTCTTTTCATTGACGATTTGATGGATGACGTCAGCCTGCCTGCAAAGGCCGAGGCCATGACTTACGCGGCCAAGTAGGATGGTACGGGCGGCCGGACTCGAACCGGCACGGCCTATACGGCCTGGAGATTTTAAGTCTCCTGTGTCTACCATTCCACCACGCCCGCAGCTTTCTACAGCCGACTTGCGCCGCGTAAGTGAAAGTTAGATGCCGCAACTACAGGGGATTTGCAATGGCGGTTTTAGAGGCTTTTCCGCATTAGCAAAACATCGCGAAAGATGGACTCACTCATGCGGTGCGCGACGCTGGTTGTCAGGATCTCAAGCCCGCAATCGGTGAAGACTTCGCTGAGGGCCTCGCGCTTTGGCAGGTAGTTGTTAAAGGCAATCGCCGCGACGCCTCCGGCCTTTATGGACGCGACCCAGGCGGGGGCGGCGGCGCGCAGGGTTTCAAGCGGGCTGCGTGTGTTTTTACCCCCGAGATGTTGGATGCCATAGGGGATGTCGGTCGCCAGAATGTCGAATTTACGGTTTTGCAGAAGCGATTGACTATCGCCAGTGTCGCCTGTGACCATGCGCAAAGAGCCGCCCTCGGCAGCAAAGTCCAGATACTTCCCAACGCCGTTTTTGTTGCTTTTGTGAACCCATCCCTGTTCGAGCCTGTGTTTGATCCGGTGCAGTTTCGTCCACTTTTTCAACCCGCGCTGAAGGTCGATCATGGCTTGCGGGTCTTGCTCGATACCAGCGGTTTTCAAGCCATATCGCATGCCCCAAAGCAGCGTCGTCGCGCGGCCACACATGGGGTCCACCAAGGTTTCGGCCAAAGGATGCTCGGCCAAACAGAGATTGATAAGCAGTTGAGTCAATGTTTCGTTGGTTTTGCCGCGATACTTTTCGCCCCAGACGAAATCTGGGTGCAGACCGAAACCTGAGGATTGGTTGACAGGCGTCAGGTTTTCACCCGTGACCTCAAAAATGCCCTGCACAAAGCTGAGGCGCAAAAGGGTCGCAAGGGACGCCGGCTTGGCCTCGAGCGTCAGGAAATGCATGTCGCCGTAAGTGCGGTCCTTAATTTTCGCTGTCGGAAGAAAGGCGGCCAGTTCAGCGTGGGCGACATCAAGCGTTTGCGCGAAATAGGCACCCTCTGCCTTGGGGGATACCAAAAGGGCATATGTCGGCATTAGCGAAACCTGTCCGCGAGCTTCTGCAAAGCCGAACGTGTGTCGGGTTCAGGCTCAATTGGTGCTGGTTTGGTTTGGGCCTTTGGGGCTGGTTTTGGGCTTGGCGGCTTGGGTGGGTTCAACCGAAGCGCCACGGCATTCATGAACTTGCCCGCGTCGCCGTCCGCCAATAAGGCCGCCCCGTCGCAAATTCCGCGCAAAAGATCATCGAGCCAGTTTTGGTCCGCTTTCGCGAAATCGCTGAGGACATATCCCGAGACGCGGGACTTGTCGCCGGGATGGCCGATCCCCAGTCGGATACGGTCATAGTCGGCACCGATATGCTGGTGGATCGAGCGCAACCCGTTGTGGCCCGCATGGCCTCCACCGGTTTTGGCGCGGGCCTTGCCGGGGGCCAGATCAAGCTCGTCGTGAAACACGATCACATCCGATGGGGTGAGTTTGTAAAACCGCATCGCCTCACCAACAGATTGGCCCGAGAGGTTCATGAAGGTTTGCGGTTTCAGCAGGATGACTTTGTCGGTGCCAAGACGCCCTTCGGTGATCTGCGCCTGAAACTTGGACTTCCAAGGGCCAAAACCCTGATCCTCGGCGATGCGATCAAGGGCCATAAAGCCGATGTTGTGGCGGTTAAAAGCGTACTTCGGACCCGGATTGCCCAAACCAACAAAGAGTTTCATACCGCGCCGCACCTTCTTGCCACTGTGTTGGCGCGTGTATAGCGGCCCGAGGTCTGGCGATCCAGTGAAAGGCTGTTAGCCCTCGAAACGATTTGTCAGCTTGTGATGCAGTTTGGCGATGATGTTGCTGGCGGTTTTGTCAAAAAGAAACGGCAGGAACGCATGGATCAGCGCCGCGAATGCGGCTCCAAAAAGCCGGAGAGAAAACCGCGACGCAAAGAAGAAATGTTGCCAATAGGTCTCGCCCACCGAAGATGGGTGATCTGTGAAGGCTTTCAGAAGCTGTGAGTGGCTTTGGCCTTGTACGTTCTCGGTCATTTTGTCTCTCCGACTCTTTGGTGTGGCTAGAATGTGCTTTAAGGGATGAGAATTTGTCCCAAAGATGGTGGTATTTGTGAATATCTTGGGATACCGTCCCAAGTATGGCGCATGAATTGGACAATATTGATCGTGCAATACTGCGAGAACTGCAAAAAGATGCGTCTCAAAGTATGGACGACCTATCGGGCAAAGTTGCGTTGTCGCGCAACGCCTGTTGGCGCAGAATGCGCACGATGGAGGATCAGGGCGTCATCAAGGGCCGCGTGGTACTGATCGATCCCGAGGCTGTCGGACTTGGCCTGTCTGCGCTTGTCTTAATCCGCGCTGGCGCGCACTCGCCAGACTGGTTGGCGAAATTTGAGCGCGCCGTCGCGGCCTTGCCTGAAATCGTCGGAGCCTATCGCACCAGCGGCGATCTTGACTATGTGTTGCGGGTTTGGGTCGCTGATATGAAAGATTACGACCGCTTTTATCAACAGCTTATCAAGCGGGTGCCTTTGGGCGACGTCTCGGCCAGTTTTGTGATGGAAGAGATCAAGGACACCACAGCGTTGCCGCTTTAGGTCACGCGGGCGTCAATAGCGCGTTGGCGATCATATCGGCTGATGCGGGGCTGAGCGCGATCGGGGTATCGTGCAGCATCGCCAGCCGTGTGAGCGCTTGTGTATCCACGTCGCCACTATGCGCAAGCGTGGGGTCGGCGAAAAAGATAACCGCGTCCAGCTCTCCTGTCGCGACAAGCGCGCCCAGTTGCTGATCGCCCCCGCGCGCCCCGCGTTGCAGACGGTGCACGTTCAAAGCGGGGGCGGCTTCTTTTATCATCCGCCCCGTGTCACCTGTGCAGATCAGCCGATGGCCGACCAACTGATCGCCAAACCGCAGGACCCAAGCCCGCAAATGGGCCTTGCGGGTGTCATGCGCGGCGAGTGCCAGCCGCAACGGTGCGGTCGATTGGCGTTTGGCTGCGGATGTTAATTCAAGGATCGCACGTATTTGCTCGGCAAAGCCTTCGCCCTTGGCTGGAAACACCTCGGCAAAGGCCGCTGTTCCCACGGTAAAGCCCGCGGCCCCCGCCTTGGCGCAAGCCTCAACCCGCTGAGCCGAGTCGATGCTGCCCGCCATGATGACCGGTTTTTCGACGGCTGCGCATACCTTGGTCATGAGCGCCGGAACGTCTCCGTCAAAGCGATAGGCCAGCAGGTCCAAGCCATGCACGTATTCAAGCTCGGCCAGGTTTTTCGCCGACTCGACGATCTTATCCGCCGGTCCTTGCAGCACGCTTGGGTGATCGACGATCTGGCCGGGAAAGGGGTAATAGCGGATCGGGTGATGACGTGTGACGTCGGTGACCTGCGCGGCGCGCGTTCCGCCAAGCAGGCAGTCCACATCCAAGGCAACGGCGGCCTTGGCCGAGGCAAGCTCGCTGGCCTCATCAAGGCTGACAACCTCGAGATAAGAGCGCCCGCCGACGGCACGGATTTCATCGGCGACGGCTTTCAGGTCGGCAAATGGAAGGCCCACATCCTTAAAGCCGATGTGGCGAACGCCCCCTTCCAGCGCTTCTTCAACACGCGCCCGCGCATCCGAAATTGTGCGGTCATTGGATGTGAGCATCAGGATGAAATCAAAAGCCATGGGAACGCTACCTAGGTTGCTGTATCGATCTTAATCGCTCGCCGGAGGATCGGGAAAGAAAAAACGCGGCCCCGATTGGAGCCGCGTTTGAATGTGTCGCAAAGTGGGGGAAGATTACTCTTCGCCGCCCTCAGCCGGTGCTTCTGCTTCGGCTGCATCGCCCTCGTCTTCATCGTCGTCCGCAGACTTGAGACCGGATGGAGCCTGAAGGTTCGCGATAACGAAGTCGCGGTCGATTGTCGGCTTGGTGCCCGCCGGAAGCGAGATCGACGAGATCGTGATGGTGTCACCGATGTCGGAGTCAGCCAGGTCAACAACCAGTTTCTCAGGGATGTCACCTGCGGTTACAACAAGCTCAACCTCGGGACGGACGATCGTCAGAACGCCACCTTTTTTGATACCAGGTGCGGTGTCTTCATTTTCGAACTCAACCGGAATGAACAGGTTGATCTTCGTTGTCCGACGCAGGCGCATCAGATCGAAGTGTGTTGGAAGGTCTTTCACAACATCACGCTGTACGTCGCGGCAGATGACGCGCACGTCTTCTTGGCCTTCAACTTTGAGGTTGAAGAGGGTCGACTTGAAACGCCCGGCTTTCAGCAGCTTGAACAGCTTGTTGAAAGGGATCTGAATCGCAAGGGGGTCAGTGTCGCCACCAAAGACGACGCCAGGAACCATGTTGGCACGACGTGCTGCACGAGCGGCGCCCTTGCCTGTCCCCGCGCGTTCCTCGGCGTGTAGATCAGGAATTGATCCAGCCATAATAATTCTCCATAGGTTAGGGCGGGCATCCTCCAAGGCTGTATACCCGCGTGAAGCTGCGCGTATAGACGGCTTCGAAATGGTTGAAAAGTGGGTTTGACGCGAAAATTCGGGTCAATTCAGAGGAATGAGGGCAAATCCAGATGAATATGCGCGATTTTAGGGTTTCTGTCCCGACCACGCTTGCCTTCGTGGTGCAAGGCATGTGTTGGGGCAGCTTTGCCGCCCTTATTCCTGTGCTGAAATCCGCCATCAAGGCAAGTGATTCTCAATTCGGGATGGCGCTTCTTTTGGCGACGATTGGCGCTGTGGCCGCGATGTGGACCGCGCCGATCTTTGAGCGTCTGTTGGGCCGTCCGGTTGTCGCGGTATTGGCGGCGGGTTTGGGCGTGTCGTTCCTTTTGCCCGGACTTGCCGGAGGGCTGGGGTTCTTCATCTTCGCCATGTTTCTGGCCTCGGTCGCTTCGGGGGCGCTGGATGTCTTGATGAACGCCCGAGTCTCAACAATGGAGGCCGCGTTGAAGCGGTCTTTGATGAACTATCATCACGGAATGTTTTCGCTTGCCTACGCTGTTTCGGCCTTTTTGACCGGATTGGCACGGGCCGCAGGGTTTTCACCGTTCCAGATTTTTCTGGGCGTTTGCGTCGTGGCATTGGTGTTTGCGGTGTTTGTTCTTAAACCGACGCCAACGGCCTCGGCGTCCGCATCTTCGGCGCCATCCAATACGCATCTGGGCTTTGGCGTTTTCATCAGCGGGGCGATCATGTTGATTGCTTTCATGGCCGAACAATCGACCGAAGGCTGGTCGGCGCTGCATCTTGAACGCACGCTTGGGGCAGGGGCCGTTGGCGGCGCGCTCGGGCCGACGTTGCTCGGTGGCACCATGGCACTGGGGCGGTTTTCGGGGCAGATCCTCGCGCGGTTCTATGCGCCCCTTGGCATTTCGGCAATCGCTGCTGTGGTGTCCGCCAGCGGTGCGTTTATTGCAGCGCTGGCGTCGTCGGTGTCCATGGCTTACGTTGGATTTGTCATTCTCGGGCTTGGGGTGTCCGTGATCGTGCCCATGTGTTTCGCAATCGTCGGGGCGATGGTGTCAGAGGACGCCCGCACCCAGGCCATCGCCCGAACAGCCGCCTTTGGCTATGCTGGGTTTTTCATCGGACCACCCGCCATGGGCTTCCTTTCTGAATGGTACGGCTTATCGGCCTCGTTCGCTTTTATCGGCGCGAGTCTGCTTCTGGTTCCGGTCCTTGGACTTTTCCTTGCGCGGCGCATGAAATAGGCGCCTAACGCAACCTTATCGCCAACGGGTCGAGAAATCCTCGGGCATCATCAGTATATCCCGCGAGATGTCCGCGACCGAAGTTTTGCCGCAAAGCGCCATCGATATATCGAGCTCTTTTTGGATCACTTCGAGGGCCTTTGTTACACCAAGCTGCCCCATCGCGCCCAGACCATAAATGTAGCTGCGCCCGATAAACGTGCCCTTCGCCCCCAGCGACAAAGCCTTGAGAACATCTTGGCCAGACCGAATGCCGCTGTCCATATAGACGTCCACCTTGTCACCGACGGCCTCGACAATCGGTTCCAATGCGCGGATTGAACTGATCGCACCGTCAAGTTGGCGTCCACCATGATTGGACACGACAATTGCATCTGCGCCAGCGTTGACGGCCTTTTTCGCGTCTTGTGCATCCATGATCCCTTTGAGGATCACCGGACCGTCCCACATGTTACGCAATTCCCTGACCCGATCCCAATCGAGGGCCTGGTCGAATTTCTCATTCGTCCAAACCGCCAGATTGGTCGGATCCGAAACGCCTTCGACCTGTCCGACGATATTTCCAAACGTCCGACTTTTGGCACCAAGCATGCCAAGCCCCCAACGCCATTTTGTCGACAAGTCCAGCATCGTCTTGAGTGTTGGCTTCGGCGGTGTGGACAGGCCGTTTTTGATGTCCTTGTGTCGCTGCCCCAAGACTTGCAGGTCCAATGTAATCACTATCGCCGAACAGTTTGCATCCCGCGCGCGCGCCATGAGGCGGCGCATGAAATCATCGTCGTTCAGCGTGTAGACCTGAAACCAGAAGGGGGCGTTGGTTGCCTCGGCCACCTGTTCGATTGAATTTACCGACATCGTTGACAGGGTGTAGGGCACGCCGAAATCCCGCGCTGCACGTGCGGCTTTAATCTCGCCGTCAGCATGCTGCATGCCGGTCAGCCCGACTGGGGCCAAGGCAACCGGCATCGACACGTCCTGTGTCAACATATGCGAGGCCGTCGAGCGATTGCTCATGTCCACCGCGATCTTCTGGCGAAATTTGATCTCGTCAAAATCCGACGTGTTTTCGCGAAATGTCTTCTCGGTGTAGCTGCCGGATTCGGCGTAATCGTAGAACATTTTCGGGACGCGTCGCCGGTAGAGGTGCTTGAGATCGTCGATGTTTGTGATCGGAGTCATGCTATTCTCGCAAATTGGTTATGTTTGTTTACCAATTTTAAATGCACTCTGCAATATGCAAGATCGGGCTTCGCCACAGCAAATTGAAAACCTGCCATTCAAGTGTCAAAAGACGCTTGTCATTCCCTGCAAGTTGAAGATACACCCGTCGGCGGAGACGTGGCCGAGTGGTCGAAGGCGCTCCCCTGCTAAGGGAG
>JBELFK010000107.1:0-10196 GCA_042092935.1 Paracoccaceae bacterium | reverse complement strand
GGCCGCCGCACGGATCAAATCGCGCCGCCAGCTTTCCGCTTTGTCGCCCAGCTTCCCCTCAAATACCCGCAAGGCCTGTCGACGCTGTGCATCGCTTTCGGCCTCGATCAGATCGGCCAGACCTTCGATCTGCGCGACATCCAAACGATCATTTTCAAGCGCCCGCCGCGTGAACTCGCCTGGATCCGCCAAACGCAACCCGTCAAACGACCCTAACGTCGCTAGAACCGAGCGCACAACCGCAATCGAGCCGTGCAATTGAAACTCAACAACATCTTCGCCAGTAAAGCTGTGACCCGCCGCAAACGCGAGGATCAGCGCCTCATCCAGCAGGGACCCGTCAACGCCTTTGAGTCGACGCAGAGACGATTCGCGTGGTTTCGGCACGCCCCCGGCGATCCACTCACATGCCGCAAACGCCCGTGGTCCCGATACCCGAACCACGGCCACTCCGGCTTTGCCTTGCGCCGTTGCGAGGGCGAAAATCGTGTCCATTTTCAACGGGCCTTTCCGAGCGGCCCCTGACCGCTAGGATCAGGCGTTCATTGAATCGAAGAACTCTTCGTTGGTTTTGGTTTGTTTCAGCTTCGAAATCAGGAACTCAATCGCGTCCGTGGTCCCCATAGGATTGAGGATGCGGCGCAGAACAAAGGTTTTCTGTAGATCGATCTTATCGACCAACAGGTCTTCCTTGCGTGTGCCAGACTTGAGAATATCAATCGCCGGGAAGACGCGCTTGTCTGCAATCTTGCGATCCAGAACGATTTCCGAGTTACCCGTGCCCTTGAATTCCTCGAAGATAACTTCGTCCATACGGCTGCCGGTATCGATCAGCGCCGTTGAGATGATGGTCAACGAGCCACCCTCTTCGATGTTTCGGGCTGCACCAAAGAAACGCTTGGGGCGCTGCAAAGCGTTTGCATCAACACCACCGGTCAGAACTTTTCCCGAAGACGGAACGACAGTGTTAAACGCTCTACCAAGTCTTGTGATTGAATCAAGTAGAATAACAACATCTCGTTTATGCTCGACCAAACGCTTGGCCTTCTCGATCACCATTTCGGCCACGGCCACGTGACGGGTCGCCGGTTCGTCAAAGGTTGAGGACACGACCTCGCCCTTCACCGAACGCTGCATGTCCGTCACTTCCTCGGGGCGTTCATCGATCAGCAGAACAATCAGGTAGCATTCCGGATGGTTCTTCTCGATCGAATTCGCGATGTTTTGCAGGATAACCGTTTTACCCGTCCGCGGCGGCGCGACGATCAGCGAACGCTGGCCTTTCCCAATCGGCGCCACAAGATCGATGATCCGCGCCGAGCGATCCTTGGTCGCCGGTTCGTCAGTTTCCATCTTCAAACGCTCGTCAGGATAAAGCGGCGTCAGATTGTCAAAGTTGATCTTGTGCTTGGCTTTTTCAGGGTCTTCAAAATTGATCTTTGCGACATCCGTCAAAGCAAAATAGCGCTCATCCCCGTCAGGCGCTTTGATTTCGCCGTCAATGGTATCACCCGTGCGCAACGAGAATTTCTTAATCATTTCCGGTGAGACGTAAATGTCATCGGGGCCAGGAAGATAGTTCGCCTCGGGTGAGCGAAGGAACCCGAAACCGTCTTGAAGAACCTCAAGCACACCGTCGCCCGAAACCTCCCAGCCTTCATCCGCGCGTTCGCGGAGAATCTGGAACATGATCTCGCCTTTGCGCATCGTGGTGGCATTTTCGATCTCGAGCTCTTCTGCCATCGACAAAAGATCTTTTGGGGTTTTTCTTTTGAGATCAGCAAGATTCAAACGGTCAGTCATATAAAGACTCCTACCAGCCACCAAACCGGCAGCCAAAGACAGATAAATTTTCAAATTCGGAAGCCCACTGGCCCGGACGGGTGTGGTTTGGGCAGGATCTAGACTTTGGGCCCGTCAGAGTCAAGTTTCTAAGGAAATTGCAGGGTCCTAAAACGGTTTCACGACCACCGAAACGACAATAATCAGCATCAAAACCGTCGGAACTTCGTTCATCAAACGATAGCGCCGCCCCTCAAGCATGTTCTCGCCCCGCTCAAAACCCTTACGACGGGCAGCAAGCCACATGTGGAACCATGTCATAGCTACAACCGAAACACCCTTGGCATAGGGCCACACAGCGCCCCAATCGATCACCCCGGGTGTCAGCACCATCATCAGACCTGCAATCCAAGCCACGATCATCGCATTGTTCATAATAAACCGGAGCAGCTTCATTTCCATAACTTGAAAAAGCCTGTCGGTTTCACTGCCGGTTTCCACGCGTTCGGCGTGATAGACAAAAAGCCGAGGCAGATAGAACAAGCCAGCCATCCAGCTTATCACAGCCATGATGTGCAGAGACTTTACCCATGGATAGGCCAATGCAAGGAAATCACTCATCGGGTTACTCGCTCTTCTGAGCCTCTCTTAATAATAATATAGAAAGAAAAGAAAAGATGATGATTATGTAGGGCCGCCTATGTTCTGTGGATTATTGACTTGCCCACAGTTTCATACAGTCGCGCAAACGCAGTGGATGAAATTAGGGACAGCTTGTTATAAACGAACTTAAATCTTTTAATATCAATAACATAAAATCAAATATCTTATGTGGATAAGTTAAAAAATCTCACACATCGGATGCTTACACACAAGAAAAACCTATCCTTACCCACACTGTATGAACCAACGCGACTTTTCCGGGACCGGCTGATTTATCCCGATCCGGCTGGCTCTGGTGGAAGTTGTTCATTTTCTTCATAACTCAGTAACGAATTCATCTGCGACTTGCCCACGGAGTTATCCACATGACGACCCAGATCATTTTGGCCTCTGGATCTGAAATACGCTTCTCATTGCTGAAAAACGCCGGCGTGGATGTGACGGTTCAAGCAGCCCGCATTGATGAAGACGCGATCAAAGCCGCACTTTTGGCCGAGGGCGCCCCTGCCCGCGATATTGCCGATGCTCTTGCCGAAGGGAAAGCCAGAAAAGTCAGCCTGAAGAACCCCGGTGCCTTGGTCATTGGCTGCGATCAGGTGCTGGCCTATGGGCAGGAAATGCTGTCCAAGCCAAAAACGATCGCGGAAGCACGTGCGCAGCTTAACCGCTTACGGGATGACAAACACCAACTTCTGTCCGCCGCTGTTGTCTATGAAGACGGAGACCCAAAGTGGCGTCATATCGGCCTTGCCCGTTTGACCATGCGGGATTTTTCTGATGCGTATCTCGATGCCTACCTGCAACGCAACTGGAACAGCATTCAACACTCCGTCGGCGGCTATAAACTCGAGGAAGAAGGCGTAAGACTGTTCTCGCGCATTGACGGAGATTACTTTACAATCCTCGGCATACCGCTTTTAGAATTGCTATCCTATTTGACGATACGTGGAACATTACCAAAATGAGCGACGTGAAAATCCCTCTGGCTGGCGTGCTTGGCCATCCAATCAGCCAAAGCAAATCTCCGGCCCTGTTCCGGCATTGGTTCCGAGAGCTGGGCATCCGTGGTCACTATATTCCTATTGATGTCGTCGACAGCGATCTTGAATCTGTTTTGCGAACCATGCCTAAAATGGGGTTTGTTGGCTGCAATGTGACGCTGCCGTTCAAAGAACACGCGATGAGCATCGCCGATAAGGTCTCGGACCGCGCAACGCTTGTCGGTGCCGCCAATACGTTGAGCTTTGGCGAAGATGGTCGCATTTATGCCGACAACACTGATGGCTACGGATTTATTGAAAACCTCAAAAGCGGCGCGCCCGATTGGGAGCCCGCGTCGGGGCCCGCGGCCGTTCTCGGCGCTGGTGGCGCGTCGCGGGCGATCATCATTGCGTTGCTCGAAGAAGGCGTTCCCGAGATCATGATCTCAAACCGCACGCGCATTCGGGCGGAAAACCTGAAGGCTGATTTTGGCGCGAAAATCTCAGTCGTCGATTGGGTGAACTCGGGCAATATGCTTGAGGGGGCCGCGACCGTGGTGAACACCACATCGCTTGGCATGGTTGGAAAGCAAGAGTTTCGAGTACCGTTAGACAGCCTTAGCCCGAAAACAGTTGTGACCGATATCGTCTATGCCCCGCTGCAAACAAAACTGTTGCAGGAAGCTGCCGAAATCGGCTGCCGCACGGTCGATGGTCTCGGGATGCTTTTGCATCAGGCGGTGCCAGGGTTTGACCGCTGGTTTGGGACGCGCCCCGAGGTGAACGAGAAAACCCGCGCCGCCATTCTAAGATGACGGTCCTTATCGGCCTGACCGGCTCGATCGGAATGGGCAAGACATCCACTGCGGCCTTGTTTCAGCAAGAAGGCTGCGCCCTCTGGGACGCCGATGCTTCCGTTCATCGACTCTATGCGCTGGGTGGTGCCGCGGTTGCGCCAATGGCCCAGGCCTTTCCCAGCGCGGTTTCGGGTGGCGTCGTGGACCGTGCAAGACTGAAAGAGATCATTGGCAAAGATCCAAGCGCGTTGAAGCAAATCGAAACCATCGTGCATCCCTTGGTGGCCCAGGACCGCGCCGACTTTATCGCCCGCCACAAGGACAGCATCGTTGTTCTGGACATGCCGCTGTTGTTTGAAACCGGCGCCGCAGCGACTGTGAACGCAATCGTTGTTGTTTCGGTTGACGCAACAACCCAGCGCCTACGGGTTCTTGAGCGTGGCACGATGACAGAACAGCAATTTGAATCAATCCTTGCCAAACAGATGCCAGACGCCGAAAAACGAGCCAAAGCAGACTATATCGTTATCACGGACACGCCTGAACACGCGGCGGAACAGGTGAAAGCGATTGTGACCGACATCAAGGACCGGCTTCATGCGTGAAATTGTTCTCGACACCGAAACCACGGGGTTTGACCCGAATGACGGCGACCGGATCGTAGAAATCGGCGGATTGGAGCTGTTCAACCACGTTCCAACGGGGAGAACCTATCACCAATACATCAACCCCGAGCGTTACATGCCGAATGAGGCCTTCGGAGTGCACGGCATCGGGCCGGATATTCTATCTCCGCCACGCAAAGCGGAACCGGGTGAGGTTACGCTGAAGGACAAGCCGGTTTTCGCCCAAATCGCGCAACAATTTGTGGATTTTGTCGGCGATGCCCGGCTTGTGATTCACAACGCATCCTTTGACATGAAATTTCTCAACGCCGAGCTTGGCAAGCTGAACATGAAGCAACTGCCGTATTCTCAGGCCTTGGACACGCTGGCGATTGCCCGCAAGAAATTTCCCGGTTCGCCCGCCTCACTCGATGCGCTGTGCCGCCGGTTTGGCATCGACAACTCCGGCCGAACGCTGCACGGCGCCTTGCTCGACTCAGAAATCCTCGCCGAAGTTTATCTGGAATTGATTGGCGGGCGTCAGCCCGATTTTGCATTGGCGCGAAACGGGGCCGACAGCGGGTCCGAAGCTGACCAGTGGCGTCCGCAGCCACGCAGCAAACCGCTTCCGTCAAGGCTTACAAAAGAAGAAGCCGCCGCCCACACAGCCTTTGTCGAGGCGATGGGCGACGGCGCATTGTGGAAAAAGCTGTCGACTTAAGCGTCGGCTTTCTGGCTCTTCATTTCTTCCGCACGCTTTGCAAGCTCGCGGCGATAAAGACCAAGGAAATCAATCGTTTCCATGTTCAGCGGCGGGAAGCCACCGTCGCGTGTTACGTCATGAACAATGCGGCGCACGAAGGGGAAGATCATCCGGGGGCATTCAATCAGCAAATACGGGTGCATCTGTTCCTGAGGCACGTTCTCGATATGAAAAATGCCGGCATAGTCCATCTCAAGGATGAACAGCTTGTCGTCGGTGCCCTTGTTCTTGCTGGTGATCTGCAATTTCATCGTCACTTCGTACTGGTTTTCAGCAGTACGATTGCGCGGCTCCATGGCGACATTGATGTCAACCTCAGGCTGGACGTCACCACCGACGCCTTTTTGCGCGAGGATGTTCTCAAACGAAAGATCGCGAATGAATTGCGTCATCACGCTCATTTTTGGTGGAACCTGAGCTTGTGCTTCTGCCCCTGCTTCTGCGCCATTTTCGGCCATTGGAAATCTCCCTCAAATCTAGATCGAACCGCGTTTAACAGGTTGTGCGGATGGCCTCAATGCTTGGTCCAGCCCGAGGGCCGGTGTGTCGGCGATTTCGGATGTGGCGGAAGGTCTTCGGCGTCGTGAACTTCGTGATACTCGGTCTCGATAATGTCGTCGCTCGGGGTGTGTGCGGACCGCGTTTGCGCGCCCATCTGAAAGCTCTGCACCTGAATGCGCTTGCGGATGTAGTTGAACGCCGTCGTGCGAAGCGCAGGAACCAACAAGGCAAAGCCAACCGCATCGGTGAAAAACCCTGGGGTCAACAACAGCGCGCCGGCGAAAAGGATCATGGCGCCATGGGCCAATGGCTCGGACGGGTCGTTCAGCTCAGAAAACGAAGACCGAAGGTTTGAGAGCGCCTGTCGCCCCTGTTCTCGGACCAGCATTGTGCCGATTGCCGCCGTCAGTATCACGATTCCAAGCGTTGCCCACACACCGATTGCGCCGCCGAGTTGGATGAACAGGGCGATCTCGATGATGGGAACTGCGACGAATGCTACAAATAACCACATAGTGAACCTCTTTTATCGGGTCATTGCCGCTAGTGGACTTGACCCTGCTGCTCGCTTACATAGGTGCAGATGGCGGGCGTTTCTATGCCCTGCCCCTAAAAGAGGTCGAGATGAGCCAATCTATTATTCAACTCCTGGTACTTGCAGCAATTGCGGTCTTTTTGATCCTGCGTCTCAAAAACGTGTTGGGAACGCGCGAAGGTCATGAAAAGCCGCCGATTTCCAAGGCCGAGTCGTTGAGCAAACCCGTTAAACGAGATTTTGAAGTGATCGAGGGCGGTCCCGACCGTGATATCGTCGATCACGCGCCAGAAGGCAGCGACGCCGCCGAAGCGCTGGCCAAAATGAAAGCCACTGACCCCGCGTTTGAGGTTGCAGGCTTTTTGCAAGGCGCGCGCGGTGCTTATGAAATGATCCTGATGGGCTTTGAGGCTGGCGATATGGACAGCATCCAGCCTTACATCTCGGGTGAAATCTACGAGAGCTTCAACGACGTCGTCAAAATGCGCGAAGAACAGGGCCTGACGATTGACGCCAAGTTTATCGGCATACGCGAGCTGGCGCTTGCCGACGCCGAGTATGACGATGTCACCCATGACGCAGAGGTCAGTGTTCGTTTTGTAGCCGAGCTGACGTCGGTCGTGAAAGACGCCGAGGGCAACATCGTCGAGGGCGACGAGAAAACGATCAAGCGCCAACGCGACGTCTGGACCTTTGCCCGCGTGATGAACAGCGGCGATCCCAACTGGCAGTTGGTGGCGACTGGCGAATGACAAACCTACTGCGAACGGCGCTTTTTGCCCTGTTCGCAGTAACCGGGCCCGTTCAGGCCGAAATCCAATCTGTTGAGGTTCTCGACTTCGATCAGCTTGATGGCTGGGACGACGACGACCACGCGGCGGCCTTGGAAACCTTCCTTCAAACTTGTCCGGACATGCAGGAACCCGATTGGAACAGCCTGTGCGCCATTGCGCTTAATCCGACAAACCCGAAACTATTTTTCGAGCTGTTCTTCCGGCCCGTAATGATCTCGGACGGTTCGGACCCACTGTTCACCGGCTACTTTGAGCCCGAGCTTTCGGGATCGCGGGTTGAGACCCCTGAATATCGCTATCCGGTCTACGGTCCTCCGACCGACATTCAGGGGCGTTGGCCCAGCAGGCGAGAGATTGAAACCACCGATGTCATGAAGGGCAAGGGGCTTGAGATCGTGTGGGTCAATGATCTCGGCGCGTTGTTTTTCGCCCAAATCCAGGGATCAACCCGCGTAAAGCTGACCGACGGCTCGTCTATTCGTCTCGGATACGCGGCGGCCAATGGGTATAACTACCGTTCCGTCGGTCAAGAGATGGTCAGACGCGGTATTTACCAACCGCATGAGGTTTCCGCCGAGGTTATTCGCAATTGGGTAAGGCGAAACCCGACCGACGGGCCGGAACTTTTGCGGTATAATCCAAGCTACGTCTTTTTCGCCGAGGTGACCAAGACCAACGAGGACCAAGGCCCGCTTGGCGCGATGAACTGGCCGCTTTCGGCCCTGCGCACCATTGCGGTTGACCCGGAATATGTGCCATTGGGCGCGCCGGTTTGGATCGAAAAGGACGGCGCTTTGAGGTTGCGACGCATCATGATTGCCCAAGACATCGGGTCGGCCATCAAGGGCGCGCAACGGGCTGACATTTTCGTTGGCTCCGGGCCTGAGGCCGGTCAAGAGGCTGCGCGGATGCGTGACACGGGTCGGCTGATCGTGCTGACTCCAATCCAGCGGGCCTACGCAATGGTCGAAGAGTCTTTGGAATGAGCCGCCGTCGCAGACTAAAGCCGGAAGAAGAAGCCCTTTGGGACAAGGTTGCCGAGTCGACCGAGCGGCTTCACCCCCAAAAACCATCGTTTTTGGCGGAAACAGAGACCAAAAAGCCCAAGGCAAAGACACCGAAACCGGTCGAGATGCCCGATCCGATCATGCCGTTTCAAATCGGTCAGCGGTCAAAGGGTAAATCAAGTGTTAACGACCTGTTGCCGACAATCTCGGACCGCGTCGGTGCTGCGCCCGTCCAAATGGACCGCAAAGCGTTCCAAAAAATGAAACGCGGCAAGCTGGTGCCTGAGGGACGGATTGATTTGCACGGGATGACGCTTGCCCAAGCCCACCCAGCGCTGACGTCTTTCATTCTTCAGTCTCAAATGCGGGGGTTTCGGCTGGTTTTGGTCATCACGGGCAAGGGTAAACACAAGGACACAGGCGGACCGATCCCCGAACGCATGGGGGCTTTGCGTCACCAAGTGCCGCAATGGCTGAAAATGGCACCGCTTGGCCAAGCTGTTCTGCAAGTCTCAGAGGCGCATCTGAAACACGGTGGCGGTGGTGCCTACTACGTCTATCTACGTCGTCGCAGATAGACTGCTTTTGGCGGACCGAATTCCGATGACCATCATTGCGGTCGCAACGGAGAAATAGACCCCAACCCAAACGAATTGTGTCTCAAGGCCTATTCCAATGTCGATCAACATACCGGTTAACCCCGGACCGATGGCCGAGCCTAAAACCATGATCGCCGCCGCCAGTGCTTTGATGGCCCCGAGATGCTTGGTTCCGTAGAATTCCGCCCAAAACGCGTTTGGTAGGGTCGCATTTGCCCCCGAAGTTGCGGCGAAAAACAGGATGCCGACAACAACGCCGGTCAGCGATCCCGTTAGCCCAAAGATCACAAACCCGATGCCAAGCGGCACCTGATACCAAGGGATCAATCTTGGTGTCCCGAACCTGTCCAACAACCAGCCCGAGACGACCATCATCACAATCGACCCGCCCGTGTAGATCGGGAACAGGGAAACAAGCTCAAAATGGCTGAGGCTTTTGAGTTCGGCGAAATAAACCTGATGAAAAAAGAACGCGGTTCCAAACGCGGACGGACCAAGAAGGGCAGGGAACATGAGCCAGAACAACGGGTGGCGAATAGCCTGCCCTCGGGTCCAGTGACGGTTCTGCATCCCAAGACTTTGATCGGATTGCGCAAAGGATTGTGGCGTGCGCTCGCTGCGCAACAGCCCAAGAAGCACGGGCAAACCAAGGATCGCAAGAAAGCCGGCGACGACCCATAGCATCCGCCAGTCGAATATCACCAATAGTGACACAAAAAGCATCGGCAAGAAAGCCTCGCCCACAGAATAACCCAGCCCCGCGATTGAAAGCGCCCGCCCACGGGCCGCGACAAACCAACGGCTCATGGCGACGACGGCCAAGTGGCTCATCATGCCTTGGCCCGCGAAACGGAGCGAGAATATGACGATGGGCAACATCCAGACGGCGAAAGCGCCAGCCATTAGAAAACTGGCGACCATCAGCATCGGCAAGATGACCATGGCCAAACCGCGAATGCGGTATTTATCGGTCAATCCACCCGCCCAAACCATCACAGCCGCCGAAGCGCCGGTTCCAAGCGTGTAAATCCCGCCCCATTCGCCGTGGGTCAGATCAAAGGTGTCTCGGATTTCGCCCGCAAAGATCGAGATGAAATACGTCTGCCCAAAGCCGGACATCAGGGTCAGCATAAACCCTGCCGCCAGCCAGCGCGCATTTGTTCGAAGGAA
>JBELFK010000106.1:0-10367 GCA_042092935.1 Paracoccaceae bacterium | reverse complement strand
GATGACCAAACTTCGGGAAAGTAAGCGCCAAGGCAGTTTGGGTGTAAAGATGAACCTTACGTTTCTTCTTCTGGGGCGAATTGTTCGTAGGCCTCAAGTGCGCGGGCACCGTACATATAAGCAGGTCCGCCCCCCATCAGGATGCAGACCGAAACGGTCTCGGCGACCTCTTGTTTGGTGGCACCGGCTTTGATCGCGGCCTTCACATGAAACCCGGTGCAATCCGAACATTGCTTGGAGATGCCGATGGCCAGCGCGATCAGCTCCTTGTGCTTTTTGCTGAGATCGCCTTCGAACATGACGCTCTGGTGCAGGTTGCTAAAGCCTGCCGCCCCGCGGGGTTGTTCGGCTTTGTAGTTGTCGATGTTGTCGTTGGTGATCTCAAGCTCTTTGTGAAAATCCATGCTGTCCTCCGTTCGCGTAAGACAACAAAAAAGCTCAAGGCGAGAAAGTTCGCCTTGAGCCATATCAATTGAGTTTCAAGGGACGCTTTAGGCAAGCATCAGCATCGGGCTTTCGATGTTGTCTTTGATCGCCTGAAGCAATTCTGCCCCCAAAGCGCCGTCGATCACACGGTGGTCGACCGACAGAGTGACCGACATCACGGTGCCAGCGGCCAGTTCGCCGTCTTTTCCGACGATGGGCTTTTTGACGCCTGCACCGACCGCAAGGATCGCCGCATGTGGCGGATTGATGATCGCGTCGAAATTGTCGATGCCAAACATCCCGAGGTTTGAGATCGCGAAGCTGCCGCCCTGGTATTCGTGTGGGGCCAGCTTGCGTTCGCGTGCGCGGGTTGCGAGGTCTTTCATCTGGGCCGACAGAGTCGACAGCGACTTGCTTTCAGCGTCTTGAAGGACAGGCGTGAACAGCCCGCCTTCGATGGCGACGGCGACAGCGACGTCAGATTTTTCGAACCGCAGCACGCGATCACCGGCCCAAACAGCATTGGCGTCAGGGCAAGATTGCAGCGCCAAGGCGCAGGCCTTGATGATGAAGTCGTTGACCGACAGCTTCACACCGCGACCTTCGAGTTGCTTGTTCAACTGACTGCGGAACTTGAGAAGCTCGTCCAGTTGAATGTCGCGACGCAGGTAGAAGTGCGGAACCGATTGCTTGGCCTCGGTCAGGCGGGCGGCGATGGTCTTGCGCATGCCGTCAAGGCTGACTTCCTCGAACGGGCGATCCGCGTAGGTTTTCAGAACCACATCTGTCGATGGGCCACTTGCCAAGGCTGTTGTTGCCGGAGCAGGGGCAGAAGCAGTCGCTGCCGCCTCGGCCACGGGTGCTGCTGCGGGTTGGGCCGTTGCGCCCTCAACGTCCGCTTTGATGATGCGGCCATGCGGGCCGGAGCCGGCGATTTGGGACAGGTCCAATCCCTTGTCCGCCGCAATACGGCGCGCCAGAGGCGTTGCGAACAACCGCGACCCATCGGCCGAGACCGGAGCCGCAGGGGCTGCGACAGTAGCAGCCGCCGGTGCAGCGGCGGGTGCTTCTTCTGCGGCGACGTCAGCAACGGGTGCGGGCGCAGCGGCAGTCCCGATGTCATCTGCGCTTTCACCGTCATCCAGAAGCACAGCGATCAAGGTGTTGACCTTAACGCCTTCGGTGCCTTCGGCGACCATGATCTTGCCGACAACGCCTTCGTCCACGGCTTCGAATTCCATGGTGGCTTTGTCGGTTTCAATCTCGGCGATTAGATCGCCCGAGGAAACCGTGTCGCCTTCTTTGACCAGCCATTTGGCCAAGGTGCCTTCCTCCATCGTCGGAGAGAGGGCGGGCATGAGAACTTCAATTGGCATCGCTTAAACTCCTTAACGGTAGGTGACTTGCTTGACGGCTTCGATCACCTCGTCGGTGGTCACAAGCGCCAGCTTTTCAAGGTTTGCAGCATAGGGCATCGGAACATCCTTGCCCGCGCAGTTAATCACTGGTGCATCAAGGTAGTCGAACGCCTTTTGCATGATCGTCGCCGAGATGTGGCCACCGATTGAGCAAACCGGATAGCCTTCTTCGACGGTAACGCAGCGGTTGGTTTTCATGACCGAGGCCAAAACCGTGTCATAATCAATCGGGCGCAGGGTGCGCAGGTCGATCACCTCGGCTGAGATGCCTTCTTCGGCCAGCTTGTCGGCGGCTTCCAAAGCGTACTGCATGCCGATGCCAAAGCTGACGATGGTGACGTCTGTGCCTTCGCGCCAAATGCGGGCTTTGCCGAATGGAACTGTAAAATCATCCATAACCGGCACGTCGAACTGACGACCGTAGAGGATTTCATTCTCAAGGAAGATCACAGGGTTCGGGTCGCGGATCGCTGATTTCAACAGGCCTTTGGCGTCGGATGCGGAATAGGGCATCGCGACCTTGAGACCCGGGATCTGTGCATACCACGCCGCGTAATCCTGACTGTGCTGAGCGCCAACGCGCGCCGCCGCGCCATTGGCACCGCGGAACACGATAGGCGCGCCCATCTGACCGCCGGACATGTAAAGCGTTTTGGCTGCCGAGTTGATGATCTGGTCAATCGCCTGCATGGCGAAGTTGAAGGTCATGAATTCGACAATCGGGTTCAGGCCACCAAAGGCGGCACCGGTTGCGATACCTGTAAAGCCGTGCTCGGTGATTGGCGTGTCAATGATACGCTTTGCGCCAAACTCGTCGAGAAGACCCTGCGAGACTTTGTAAGCGCCTTGATATTCGGCAACCTCTTCCCCCATCAGCAGGACGTTTTCGTTGGCACGCATTTCTTCGGCCATCGCGTCGCGCAGGGCTTCGCGAACCGTTTGCGTTTTCATCTCGGTGCCTTCGGGCCAATCCGGCGTCAGATCGGCCTTCGGGGCAATCGGCGTGGCTGGGACCGATGGCGCGGCTGCGGCCGCGACAGGCGCGGGGGCTTCGGCGGCAGGGGCAGGGGCCGAGGCAACAGCAGCGCTGGCGTCTTCGCCGTCTTCCAGCAAAACCGCGATGGGCGTGTTTACCTTCACGCCTTCGGTGCCTTCCGCGATCAGGATCGAACCCATCGTGCCTTCGTCAACGGCTTCAAATTCCATCGTCGCCTTATCGGTCTCGATCTCGGCGATAATCATGCCGCTTTCGATGGTGTCACCTTCTTTGACCAGCCATTTGGCCAATGTGCCTTCTTCCATGGTCGGTGAAAGGGCGGGCATTAGGATTTCGGTCGCCATTATACTTCTCCATCCTTTGCCGGGGTGAGCATTCCGACAATGTTTCCTTGTCCGTCTTCGACATAGGCCGCGCGGCCCACGCCGGGAAAGTCTGTGGGGGGCAGGGCCTCTGCGCCACCGTTTGACAGCGCCCAGTTATAGGTCGTGTCACAATCATCGACTTCAAATGTCATTGTGCCACCGCGCACGGCGCTTCCCGCAGGGTGGGCCGTGTCGGGGCGACGCAAAAGGCCGACGGTGCAGCCTTTGTCAAAGCCAACATCATTGCCCTCTGCCAGGACATATTCCACTTCTTCCCCGCCGGGCATCTCGGCATAGGTCCAGCCGAAAAGACCCATGTAATAGGATTTGGCCTGTTCGACGTCCGCGACGTAAATCTCAAAATGTGGCATCAGTTCGCCTCCGCGTAGATGTCGGTCCAAAGCTCTTCCAAGGCAGGCTCGGGGCTGGCTTTTGCGAACTCGGCGCTTTCGTTGACGACGGCTTTGATCTCTTTGTCGATGGCCTTCAGATCGTCTTCGGAGGCGTGCTTGCCGGTCAAAAGCAAATCGCGAACGTGTTCAATCGGGTCGCGTTCACTGCGCATTTTCTGCACTTCTTCGCGGGTACGATATTTTGCCGGATCCGACATCGAATGACCGCGATAGCGGTAGGTCTTGACCTCAAGAATGTAGGGGCCTTTGCCGGAACGACAGTGCGCAACAGCCTTTTCCGAGGCCGCCTTTACCGCGAGAACATCCATACCATCGACGGTTTCGCCCTTGATCCCAAAGGCTTCACCGCGTGTATAAAGGTCAGGGGTCGAGGTCGAGCGGTTCTGCGCGGTGCCCATGGCGTATTGGTTGTTTTCGATCACGAAAATCACCGGCAAATCCCAGAGAGCTGCCATATTGAAGGTCTCGTAGACTTGGCCTTGGTTCGCCGCGCCGTCGCCGAAATAGGCGAAGGTCACGTTGTCATTGCCGCGATACTTGTCCGAAAACGCAAGTCCGGCGCCCAGTGGCACCTGAGCGCCAACAATGCCGTGGCCGCCGTAGAAATGCTTTTCTTTGCTGAACATGTGCATCGAGCCGCCTTTGCCCTTTGAATAACCGCCTTCGCGGCCGGTCAATTCGGCCATGACACCGTTAGCGTCCATGCCGCAGGCAAGCATATGTCCGTGGTCGCGGTAGGACGTGATGCGTTTGTCGCCCTCTTTCGTTGCGGCCTCAAGACCGACAACAACGGCTTCCTGACCGATGTAGAGGTGACAAAAGCCACCGATCAGCCCCATCCCGTATAGTTGGCCTGCTTTTTCCTCGAATCGACGGATCAGTAGCATGTCACGGTAATAACCAAGCAGTTCTTCAGCAGAAACATTTGGTTTCTTTGCGGTTTTTCGGGTGGCCATTTTCGTCCTCTTCCTCCGCTTCAAAATAATAGTTTAGCGTTAAACTATCTATTACAGGAAGCGACGCTCTGAGGCGAGAAAAAAATCCGGAGACAGCGCATAACGGCCATGCGCTGCGTGCAATATTGTTGAAAACAAGGGGGTTTACTGAAGAATGATCTCGTTCGGGCGGGCGTACCCTAGAACGTCGCGCGCCTGTTCATCCAGTAGATCAAGGTCGAGATACGAATCCGACAAGCGTTTGGTCAGGTTGGTCATGCGGGCAATCTCGGCGTTCAGGTCGTTCAGAATAAGCCGTTGCTGCAGGATTTCCGCGTTGATTTCCGCACGCCGGAACAGCCCGTATTCGCCTTGCACAGCGGCAAAAGCAAAATAGAGACTTGCAGCCATCGCAACCGCAAATATTCCCAAAAGACGGAATTGTGATCTGGATTTAACCTGATCCATGGTCTTGTTCGTCCTGCCTCATGCGCCTCTGACGTGCGCGTTGCTGCATTCATTGCATAAAACAATGATTTTGAGAACAAAAAAATGGGCCAGAGTCGGGAAACTCTGACCCATCCTGATTGGGGGCGGCGACCTCAGCCCGCAACCGAGGCTTTGAAGATGCTGTCGATGGATGCGCCAATGCTGGCGTTGAACGCCTCGTCGCTTTGCTGCGCGCTCAGGCCTTCGGTCAAGGCACGGCTAAAGCTGGCGATCATGCCGGCGTTCTTTGACAGGCGCGCGTTGGCTTCGTCGCGGGTGTATCCGCCGGACAGCGCAACGACGCGAATGCAGCGTGGATGATCGATTGCAGGTTTATAGTGGTTGTCGGTTTCCGGCAGCGTCAGCTTCAACATGATGTTCTGATCGTCGCTCAGCGCGTCCAACTGTTTAAGAATTTCGGCCAGCAATATATCCTCGGCGGCGGCTTTGTCTGCGATCGAGATCGTCACCTCTGGTTCGAGGATCGGGACAAGCCCGTGGGACAGGATCTGTTTGCCGATTTCAAACTGCTGCGCCACATTGGCGGCGATACCGGTCGCGTCAGCGGCATCGATCACCGAGCGCATCTTGGTGCCGAAAATGCCTTTGGAAACGGCCTTTTCCAGCGTCGCGACCAGATCGGGCATGGGTTTCATCAGTTTGACGCCGTTTTCAGCCTCTTCCAGGCCCTTGTCGACCTTAAGAAACGGGACAACACCCCGCTCTTCCCAAAGAAACTGGGCGGCGGGCTTGCCTGCAATGTCGCGATCCATTGTCATTTCGAACAGGATTGCACCGACGACCTTTTCACCCGTGAAATCAGGTGCCTGCGCGATCCGCGAACGCATCTCGTGGATCAGATCGAACATCTCGGCATCGTTGGAATACTGGCCCTCGTCGATGCCATAGAGTCGAAGCGCTTTCGGCGTGGAGCCGCCCGATTGATCCAGAGCTGCAATGAATCCATTGCCGGACGTCATTTGTTCGAGTTGTTGCGCATTGCTCATGATCGTTTTCCGCCTCTAAATGATTGATATCCCTGTCTTACGGGAAGCAATCGCAGAAGCGCAATGACGGTGGCGCTAACAGTTTTGGTGTTAGCGCCAACACTATACTTTATCCTTCCAGCGCGGCGACTCCGGGTAGGGTTTTCCCTTCCATCCACTCAAGGAACGCGCCACCGGCAGTGGAAATATAGGTAAAGTCCTTGGCCGCATCGGCTTTGTTCAGGGCAGCGACCGTGTCGCCACCGCCCGCGACCGAAATCAGCTTGCCTGCCTTTGACAGTTCAGCGGCTTTGGCAGCGGCGGCATTGGTGGCGGCATCAAAAGGCTCGATCTCAAACGCGCCAAGCGGGCCGTTCCAGATCAGGGTTTTAGACGCTTCCAGTGTTGCCACGATCTTCGCCACGCTCTCAGGGCCGGCATCAAGGATCATCGCATCCGCAGGGCAGGCGTCGGCGGCAACGGTTTGGTTGGCCGCATTGGCGGCAAATTCACGCGCCACCACGACGTCCGATGGCAGAATAATCTCGCAGCCTGCGACAACCGCCTTCCCGAGGATCTCCATCGCCGTGTCGGTCATGTCATGCTCGGCCAGAGAATTGCCAACATCCACGCCCTGCGCCGCCAAAAAGGTGTTCGCCATACCGCCGCCAATCACGAGGTGATCGACCTTGTCGACCAGATTGCCAAGCAATTCCAGCTTGGTCGAAACCTTGGCACCGCCGACCACGGCGACCACCGGCCGCTGCGGCTTGCCGAGCGCCTTTTCCAAGGCGGTCAATTCAGCCGCCATCAGGCGACCAGCGCAGCTTGGCAGCAGACGGGCGACACCTTCGGTCGAGGCATGTGCGCGGTGCGCCGCCGAAAACGCATCGTTGCAATAAACATCCCCAAGCGAGGCGAGGAACTTTGCCATCATCGGGTCGTTCTTTTCTTCCATCTCGCTGAAGCGGGTGTTCTCAACCAGGATCACCGCATCCGATGCTTCGGCAGCGATCAAGTCACGTGACGGGCGTTCGATGAACACCACCGAGCGCCCCAGAACCTCTTCCAATGCGGGCAGGGTGATCCGCAGCGACATTTCCGGCACATACTGCCCCTTGGGGCGTCCGAAATGCGCCAGCAGAACCGGCTTGCCGCCTTTGGCCAGAATATCCTCAATCGTTGGTTTGATGCGCTCAATGCGGGTGGCGTCTGTCACCTTGCCATTTGCAACCGGCACGTTGATATCCACACGGGTCACAACAATCTTGCCGTCCAGATCCATATCGTCGAGCGTTTTCCAAGCCATTGTGCAAATCTCCAGTGCTGAAATGTTTGGCGGCTTTAGGCCCCATTCGCGCCTTGACGTCAACTGTGTCTTGGCATCGCGCACATTAGCGCTTACCTATCGCTGCACAAATATACAGGAGACGCCAGATGGCTGAGATCAAAGACCCCGAAAACACCATTCTGGTGGAGCTTAAAGACGGCACCGTGACCATCGAGTTGCTGCCAGACATCGCCCCGCTTCACTGCGAACGCCTGAAAGAGCTGGCGCGTGCCGGTGAATACGACAACGTCGCTTTCCACCGTGTCATTGACGGCTTCATGGCGCAGACCGGCGATGTTGAGCATGGCGATATGGAGGACGGGTTTAACATCCGCATGGCTGGCACAGGCGGATCGAGCCTGCCAAACGTCAAGGCTGAGTTCTCGGGCATCCCGCATGATCGTGGCACAATCGGTGCGGCGCGGTCGCAGAACCCCGACAGCGCAAACAGCCAGTTCTTCATTAACTTCAAGGACAATCACTTCCTGAACCGCCAATACACCGTTTACGGACGTGTGATTGAGGGCATGGAGCATGTGGACGCCATCACCCGAGGCGAGCCGCCTGCGAACCCTGATCGCATGCTAAGCGTCAAGGTGGCCGCAGATGCGTAAGCTCGCGCTGGCCTTTGCCTTGATGGCCAGCCCTGCGCTGGCCACGGGCATCCAAATCGAAGTCGAGGGCGAGGCCAACGGCACGATTGTCATCGACCTGTTTGAAAAAATTGCCCCGCGCCACGCCGAGCGTATTTCGACCCTCGCGGCAGAAGGTGCCTATGACGGCGTTGTGTTCCACCGCGTGATCGAGGGCTTCATGGCCCAAACCGGTGACGTGGAATTCGGCAAGCTCGACGGGGGCGACATGTCCTATGCGGGCATGGGGGCCTCGCAGTATCCAGACCTGCCTGCCGAGTTTTCGGACATCCCCTATGAACGCGGCGTTGTGGGCATGGCCCGCTCGCAAAACCCGAACAGCGCCAACAGCCAGTTCTTCATCATGTTTGAACCGGGTTATTTCCTGAATGGCCAATACACCGTTGTCGGCGAAGTGACCTCGGGTCTAGAAGTTTTGGACGCGATCAAACTGGGCAAGGGGCGCAATGGGTCGGTCATTGGCGCGCCGGACGTCATGGCGAAGGTCACCGAGATCGAGTAATCGCAACCCCTCACAAGCCTGTGTGGGGGGCTATCGCCCTGCTAAGATACGGGCCATCCTTCCCTACAGGAGGATGGCCCATGTCGTTTTTGAGAGCAGTTACAATTTCCGCCGCCGTATTTGCCGGCCCCGCAAGCGCTAATCCGGAGTTCTGGCAATATGAGTGGCCGAACACGGATTTTGAGACGACATCGGTTGAAAGCTGGGTCGAGATCCTTTCCGGCGGTCCGGCCCGGGACGGTATTCCGGCCATTGACGACCCGCAATTCATCGAGATCGATCAGGTCGAGGATTTTGATCCGCGCGAACCCTTGGTTGTGGTCAAGCTCGACGGGGAACGCGCCCGCGCCTATCCGATCCGCTATTTGATGTGGCATGAAATCGTCAACGACACGATTGGCGATTCCAAATTTGCCGTCACTTACTGCCCGCTTTGCAACACGGGCATCACCTTTGACCGCGTGGTCAACGGACAAGAGCTTTACTTTGGCGTCACGGGCAAATTGCGGCTTTCCAACCTGATTATGTTTGACCGCCAAACCGAAAGCTGGTGGCAACAGGCCGTTGGTCTCGGCATCGTCGGTGAGATGACTGGCGTTGAGCTGACGTCAATCCCGACGTGGACAGAAAGCTGGGACCAGTTCAAAGACTCGCAACCCGACGGTCTTGTCATGGCGCAACCCGCGTATTTGCGGCGCTATGGCCAGAATCCCTATTATAAATACGACAGTTCGACGCGACCCTTCCTCTACAATGGCGAGAATCCACCCTTCGGTATCCCCCCAATGGTGCGCGTCGTTCGGGTTGGTGACAAGGCGTGGCCTTTGACGCGGCTTGCGGAGTTAGAGGTCATTTCCGAGGCCGATATCGAGTTGTCGTGGCGCAAGGGTCAGGCATCAGCGCTGGATCAAACCGAATTCGCGATCAGCCGCGACGTCGGATCGGTGCGCGTCAAAGATGCAAACGGCAACGACATCCCACACGATATTATGTTTGCATTTGTCTTCCATGCCTTCTGGCCGGACGGACAGTGGATGCTGGGCGAGTAAAACCGCATGCGTTGAAAAACGGCACGCGCCAGTCAGGCGCGCGCCATCATCAATTCAAGGCCTAAGCGCCCAGTGTCACCAAGGCGTGGCGCTTTTTGCCCGCACTCAGCTTGATCGGCGCGATCAAGGCATCCGCATCGATCATCAACCCCGCATCGCTCAGTGGGGCATCGTTCAACTTGGCACCGTTTTCGGCGATCAATCGCTTGGCTTCCTTGCCAGATTTGGCAAGGCCGGATTTCACGATCAACTGGACGATGGATACAGGCAGATCACCGGCCGCGATTTCCAAAGTCGGCAGATCATCGCCAACGCCACCTTTTTCAAAGACCTCGCGTGCGGTTGCTTCGGCCGCCGCGGCAGCCTCGGCCCCGTGGCACAGGGTGGTCACCTCATTGGCAAGGATGATCTTTGCGGCGTTGATCTCGGACCCTTCAAGCGCCCCGAGGCGTTCGCATTCGTCCAAATCCATCTCGGTATAGAGCTTCAGGAACCGGCCAACATCGGCGTCGGTCGTGTTGCGCCAGAACTGCCAGAACTCATAAGGCGCACACATGTCAGCGTTCAACCAGATCGCGCCATTCTGCGATTTGCCCATTTTCTTGCCGTCCGAAGTGGTCAGCAAAGGCGAGGTCAGCCCGTAAATCTCGTGGTCGAGAACACGGCGCGTCAGATCGATCCCGTTGACGATATTGCCCCATTGGTCCGACCCGCCAAACTGCACAAGACAGCCATAGCGGCGGTTCAATTCAAGAAAATCATAGGCCTGCAAGATCATGTAGTTGAACTCAAGAAAGCTCAGCG
>JBELFK010000105.1:0-10450 GCA_042092935.1 Paracoccaceae bacterium | reverse complement strand
GAAGGTCGTAGGTTCAAATCCTACTCCCGCAACCAAAATTACCAATCATATCAGATGCTTAGTTTCCTAGTAAAACACTGGGGTGTGAACCGGCATGCAAAATTGACCCCCGTATTGGGGTAATCGGCGTCCAAAAGTGACCCCCCTGATAATTCTGTTCAGAAGCTTCCTCAAAGGATTGAGGGAGCGAGTTGGGGATGTTGGTTGTGGAAACGATTGCGAAGATCAGGCGGGCGTATTTTATCCAGGGTAAGTCGATCAAGCAGATCTGCCGTGAGCTGCGGGTATCGCGGAACACGGTGCGCAAGGTGGTGCGGTCGGGTGCGACCGAGTTCAGCTATGACCGAACCAGCCAACCCCGGCCGAAGATCGATCCGTGGCGTTCCGATCTGGACGAGATGCTGGCGGAGAACGCCCGCCAACCCAAACGACAGCGTCTGACACTTGTCCGGGTCTACGAAGAACTGCGCAATCGAGGCTACGACGGCAGCTACGATGCGGTTCGTCGATATGCGACCAGTTGGTCGAAGACGACGCGGGAAGCCTCGGCGGCGGCTTATGTGCCATTGAGCTTCGATCCCGGCGAGGCATATCAGTTCGACTGGAGCCATGAAGTTGTTCTGATCGACGGCGCGACCACGACGGTGAAGGTGGCACATGTGCGCCTGAGCCACAGCCGGATGCCGTTTGTCCGGGCGTACCCCCGCGAGACGCAGGAGATGGTGTTCGACGCTCATGACAAGGCGTTCGCCTTCTTCGGCGGCGCCTGCGCTCGAGGCATTTACGATAATATGAAGACGGCGGTTGATGCGATCTTCGTCGGCAAGGAACGCGCTTACAATCGGCGGTTCCAGCAGATGTGCGGGCATTATATGGTTGATCCCGTCGCTTGCACCCCGGCTTCGGGTTGGGAGAAGGGTCAGGTCGAGAACCAGGTCGGCGTGATCCGTCGGCGGTTCTTCGTGCCACGCCCGAAGTTCAAATCTTATGCCGAGCTGAATGCCTGGCTGGAAGATCGTTGCCTGGCCTATGCGAAGGCGAACAAGCATCCGGAACTGCGCGACAGGACAATCTGGGAGGTGTTCGAAGAAGAGCGTCCGAACCTTGTTCCTTACGTCGGCCCGTTCGATGGATTCCATGCGGTCCCGGCATCTGTCTCCAAGACCTGTCTGATCCGCTTCGATAAGAACAGATACTCAGTCGATGCCCGGGCGGTCGGGCGGCCGGTGGAGATCAGGGCCTACGCCGACCGGTTGGAATGCTGGCAGGATGGCCGGATTGTCGGCCAACACGAGCGTGCCTTTGGGCGGGATAAAACCATCTTTGACCCCCTGCATTACATACCCGTTCTGGCTCGCAAACCGGGTGCCCTTCGCAACGGGGCACCGTTCAAGGAGTGGGAGTTGCCGGTGCCGATCCGACGCGTGTGGCGCAAACTGGAACACCAGCCCGGCGGCGACCGGCAGATGGTCGACATCCTCAGCGCCGTGCTGACTGACGGGATCGATGCGGTCGAGGCCGCATGTGCCGAAGCCCTCAGCCACAACGTTCATTCGGCTGGCGTCGTGCTGAACATCTTGGCCCGGCACCGCGAGCCGCCACCACCCTTGACCATTACCACCCCGGACGCGCTGCAGCTGGCCTGCGAGCCAATTGCAGACTGCGACCGATACGACAGCTTGAGGAGAAAGACAGATGGAACGTTCAGACGTGATCGACGCGATGGGAAAGCTGAAGCTCTACGGAATGAGAGCAGCGTATGACGAGGTCCTGACCACCGCTGTCAAACGCCAGCATGAGCCGCAACAGATCATCGGGGATCTGCTCACTGCCGAGATCCGCGAGAAGCAAGCCCGCTCGGTCAAATACCAGATGACCATTGCCAAACTGCCCCTGGCCAAAGAACTGGAAGAGTTCGACTTCGAGGCGGCGCAAGTCAACGAGACGCTGATCCGCGACCTGGCAGGAGGTGACTTCCTCGACCATCAGCGGAACCTCGTCCTGATCGGCGGCACCGGAACCGGCAAAACCCATCTTGCCGTTAGCATCGCCCGCGCCTGCATCCGGGCCGGACGACGGGGCCGGTTCTTCAATGTCGTCGATCTCGTGAACAAGCTCGATGCAGAAGCCCGTGCCGAGCGGCAGGGCCGAACCGCTGACCTGATCTCCCGCCTCGACTTCCTGATCCTGGATGAGCTGGGTTATCTGCCCTTTGCGCAGACCGGCGGTCAGCTTCTGTTCCACCTGATCAGTAAGCTCTATGAGCGCACCTCGATCATCGTCACCACCAACCTGGCCTTCGGCGAATGGCCAAGCGTGTTCGGCGATGCAAAGATGACAACCGCGCTCCTCGACAGGCTCACCCACCATTGCGAGATCGTCGAGACCGGCAACGAAAGCTGGCGCTTAAAAAACCGCGCATAGCGCAAATCCGAAACCCCGCAGGCCCGCCACTGCTGCGTTAAATGGAGACTACGCAGCGCCGGGCCTGCTCAGCACAAAGTGGGTCAATATTGGATGCCGATAAGGGGTCAGGATTGAATGCCGATTGACATTCCAATGCACCGTCATAATCTGCCATGGCGAGCAGTTGTCCGGTGTCATCCAAAAGACTTTGGCCAGCAGCAATTGCAGGTTGAAAAAGTAACACTCCGGCAATGGCAAGTCCGGAAAAGTTGGGTGTACGAATAAGCATTTTTGAGAAAGATAATCCAGACTAGACTAGGGTGCTTTCTCAGCAAATCACAAGCAATTGTTGGACTGAAGGAGTATGCGCTCATCTGGCACCGCGACGTCCGTCGTCATCCCACCAGATACGACCACCAAGCGTTCTTGGGAGTTCGCTCGT
Organism: Paracoccaceae bacterium; assembly: GCA_042092935.1. GTDB lineage: Bacteria > Pseudomonadota > Alphaproteobacteria > Rhodobacterales > Rhodobacteraceae > JASMHC01. The sequence goes on along the minus strand of JBELFK010000105.1, from coordinate 7,602 downwards.
CGCAGATTTCCAGTCGTTAAAAACCACACGTCCGCTCATGAGGGGCGAGTTTCTCCCAGCAGATCCACGCCGTCCAGCTGAGCCGCTTTGCGATCAAACGTGACGAGCGACTGAGCCCCGGCTCTCTGGGATGCCTGACGGATCATCAGGTCCGAAAAGCCAAAGCCCTTATCGGCATAGAGCTGCAAAACAGCGCCCACATCACCCGCACACTCAATCTGTAGTTCGGATGCCGACAACAGACCCTCCAAGGCCCGCGCGATATCCTCGCGAGCATAGGCGTAGCTGCGCTCAAGAACCCAGACAAGCTCAACGAGCACCTCACGGCACACATAACCGGGCGCATCCGCTGAAAGTTGCGCCATGAGCCGATCTACTTCGCCACATTGAACCGGATCATCTTGGCTCAAGTAACGCACCAGAATATTTGTATCTAACGCAATCAAGATTTACTCAGTCGCTCCAGCCGCGATGGCTTCTTCCATCTCATCGAGGCTCACAGGTTTCTGAACAGACCGCTTCAACATGCCCTTCAACTCGGCCAGGGGGCGTGCCTTCAAAATGCGCACCTCGCCGTCGAGCACCAGATACCTAAGCGTGTCGCCTGGCTCTAGATGAAGGGCAGTCCGTACGTCTTTAGGCAGAGTTGTCTGCCCTTTGGAGGTTAGCTTGGATTCTTGCATATCAGCCATCAGAGTTGTCAGAGAAGGGATGTTTTAAAATCGCAATTCATTTTTTGTTTTGCAAGGCATTTTTGAAAATTCCTTACAAATCCCCGATAACGCAACTCACACGTCATCCCCGCCAACCAGGTTTTGCTTCTGCGCCAAGCGCCACCTCGGCCTCAAGTTCTTCTATCTCACACTTCAGCGCCTCAAACTCGGTCATTTTGCGTGCGAGGAACCGTTTTGTCAGCCCTGCCCTCTCGGCAATGCCCGTCGGCGTCAGGACATAGGCGTAGCGCCCCTTGTGCTCTGATCGCTTAAAGTTTCCGAGCTTGACCCAGCCCTTCTCAACCAGCGCGTTCAGGCAATAATACGACGCGCCGTTCGAAATCCCCATTTCACTCGCCAGTTGTCGTGTGCTCATCTCGGGGTTTTCTTCAAGCAAGCGCAGCATCCGAAACCGGATCTCTTCCTGCTGTTCTGAACGGGTGCTGGCCATCGGGGGAAAAGCTACCGCACCAGAGAGCGCGCGTGTGCGGTCTGGGAAATTGGAAACTGAAATTGGAATGTCGCAAAAAACATAGCGCTCAACTTTGAGCGATAGTGTGTTCCGCAGCGGAATGCAAAGGTTTTTTGAAGATTTCGCGAAGGCATTTTCAATCAAAACGCGATCACTCGTTTCCGCTTACATCTTTCTTTCGCCGCGCGAAAGTAAAGAAATCATTACCTTGCCAGCTTTTTCATTTGCCCTGGCCTAAATCGCCCCAAAGACCCGCTGACTCGGATCGATCCAATATTTGTCGCCGACAGGCAAAAGCGTTTTGCCGCGCGCGCTTGAGTCCCGAATTACCGTAATACTGGCCAAAAAGATTGAAACGAATGATCTGTTGCTTTCGCTTTTCGCCAGCCTCAGTCACAGTTTCCACATGTATTTGTAAATCCGTGCAGGCGTCAAAGCGTTCGAAAACTCAAATGCTTCAGCAGTGCACCGATTGGTTGATTTGAAGTTCCGCTTCTTCAATGAACGGCCCCTACGGGCGACTTAGGGGCGGGTTTTGCATCACGCATATTTCTGCGAGGTGGCTTGCTCTGCGCTATCCTATTGCAGTCGCTCAAAACTGCGGCGGCTTTCCTCGACGGCACGGACAAGGGCCGCCTTGGTGCGCCCGTATCTGGACGTGGGCACGGGCACTGAGATGGCAAAGATCTCGCCCTGATCGCTGGCCATGGCGTAGCCGATCGCTGAGATGCCATCGGTGTGTTCGTCCTCGTCAAAGGCAAGGCGGGTTGCGCGGATGTGGTCGATTTCAGCGCATATGGCTTCGAAGGATGTGGCCAGTTCCGCGCGGCGCTCAAGTTCTTGTGCGATAAGCTGGCTGGCTCTGTCTTTATCGATACACGACAATGCGGCTTTGCCGTTGGCGGATGTCACCAGCGGGAAAGTTTCGCCGATGCTCGACACGGTTCTCAGGCGATGACTGCCGACCACCTGGTCAATGAACAGCATTTGGTTGCCTTGCAGAATGGCAAGGTCAACGGTCTCACCGGTCCGATCCGAGAGGTTCTGCATGAGTGGGCGAATACGCTCTCTTAGGTTCAGCGTGGACGCATTTGCCAGAGACTGAATCTCAGGCCCCAGCTTGATTCCCCCGTACCCTTTCTCGATGGCGATGAAACCCTCGACAGACAGGGCAGAAACTATGCGCTGTACCGTAGAGCGGGGCAAATTCACTTTCTTTGCGATCTGCCCGAGGCTGAGACCCGTGGTCTCATTTCCAAGGATGCGAAGAATATCAGCCGCGCGGGATATGACCTGTATACCCTGATTTTTATGAGTGTTTTGATCGTCCAAGCTGATCCCTCACCGCCGGTGTTTTGTGGAATTTGTGATGACTAGCGTATGGGTAGTGCGAGAGCAAATCAATACTTGACCGTATTGTGATGCATGTGCACCATTATGCGAAACACTTACGCACGGGAGTACGGCATGACCATCAACATTCGCGGAATTGATTTCCAGGAGAACGACAACAACGACATGGGGCTTGAGTTCGTGAACCTCAGCCACCGCTATGGGTTCCAATGTCCGAACTGGCCGTATTTCAAAGACGTTCAGATCGATCGCAAACACTACATGGCCAAGTCCGGCGTACTGTCCCAGACGATCACAACGACGATGCACGTCACGACCCACATCGACGCCCCTGCGCATGTTGTTGAAGGTACGCCCTTCATTGACGAGGTCCCGCTGCCGCATTTCTTTGGCTCTGGCCTTGTCGTCGACATCCCGAAAGAAAAGTGGGAGCCGATCACCGGAGACGACCTTGAAAAAGCCTGCGGTCACGCGATCCGCAAGAATGACGTGCTGATTATCAACACCGGTTGGCACAAGAAATACGAAGATGGCGGGTATTTTGCCTATTGTCCCGGTCTTGTTCCATCGGCGGCCGACTGGATGGTTGAAAAGGGCATCAAGGTTGTTGGCCATGACACCCAAGCCAACGACCACCCACTGGCGACGGCGATTGGTCCTCAGCGCAACGGTCCGATCCTTCCGCATCTGGAAGCGGAATATAAGGAATGGTCCGGCGGTCGCGATTGGAAAGACGATTTCCCCGAGTGGGAGCCGGTGCACCAAAAGCTGTTCTCAAATGGCATTCTCGGGATCGAGAACGTCGGCGGTGATCTGGATCGCGTGACAGGCAAACGCGTGACTTTCGCGTTCTTCCCGTGGAATTGGGATCGGGGTGATGGTTGCATCATTCGTCTGGTCGCCATGACCGACAAAGACCAGCAATACCGCATCGAAGCAGGCGAGAGCTTCTGATCGCACGGGTGCTGCAATCCTCCCCGAGCAGCACCCAATTCCTCCTTTTTTCGGGAAAACGCCAATGTTGATTAAACGATTTGAAGACGCCGAAAAATATGACGCACCCAATCATTGGGACGTGACTGGCCTTCGGCTTCAAGGTTTTGAAGAGGGCGGGCCTACCAATCAATGGATCGGTTTTTCTCAGTTTCTGCCCGGTGGTGGCGCAGGGCCGGACAGCACGCCCTTTGAAAAGGTCTACGTCATTCTTGAAGGTGAGATGACCATCGAGTGGGACGGCAAAACAGAAGTCCTTGGCGCGATGGATAGCTGTACCATTCCCGCCGGTCAGCTGCGTCGCATCGAAAACAAATCCAACCACGTCTGCAAGATGCTGGTTGTCATTCCCTATCCGCCGGAGAGCTAAAATGAACGCAATGGCCAATCCACTTTCGATGTTTGAAGTCGCAGGCAAGACGGCGCTTATCACGGGCGCGTCCGGTGCATTTGGCATGGTCGCGGCCCGCATTTTGGCGGGTGCGGGCTGCAATCTGGTTCTTGTCGCTGGTAATCAGGCCGCGCTGGACGAGATATCGCAAGAATGTCGGGGCTTGGGCGCCAAGGTCACGGCCGTCAACAAACGCCCAACCGACGAAGCGATCTGCGCAGAGTTGATGCAAACCGCGGCAGACGACTTTGGGTCGCTTGATATTCTTGTCGTTGCATCGGGAATGAACAAGGTTTCGCTAATCAATGACATGGAACCCGACACCTTCACCGCTGTGATGGATGCCAACGTCACACAAAGCTGGCTTCTCGCGCGGGCTGCGGCGGGGCAAATGAAGGCGCAAGGCAATGGCGGCAAAATCGTGCTTGTCAGCTCCGCACGGGGTCTGTTGGGCCACCCTGCCGGCTACACCGCCTATTGCGCGTCAAAGGCCGCGGTTGACGGTATCACCAAGTCGCTTGGCTGCGAGCTTGGACCGACGGGTATAACTGTGAACGCCATCGCTCCGACAGTTTTCCGGTCACCTCTCACTTCTTGGATGTTTGAAGACACGGAAGAGGCAAAAACGGTACGCAATGGTTTCCTGACCCGTGTCCCAAAGGGCCGACTGGGCGAGCCAGAAGATCTTGCTGGCCCACTTCTTTTCCTAGCTTCTAAAGCATCAGATTTTTACACGGGCCACATCCTCTATGCGGATGGTGGGTATACGGCCGGATAAGTCATGACCAAGAACCGCCAAATCGCAGTTGTTGGGGCCGGCCTGATGGGCCACGGCATCGCGCTGACATTTGCACGCGTCGGTCAGTATGTGGCGATCACCGATCCGGTTGAGGAGTCGCTGCGTTCCGTCCCCCAGCGGGTGTCCGAAAGCATGCGGTTGCTTGGCTGCGATGACGCGGAAATTGCCAAGGCGCTAAAGCGAATTGAATTGTTTTCGACGGTCACGGGCGCGGTAAAGCAGGCCGATTTCGTATTTGAAGCGGCCCCCGAAAAACTGGAATTGAAACAGATTATTTTCGCGGAAATCGAGGCCAACGCACCGGCTCACGCGATTTTGGCCTCCAATACGTCGGTGATCCAGATTTCAAAAATCATGGAAGGGTTAAATACCCGCCACCGCGCTTTGGGGACGCATTGGTGGAACCCGCCGCATATGATCCCGCTTGTTGAAGTGGTGAAAACCGAGTGGACCGATCCCGCGCTGGCGCAAGCAACGTTTGATTTGCTGGACGACGCTGGAAAAACGCCGGTGATGGTCGAAAAGGACGTGCCTGGATTTATCGGCAATCGTCTTCAGCACGCCTTGTGGCGCGAGGCCATATCACTTGTGGAAAACGGAATATGCTCGGCCAAGGCCGTTGACGATGTGGTGAAGGCCAGTTTTGGCCGCCGTCTTGCGGTGCTTGGACCGCTCGAGAATGCCGATCTCGTCGGACTTGAACTGACACAGGATATTCACAATCAGGTTCTCTTTGATCTGGAGGCCTCTGGCCAGCCCTCAGCGCTACTGCAAGAGCTTTTGGATCAGGGGCGAACTGGAATGGCCGCAGGTGCCGGGCTGCGAGAATGGAGCAAAGCAGACCTCGCGGCGACCAAGGCCCGCGTGGCTGAACATCTGCGTAAACTAGAGGCAATTTTGCCCGACTAATCTGATCTCAGGGAGGTAGAGAAATATGACACTTAAAACGACTAGAAGACAGGTATTGGGGGGCCTTGCGGCAACAGTTGCAACACCGGCAATCCTGACATCATCGCGGGCCTACGCGTCGCACCCAACCATCCGTATCGGCCATGTCAGCCCGCGCACTGGCCCATTGGCAGGCTTTGCCGAGGCAGATGACTATGTATTGGAAGGCATTAAGGCCGCGCTTTCGGGCGGTGTTGAAAACAACGGTAAGACCTACAACGTCGAAATCATTTCGAAAGACAGCCAGTCGAACCCAAACCGTGCGGCAGAAGTTGCAGCCGATTTGATCCTTGGCGACGAAGTTGACTTCATGGTTGCGGCGTCGACACCAGACACCACCAACCCAGTTGCGGATCAGGCAGAAATCAACGAAGTGCCCTGTATCACGACGGACTGCCCGTGGCAGCCATACTTCTTTGGACGCAACGGCAATCCGGCGGAAGGCTTCGATTTCACGTACCACTTCTTCTGGGGTCTTGAAGACGTTATCGGCAACTTCCTCGACCTTTGGGGCAGCTCTGGCGCGGCTAAAAACGTTGCGGGCCTGTTCCCCAACGACGCAGACGGCAACGCTTGGGGCGATCCAAACCTCGGATTCCCACCTGCACTTGAAGCTGCTGGATTCTCGTTGACCGACCCCGGTCGCTACCAGCCATTGAACGACGATTTCTCAAACTACATTTCGGCCTTCAAAGAGGCGGGTTGCGAGATTGTCACCGGCAATATGATCCCACCCGACTTCGCGACCTTCTGGGCGCAGTCCGCACAGCAAGGGTTCAAGCCGAAGGTTGTAACAATCGGCAAGGCCCTTCTGTTCCCGTCCGTGATTGAATCACTCGGCGATCGTGCCGAGGGACTGACCTCGGAGATCTGGTGGACCCCAAGCCACCCGTTCAACTCATCGCTGAGCGGCGCAAGTGCCGGAGAATTGGCCAATGGCTATTCAGCGGCAACAGGTCGTCCATGGACTCAGCCTATCGGCTTTAAGCACGCATTGTTTGAAGTTGTGCGCGACGTGATTTCACGATCCGCCGATCTCGACGATCCGGTCGCAAACGTAGACGCGATCAAGTCGACCAACCTGTCGACAATCGTGGGCGATGTGAACTGGGCAAATGGTCCGGTGCCGAATGTCACCAAGACACCTCTGGTCGCTGGCCAGTGGCAGAAGGACGACAGCGGAATGGAGCTTGTTGTTACGAACAACACATTTGCACCAGAGATCCCCAAAGGCGGCGATCTGCAACTGTTGAGCTAAGGAAAACAACTTGTCGGCACTTCTTTCTGTATCGGGACTTAGCAGGTCTTTTGGCGCCGTTGTGGTGGCCGATGAGACCAGCTTTGACGTCCCAAAGGGCGCTGCCCTTGGAATTCTCGGTCCGAACGGTGCCGGCAAGACGTCTTTGTTCAACTTAATCACAGGTGCGCTCCGCCCGGACGCGGGGCGCATTGAATTCAACGGGTCAGACATAACGTCGACCTCAGCCGCGCAGCGTTCCAAAATGGGAATCGCGCGTAGCTTTCAGGTGCCGCAGCCCTTTGGCGGCATGACAGTATTTGAAAACGCATTGGTCGGAGCCACGCAAGGCGCTGGCCTAAGTGGAACTGTGGCCGAAACGCATGTCATTTGCGTGCTTGAGGATACAGGCCTTTTACCCAAGGCCAACGTGCGTGCAGGATCATTAACTCTGCTAGAGCGCAAGCGCTTGGAAATGGCGCGTGCCTTATCTGCAAAGCCCCAGTTACTCCTGCTCGATGAGATTGCAGGCGGCCTGACGGAAGCCGAATGTCACGCACTGATTGATACGATCAAGCGGGTCCACGCGGGCGGCACCACGATTATATGGATTGAACATGTCGTCCACGCATTGATGGCCGTTGTCGACAGCCTATTGGTCATCGATTTCGGCAAGAAAATCGCGGCTGGCGAACC
>JBELFK010000104.1:0-10426 GCA_042092935.1 Paracoccaceae bacterium | reverse complement strand
GGGATATTGTCCGGAAGATCAGCAGCGTTGAACTTCATCACTCGACCCTAAACCGCAAATCCCGATCAGGCAAATATCATCGAGCTGAGCTTGCGCCGACCGTTCAGAACCACGGGATCATTGGCTTTCAACGCCTCAAACACCATGAACAATTGGGTCTTCGCCGCCCCGTCATTCCATTCGCGGTCGCGCCGGAACAACTCTAGCAACTGGTTCACCGCTTCTTCCGCGTTGTCGGCTGCATTGAGCGCCACCGCATAGTCAAAGCGGGCTTGATGATTGTTCTCGTCCGCCTCGACAGCCGTGCGCAACTCATCCAACGGACCCGCGCTTTCGGCTTGTTTGGCCAGATCAAGCTGTGCCGTGGCAGCTTGAATTTCAGGGGCATCGGCAATGTCCTCGGGCACCGCGCTCAGCAGAGCTTCGGCCTGCGTCAGGTCACCCGTCGCAATATTGGCCCGCACCAATCCGCCGTAGGCGGCGGCGTGATTTGGGTCTTCGCCGAGGATCGCGGCAAAGGTCTGGGCCGCGTCCGAAGCAGCCCCCTCGGCCAGCATTTCTTCGGCGGCTTCAACGGCGTCATCCAAGCCCCCGCTGGCGTCACCACCCGACGCTTTGACGACCCGTTCAACAAAGGCTTCGATTTCCGAACCCGGAACCGCGCCCTGAAACCCGTCAATCGGCTGGCCCTGCCAAAAGGCATAGACCGTGGGGATCGATTGAACCTGAAGCTGGCCTGCGATCATCTGGTTTTCGTCAACATTGACCTTAGCCATTTTGACCGCACCACGCGCGGCTGTGACCGCAGCCTCAAGGGCAGGCCCAAGTGTTTTGCACGGACCGCACCATGGCGCCCAGAAATCGACGATGACAGGAACTGTCTTTGAGGCCTCGACGACCTCGACCATAAAATCGGCCTCGGATACGTCTTTGATAAGATCACCGGCAGGTGCGTTTGCGCCCAGTTCAAGCATGGTTCAAACCTTTTGAAATATGTGTTGCGCCCTATATGGACCCTGGACGCACACGTCACAAGTCCCTGTGGCAATCAGGTCGCCTTCGCCCGCTTCACCATCACGGGCGAGGCCGTCCAAGCGGGTTGATTGGCGCGCAAGGCGTTGGCCATCGCCTGCATCCGCTCTCCGCAATGCTGAAAGAACATCGTGTAGCTTTCGCAGAAATAATTGTGATTGGCTTCGCCCTGTTTGTTCACGGCAAAGCGCTGCTTTGGGCAGCCGCCGTTGCAGGCGAATTTAAACGAGCAAGACTGGCACTGCTTGGTCAGCCCGTCGCGTTTGTCGGTGCCAAAGTCAAACTGCCGATCTGTCCAGACCATGTCGCGCATCGGGGTTTCGGTGATATTGCCCAAGCGATACTCGGGATAGACATAGTGGTCGCAGGAATAAAGCGATCCGTCATGTTCAACCGCCAAAGCATTGCCGCAGGTTTCGGCAAAGACGCAAAGCCCCGACGGTTGCCCAAGCCAAAGGCCAAGCTGAACGTCGAAATACTGAACGTAGGTGGTGCCAACATCGGCCTTGAACCACGTATCGAATATATCGCAGAGGAATTTGCCATAGGCCTTGGGACTAACGCTCCAATCCGAAACCGTATTGCCCGGGTCCATGTCGACCTGAGGCGCACTGGCCAAGCCACCTTCGGGCGAGCGGCGTTCGGCGATGGGGATAAACTGCATAAAGTCCATACCGATGCTTTTGAGGAATTTGTAAACCTCTTTGCCCTTGCCGCCATTGGCGCGATGCACCGTTGTCAGGGCGTTATGTTCCACCCCGTGTCTCTGAAGCACTTCGAGTCCACGCATCACCTTGTCAAAGGTCGGTCGGCCCGCGCGATCAACCCGATACTTGTCGTGGATTTTTTTTGGGCCGTCGATGCTGAGGCCGACAAGGAATCGATTGTCACTTAGAAACGCACCCCATTCATCGTCCAGCAGAATACCGTTGGTCTGAAACGCATTCGAAACGCTGATCCCTTCGGGTGCGTGTTTCTGTTGCAGGGCAACAATCTTGCGAAAGTAATCGACCCCGAGCATCGTCGGCTCTCCGCCCTGCCACGCAAAGGGAACCTCGCGCGCGCCGGTTTCAACCGAAGCGTCGATCAACTGGCGGATATAGCTTTCGAGCACATCGTCCGACATGCGGAATTTCTTTTCCGAAGGGAACAGCTTTTCTTTCTCAAGATAATAGCAATATTTGCAGTCAATATTACACCGAGGCCCAATGGGCTTGGTCATCACGGAAAAGGGTCTGGGCGCGTTCATGATCCAAGTTGTGCCTGTCGCCAGAGACCTTGGCAAGCCGTGCAATGGGCGGGGATTTGCGTAAGGGTAATTTTTGGCTCGTAACAATCTAAACGAGCGCATACACAGACACCGCGAAGCAGGCAGGACACGACGTGGCGCGAACAGGTCAAAAAACAAGGCTCAGATGGGCGGCAGATGTTTCAATGGTGATGATCGCCATTGCGATTATGTTTTTGACGCTGTTTTACACCTCGTCCGGGACCGGCGGCCCGCCCTGGGCTGACAAGGCCTTTCATGGGATCGCATTCTTCGCCTTGGTCTTGCCCGGTGCTGTGGTGCACAGATGGGCGTTTCTTTGGCTTGTTCCGACCGCGACGCTTTTCGGGGCATTGATTGAAATTGTGCAGCCCTACTTTGGCCGTAGCCGCGAGATCGAAGACCTCTATGCTGACATCGCCGGCATTCTGGGCGCGATTGCCGTGGGCACTTTGATACGCATGTGGCGCAAACGTCCTTAGTCCGTCGCCGGTTTTGTCGTAGAATTGCGACGCCGCAATCTTGGCAAACCCGCGCATTGTCTGTATGACCGGCCATGTTAGCGATAACATTTTGAGAAAATCGAGGACGATCAGATGATCCTGTGCTGCGGCGAAGCCCTTATTGATATGATCCCAAAGCCCACGTCGGTCGAGGCTGACGGGTTTGTCCCCTATACAGGTGGCGCGATCCTGAACACCGCCATCGGCTTGGGGCGTCTTGGGGTTCAGGTTGGTATGCTGTCGGGTGTTTCAAACGATATGTTTGGCCAGCAAATCGTGGCGTCTTTGGAAGCAAGCCATGTCCACACCGCAAGCCTGATCCGAAGCGATCGCCCAACTACGCTTGCCTTTGTGCGCCTGACGGATGGGCATGCGACCTATACGTTTTACGACGAGAACTCGGCTGGCCGGATGATCGCACCCGAGGATTTGCCAGGTCTGCCCGATGAGGTGAACGCGCTTTATTTCGGCGGTATCAGCCTGTGCTCGGAACCAGCCGCGAGCACCTATCAAGCGTTGATGACCCGCGAGGCTGGCAACCGTGTTGTCATGATGGACCCAAACATCCGCGCGAATTTCGTCGATGATGTCGCCCGCTATCGTGCCCGAATCGACGCGATGATCGGCCTGTCGGACATCGTGAAAGTCTCAGACGAGGATTTGAACTGGATTTATCCCGGACCGGAAAGCCTGACGGAAAAGCTGCAAAAAATTCGCGCGGCGGGGCCGTCGGTTGTCATTCTGACCCGCGGCGGAGACGGCTCGAGCGCGTTTCTGGCCGATGGGTCTGAGGTGCAGTCTGACGTCGAAAAGGTCGAGGTTGTCGATACCGTCGGCGCAGGCGACACATTCAACGCCGGCTTTCTGGCGAAACTTTCGGAGCTTGGCTTGTTGAGCAAAGACGCCCTGCGCTCGGCCTCGGGCAGCGACATTCAGTCGGCCTTGGCCTTTGGCGCAAAGGTCGCGGCAGTGACCGTTTCCCGCGCTGGGGCCAACCCGCCGTGGCGTCACGAATTGAGCTAAGAAAAGCAAAGGGGGCTGGCTGCCCCCTTTGAAACCCCCGCGAGTATTTTTGGAAAGATGAAGCTGGTCAGCGGCCGGTGGGGATGACTTCGTAGCCTGGTTCTTCGGGTTCGTCATCTGCGATTTCGTCTGGAAAGCCGGGGGCGGTGATGTCCAGACCCGTCGCATCTTCGAGGCGCCTGATGATGTTGGGCGACCATTCACGCTCGCCGTAGCGTGCGATGCCGTCGTCGAAGATTTTCATCATCAGCGGGTTCATTTCCAGTGGCACGCCGGCGCGGTCGGCGACCTCTTGGAACAGGCCGATGTCCTTTTTGACGAGATCCATCGTGAAGCTGATGTCGCGGCTGCCGTTGAGGATCACCTGGCTTTCGGTTTCATGCACAAAGCTGGTGCCCGAGGAAATCTTGATTGCCTCGTAGGTGGTGTTGAGATCCATGCCCGCCGCCTTGGCGGTGACGAGGGCTTCGGCGCAGGTGATGAGGTTGGCCGTTGCCAGATAGTTGGTCATGACCTTGAGGACCGAGGCCGAGCCAAGCGCGCCCGTGTGCAGGATGCGTCGGCCCATGGTTTTGAGGAACGGGGCAATGCGATCAAAGGTGGCGCGGTCGCACCCCGCGAAGATCGAGATATTGCCGGTCGCCGCCCGATGGCAGCCGCCCGAGACTGGGCAGTCGACAGCCGCCCCGCCGCGGTCCATCACCATCGCACCAAGGCGTTTGACCTCGGCCTCATCCGTGGTGGACATCTCCATCCAGATTTTACCCGCCGTCACCTCGGGGAGCATTTGCTGCATCACCGCATCCGACGCCGCAGGCGAGGGCAGGCAGGTGATGACCGCATCGCAGTCGCGCATCAACTGGGCAGGGCCGCTGGTTTGCTTGGCACCTTTTGCGACAAATTCTGCAACGAGATCCGCATTGAGATCATGCACCGTCAGATCCACGCCGTTGCGCAGCAATGAGCCGGACAGTTTGCCCCCGACATTTCCCAGACCTATAAAGCCGACTTTCATCCGTGATCCTCCAAAGCATGCGGATTTGATTTCGGCCATTGGGCCTTTGCGTTTGGGCTGGGGCATGCCTGAAACCGACACATCGTCTAAAAGCGGCAAAAAAATACCGGACCGGGCGATAACCCGATCCGGTACGTTTGCCCTGCTGGCTTTGGCAGCCGTGCTTAGCGCATGCTGTCGCCGTTGTGGAACATATGCACTTTCGATGGGTCAGCGGTCAGGTTTAGCGTTTTGCCGCGCAGGTCGCGGTGCACGCCGGGCAGCTTGGCGATCAGTTGATCGCCGCCTTGGGGGTTGTTGAAATAGGTGAGGGTCACTTCGCCCAAGGCCTCGACGTAATCTACATCGGCGGTCAGGATACTGTCGCCCTGTGCTGTGACAAAATCCTCGGGGCGCACGCCGATGTTGACGGTTTTGCCCATGTCGGCCTCGGTCGTTGCGATGTCTGTGACGGCCACGCCGCCACTGTCCAAGTGAACTGTCGTCTGAGCGCCGGTGGCCGTGATTTTGCCCGCCAGCAGGTTCATCGCCGGTGAGCCGATGAACTGCGCGACGAACTCGTTTTGCGGGGTCTCGTAAAGCTCAAGCGGGGTGCCGACCTGCGCGATGCCTTTATTGGCAAGCACCACGATGCGGGTGGCGAGGGTCATGGCCTCGACCTGATCGTGGGTGACGTAGATCATCGTGCTGTCGGGCATGGCCTCTTTCAGGCGGGCGATTTCGATGCGTGTGGCAACCCGCAAAGCCGCGTCGAGGTTCGAAAGCGGTTCGTCAAAGAGATACACCTTGGGGTCGCGCACAATCGAGCGTCCAATGGCGACGCGCTGGCGCTGGCCACCCGACAGCGCCTTGGGCAGGCGATCGAGATAATCCTCGAGTTGCAGCGTTTTTGCCGCCTTGTTGACGGCCTCATCGATCTCGGCCTTGGACTTCTTGGCGATTTTCAGGGCGAACTGCATGTTCTCGCGCACCGTCATATGGGGGTAGAGTGCATAGGACTGAAAGACCATCGCAATGCCGCGCTGGGCGGGGGGCATGTCGTTCATTGGCAGGCCGTCGATTTCGAGCGTGCCGCCGGTGATTTTCTCGAGACCTGCAATCATCCGCAGCAATGTGGATTTACCGCAGCCGGACGGGCCGACGAAAACGATCAGCTCGCCGGTTTTGATGTCGAGGTTGATGTCTTTGAGAACGTTGACAGCGCCTGCGTAGGTCTTGTCGACATTGGTGAGTTTCAGATCAGCCATGGTCGGTTTCTTCCCTATAGTTTCGTCGCTAGTAGCGGTTGCCAAGCGCCAAGTGTAAGTGATTGAGCGCCGTCGTGATCGGCGGCACCCAACTCGGCACCGAGGGCTTGCCATGTGCCAAGCGGCAGCGTGAACGCCTTTGGCGCATCCGTCAGGTTGAATGCACAGAGCATGGTTTTGCCCTCATACGAGCGGGTGAATGTCAGAACCCCGTCGATGTCGGTCAGTTTGCTATGGGTGCCCTTTGCCAGCTCTGGGTGAGCTTTGCGAAACTGGATGCAACGTCGGTAATGGTTCAAAAGCGAGCCGGCATCGGCCTCTTGTTCGCTGACCGCGTTGGCGATGTGGGCCGATCCCACGGGCAGCCAGGGCTTTGCAGCGGAAAAACCGCCCGAGGCGTTGTCCCGTTGCCAGACCATCGGTGTTCGACAGCCATCGCGGCCTTTGAACTCGGGCCAGAACTGGATGCCGTAGGGATCTTGCAGATCGTCAAAACCGACGTCGACTTCGTCAAAGCCAAGCTCTTCGCCTTGGTAGAGGCACACGGTGCCGCGCAGGGCCAGCAACAGGGTCGCGAGGCAGCGCTTGGATTGATCGTGAAGCCCCCAGCGGGTCGCGTGACGGGTGACGTCGTGGTTTGAGAACGCCCAGCAAGGCCAGCCCTCGGCGACTTTTTCGTCGACTTGCTGCATCACGCCGGCAAAGCGTTCTGCCGTGGGCCGGTGGTCAGAGAGGAACTCAAAGCTGTAGCACATATGCACACGTTCGGTTCCGGCTGTGTATTGACCCATCAGGTCAAGACCCTGTTGGGGGTCTCCGACTTCGCCGACCGAGGTCACGGCATCATATTCGTTCAGCAGTGACCGGAAGCGTTTGAGGAACGCAAGATTTTCGGGCCGGTTCTTGGAATAGAGGTGCAGTTGGTGATTGTAGGGGTTGACGCGCGGGGCAATCGAGGAGTCGCGCATCTCGACCGGAAGCGGCGGGTTCGAGCGCAGCTCCTGGTCGTGCACATAGAAGTTGATCGTGTCCAGGCGAAAGCCATCGACACCCTTATCCAGCCAGAACCGCGTGACGTCGAGCAGCGCGTCTTGGACGTCCGCGCAATGGAAGTTCAGGTCTGGTTGAGACGCCAGAAAGTTGTGCAGGTAATACTGCTCGCGCCCGCCGTCCCACTGCCATGCCGAGCCACCGAAGATCGACAGCCAGTTGTTGGGCGGCGTGCCGTCGTCCTTGGGATCGGCCCAGACGAACCAATCCGCCTTCGGGTTGGTTTTGTCTTTGCGACTTTCCTTGAACCAAGGGTGCTGGTCCGAGCTGTGCGACAGCACGAGATCGATCATCACGCGCACGCCCAGTTTGTGGGCCGTGGCCAGCATCTCGTCGAAATCGGCCATGGTGCCGAACATCGGGTCAATGTCACAGTAGTCACTGACGTCGTAGCCGAAATCCTCCATCGGGGATGTGAAGAACGGCGAAATCCAGATCGCGTCGACCCCCAGTGAGGCAACATAGGGCAGGCGCTGGGTGATGCCTTTGAGGTCGCCGATCCCGTCGCCGTTGCTGTCCTGAAAGCTGCGCGGATAGATCTGATAGATCACGCCACCGCGCCACCAGTCAGGGTCGTGCTTCAGGTCGGCAATTGGTCGTGTTTTTGGTTGAGCAGTCATGGTCGAAAGTCCTATTTCACTGATCCCGCGAGAAGCCCGCGCACCAGATATTTTTGAAGTGCAAAGAAAACGACGAGCGGCACCGAGATCGACACAAAGGCGGCCGTTGCAAGGATTTCCCAATTGCCGCCACGGGTGCCCAGCATCTCGACGATGCGGTTGGTCATCACGGTCGTTTGCCCGGTTGCGTCAATCAGGAAGACCTTGGCGACCAGCAGGTCGTTCCATGTCCACAGGAATTGGAAGATGGCAAACGAGGCAAGTGCGGGGAACGACAGCGGCAGGATCAGCTTGATGAAGATCTGAAAGTCTGTCGCACCGTCAACGCGGGCGTTTTCGATGATGTCCTTGGGCAGGCCGACCATATAATTGCGCAACAGGTAGATCGCCAAGGGCAGCCCAAAGCCGGTGTGGGCCATCCAGACGCCCAGATAGCCTTTGCCGATGCCAATCGCGAGGTGCAGTTTCAGCAGCGGTATCAGCGCCAGTTGCAAGGGCACGACCAGCAAGCCGACGACAAAGGCGATCAGCAGGGCGCGTCCGGGAAAGTCCATCCAGGCCAGCGCGTAGGCCGCAAAGGCCGCAACGAGGATCGGGATGATCGTCGCCGGAATGGTCACCGTCAGCGTGTTGATAAAGGCCGATCCCATGCTTTCCGAGGCGGCGCCTGTAAAGAGCACGGTTTTGTAGTTGTTGAGCGTAAATTCAGGCGGTGTGATCGCGGTTACAAAGACGCGCTGACCGCGGCTGCCTGTGAACGGCTCGGCGTTTTCAAGGCGGTACTGACCGCCTTGGGTGACAGTGATCGTGCCGCCTTTGCTAAGCTCAGCCGTTTGGTCTGGGGTATAGGCATCAATGGCGCGTGACGAGGTGCCCCACACCAGAACCTCATAGTCCTGATCGTTGTCAAAAAGGTTCCCCTGGATCACATAAAGACCGTCAATCTCGACCTGGCTTTCAGGAGAGTTCGCGCGGATTGTCAGGTTTTGTTCGGAGGGGAACAGTGATTTCCACCAGCCGCCGGTGACGATTTGATCGGTCGTTCTGAACGACGAGACGAACAATCCGACCGTCGGAAACAGCCACAACGCCACCAACAGAAAGACTGAAATGTGAACCACCCAAGTTAGGCTGGATTTCTGGCCTGCTATATTGTCCATAATCGCACCCTTTCCCTCAGAGCATTTCTTTGCGCGCGTTGCGCACGTTCCAGACAAGGATCGGCGTCACGAGCAGCATGATTATCATCGCCGCAGCCGAGCCCATGCCCCAGTCGTTCGCGCGGAACAGCTTGTCGAACATGTAGTTGGCCAGCACCTGCGTTTCCCATTGGCCGTTGGTCATCGCGAAGACGATGTCAAAGACCTTGAGCACGGCAATCGTGATGGTCGTCCAGACCACGACAATTGTGTTCATGATTTGTGGGACCTTGATCTTGAAGAAGACCTGAAACGGTCCGGCCCCATCAAGGATCGCGGCTTCAATGGTTTCCTCGGGGATGCCGCGCAGGGCCGCCGACAGAATGACCATCGCGAAGCCGGTTTGGATCCAGATCAGCACGGCCATCAGGAAGAAGTTGTTCCAGAAGGGTAGGGTCAACCATGTGACCGGAGTGTCGCCTCCGAAGAATACATAGAGCGCGTTCAATACACCGATCTGGTCTTGCTCGATCGGGCGGGTGTCATAGACCAACTTCCAGATCACCGCCGCCCCGACGAGCGAGATCGCCATGGGCATGAAGATCAGCGACTTGGCGATGTTGCCCCATTTTATGCGGTCGGTCAGCTGCGCGACCAGCAATCCAAAACCGGTTGAGGCCGCGGGCACGACAAGAAGCCAAAGCATGTTGTTGCGCATGGATTCCCAGAATTTGCTTTCGCCAAACATCTGGGCGTAATTGTCCAGCCCGACAAACTCGTAGCGGTTCCCCGGGAGACGGTCTGTCAGCGACAGACGCAGGGTCTCGAATACCGGATAGGCCAGATAAAGCGTCAGCGCGAAGAAGGCCGGGAACAAGAACAGCCAGGGCCGGATTTGGTTGGCGATGTTGATGTTCCGCCCGGCTTTTGGGCCGCGTGCCGGAAAGAGGACTTTGTCGAGGAATATATTGGACAGGTAGAAATAACCGACACAGCCAACAACCCCGATCGCAATGGTAAAGATACCCAGTAGCGCCGGATTCATAGTGTCCCCCCCTTAAATAACAGAATTGATTGCAAGGATGCTCTGAGCCGGGGGCGGCGCAACGGTGGCCGCCCCCGGTCGTTTCAGATTGCCGAAGCGATTACTTCAGAGCGTCCCAGGATGCCTGGATCTCGTTGGCAACGTCGGTGGCGTCTTTGCCGCCAGCGTAATCAACCATGCCTGTCCAGAACGAGCCTGCACCAACGCCACCTGGCATCAGGTCAGAGCCGTCGAAACGGAAGGTCGTCGCATCGATCAGGATCTGGCCCTGTTTGCGCAGCGTGTCATTGAGATATGCCTCAAGGTTCACACCCTTATGCGGTGTCAGGAAGCCGGTTTGCGCCATCATGATCTCATGCGCGATGGGCAGTTGCAGGAACTCCATCAAGGCCGACGCGCCGTCCGAAGGATCGGTGATCGCCATCAGGGTTCCGCCACCCAAAACCGGATTACCGAGATCCTTGGTTTCGTAGCTTGGGAAGTAG
>JBELFK010000103.1:0-10651 GCA_042092935.1 Paracoccaceae bacterium | reverse complement strand
GAAGAGGGCATTGCGGCGATTGCAACCGCGACATTGGTGACATCATGAGCAAACTTTTGGCAACAGTCTTCGGCGTTGGCTATTTAAAGCCCGCGCCCGGCACCTGGGGTTCACTGGCGGCCTTGCCGCTATTCTGGGTGATTCATGTGTATCTTGGCGGTCCATGGGCGGCGCTGCTTGCAACGATCGCTGTAACGCTGATCGGGTGGTGGGCCATCAACCGCGCGACTGAGGGTGCTGACAACCACGACCCCTCGGAAATTGTCATCGATGAGGTCGCAGGCCAATGGGTCGCGCTTTTGCCCGTGTCATTTGGCGCGGCGGCGATGGGTGTTGGGGTGCTAGACCTCTATCCCGGATGGATTGCCGGCTTTATCCTGTTTCGCTTGTTCGACATTTGGAAACCCGGTCCGGTTGGCTGGGCCGACCGGCGCAACGATGCCTTTGGCGTCATGTTCGACGACATCATTGCAGGGGTGTTATCTGCCGTTGTCATGATGATCCTTGCCGGTATTTCGCACGGGTTCTTCGTTTGAGCGCACAGGCCCTCCTTGATCTCGCGCGCGCCCAAGGCGTTTGGATCGCGACGGCAGAAAGCTGTACCGCGGGTTTGATTGCCGGTGAAATCACATCGGTCGCGGGGTCGTCCGCAATTTTCGATCGCGGCTTTGTCACCTACACCAATGCCGCCAAATCCGAGATGTTGGGAGTGACGGCAGAAACACTCGCGGTGCATGGTGCCGTGTCCGAGGAGGTGGCCATAGAAATGGCCGAGGGTGCGCTTTCACGCTCAAACGCAAGTCTCGCAGTGTCCGTCACAGGGATCGCGGGGCCTGGAGGGTCTGAATTCAAACCCGAGGGGCGCGTGTGCTTTGGCCTCGCAGCGACGGCCTGCGAAACAGTGAGTGAAACCATCGAATTTGGCGCCATCGGCCGCGCCGAGGTTCGGGCAAAAACCGTGTCTCATGCGCTGGATATGATGATCCGCCGATTAAGCAAACCAGCCCGATAGTTAGGCAATTGCAGATTTTGACGCCTAATTTTTGTGCGTTTTCCAAAATGGCGTCATTTTGTGCAGGTTAAAGGCAGCTCCCGCTTTCTTTAGCGAAATCCATGCTCTTGAACCCTACACGATCAGTTAATGAAGTGAGGATTCCCCCATGGTTGGCGCAGATACCGCCTGGATTATTGTAGCAACGGCGCTTGTGCTGTTCATGACTCTGCCGGGCTTGGCCCTGTTTTATGGCGGGCTTGTTCGTGCCCGAAATGTGCTCAGCGTGTTCATGCACGTCTATGCAGTTGCCTGTTTGATGAGCGTTCTTTGGTTCGCGGTCGGTTACTCGATTGCCTTCGGCGACGGCGGCGCGTTTTGGGGCGGATTGGGCAAATCTTTCCTGAACGGCATCACGGCCGACACGGTTTCGGGTACAATCCCCGAGGTTCTGTTCTTTGCCTTTCAAATGACCTTCGCGATCATCACGCCTGCATTGATTGTCGGCGCTTATGTTGAGCGTATCGGATTTGGTTTCGTTCTTCTGTTCTCGGGTTTGTGGATGCTGATCGTTTATGCTCCCGTCACCCACTGGATTTGGGGCGGAGGCATGCTGTCAGATGGTGGCATCTTCGGTGATACTGGCGTCCGTGATTTTGCAGGCGGCATTGTTGTGCACGAAACAGCCGGAATCGCCGCTTTGATGATTGCGTTTTTCCTCGGGCCACGACGCAATCAAAACGTCCCGCCACACAATCCGGGCTACGTGATGATTGGCGCAGCGATGCTTTGGGTCGGCTGGTTCGGCTTTAACGGCGGCTCGCAGTTGGCGGCAGACGGTGGTGCCGCAATGGCACTGACCGTAACACATATCTCAGCGGCAACAGCGTCTTTGACATGGGCGGCTTGGGAATATTTCAAATACGGCAAAGCCTCGTTGGTGGGCATTGTCACCGGTACAATCGCCGGTCTGGCGTCGATTACCCCGGCCTCAGGATTCGTAGGACCGCTTGCAGCGCTGTTCATCGGGGCCGTCGCTGGTGTGCTGTGTCAGGAAGCGGTGAACTTTATCCGCAATAAACTGAAAATCGACGACACGCTGGACGTCTTCGCGGTCCACGGCGTTGGCGGTATCTTCGGTACGATCATGATTGCGGTCGTTGGTCAGGGAACCTTTGCGGCGCAACTCGGATCGCTGGCGATCGTTGGTGCGTTCACCATCGTCGTGACCTATGTTTTGATTAAGCTGGTTGGTCTTGTAACGCCGCTTAGGGTCGATGAAGAATCCGAATATGGCGGGCTTGATCTTTCGGCGCACGGCGAACGCGCTTACGACATGACCTCGTAATCTGGTTGGAATATCAAAAACGAAAAGGCGCCTTTCGGGGCGTCTTTTTTGTCAGAGGGTCAGGATCTATAAAGCTCAATCGCGCGGGCTTCAAAGGCACGCACGATCCGTTGCATCGCCTCGTTGAAAAACATGCCCGCAGCGCCCTGAAGAACCTTGTTGCGAAACTCAAAATCGACCCAGAATTTCACGTTGCAGCCACCGTCCGCATCCTCAAACTCCCAACGGGACTGCAAATGCTTGAACGGGCCATCGAGATACTCAGTGTCGATCCGCAGGTCGTCTTGGAACAGTGAAACACGCGACGTGAATTTCTCGCGAAAGACTTTAAAGCTAATCACCAAATCCGCGCTGATCTCAGTGCCACCGGCAATTTCCCGGCTCGAACGAATTCGCGCCGCCGCAGTCCAAGGCAAAAACTGAGGGTAAGAGGCAACATCAGCAACCAGATCGTACATTTGAGCGGCGCTAAACGGCAGATGTCGCGTTTCTGAGTGATGAGGCATGGGAATCCGGTTGATTGAATGTCTTCCCCGTGGTGTCTTACACCCAAGCGATGAATTCAAGAGGACGGCATGACTGAAAAGCCCTATGTGATCGACGAAATGATCTCGGCAAAGACAATTGCCGCACGAATTGAAGAGCTAAGTCGGGATATATCGACCGAGTTTGAGGGCACATCAAAGCTGGTGGTTGTCGGCCTGCTGCGCGGATCGTTTGTCTTTATCGCCGATTTGGTCCGCGAATTGGATTTGCCTGTCGAGGTGGATTTTCTGGAAGCCTCGTCCTACGGCGACGCGATGCAATCCAGTCGCGAGGTGCGCATCCTCAAGGATTTGCGGGGCCAGATCGAAGGCCGCGATGTTCTGGTGGTTGAGGATATTGTTGATACCGGCCACACGCTGACGCATGTCACCCGGCTATTGAAATCGCGCGATCCCAAGCGGCTTAAAACCATAGCCTTGCTAGACAAGCCGTCGCGCCGTGAAGAAGACATTCGCGCCGATTGGATCGGTTTTGAAATCCCCGACGAATTTGTCGTCGGCTACGGAATTGATTTTGCGCAACGCAACCGGAACCTGCCCTATATCGGCAAGGTACGATTCACCGAAGCATCTTGACCATGACAAAAAATCTAACAAAATTGTGAAGATACAAGCTGCGCAAGGAATGTATGTTCAACTTTAGAGATACACAGGGAGATTACAATGAAACGCACTTTGCTACTCGCCGCCGGTTTTGCGACCGCCTTGTCCTCAAGTGTTGTGGCCCAAAGTCCATTTGACATGCCAGTTGCGGCACGCGGCGGTATAATGGCCATTCTTGCCATGAACATGGGCACACTCGGCGGCATGGCGCGTGGCTCGGTCGAATATGATGCAGAAGCCGCGCAGGAGGCTGCAAATGCCATTTACGGCGTTTCAATGGTCAATTTCCCGAGCCTGTTCCCAGAGGGGTCAGACGCAAATAGCCTTGCGGGCACACGCGCGGCGATGGCGATTTTCACCGATTCTGCTGGCTTTAGCGCCGAGTGGGCGAAAGTTCAGATGGCGGCGCCGAACCTCGCGGCCGAGGCCGCGAATGGCAAAGATGCCATGGTCGCTGCATTGGGTGCCGTGGGCAGCACCTGCCGCTCTTGCCATCAGGCGTATCGCGCCCCTGAGTAAATGAGATTGTCTCGCCGCCTGCTTTGGAGTGCACTCGGTGCAGTCGTCGTGGGCGGCGCAATCGGTCTCTGGCTGACCAGCCCCGAGCGCGTTGACGCAGCGGATTATGCCGGTTTGACGGGTGTGCCCAGTCAGGGCGAAATGGTGTTCAACGCCGCAGGTTGCAAATCCTGTCACACTTCCGAAACGGACAAATCGCAGCTGGCCCTTGTTGGCGGTAAGGCATTTTTGTCTGACTTTGGCACGTTCTACGCCCCCAATATTACCAGCGATCCGGTGTATGGCATTGGTGCGTGGTCCTTTTTGGACTTTGCCAATGCCCTGCAAAAGGGCGTGTCACCCGACGGGCAACATTATTATCCCGCCTTCCCCTATACGACGTATACCCGCATGACGCCGCAAGACGTCGTGGATCTCTGGTCGTATCTTCTGCTGCAACCCGCCGCAGCCACCCCGAGCAAGCCGCATGACGTCGGATTTCCATTCAACGTTCGTCGCGGACTTGGGCTTTGGAAACTGCTTTACCTGAACGACGATTGGGTGATCGAAGACACAACGACCGAGCGCGGACGCTATTTGGTCGAGGCAATGGCCCATTGCGCAGAATGCCACACCGCGCGCAATGCCATCGGGGGTCTCGATACCGCAAATTGGTTGGGCGGTGCGCCCAATCCTTCGGGTAAGGGCAATATCCCCGATATCACCCCTGCGGCCTTGCAGTGGAGTGCCCTTGATATCGCCTTTTATCTGGAACAAGGCCTTACGCCTGACTTTGACAGCGCAGGTGGCCAAATGGTTGCCGTGATCGACAATATGGCGAAGCTACCGCCCGAAGATCGCGCGGCAATCGCCGAGTATCTTGTCGCATTGAAACCTTAAGTTAGGCCTGTCCCAGCTTGTCCATCCGCGCCTGACGCAGCTTCGCAAAGTCGTCGCCTGCGTGGTAGCTTGACCGCGTTAGCGGCGTCGCTGAGACCATCAGGAAGCCCTTGCCAAAGGCCGCTTTTTCGTAGGCGGCAAATTCTTCAGGCGTCACGAAACGATCGACGCGGTGGTGCTTGGGCGTGGGTTGCAGATACTGACCGATGGTCAGAAAATCGATGTCGGCGGCCCGCATGTCATCCATGACCTGCTTGACCGAGACCGCGTCCTCGCCCAAGCC
The DNA here is from genome assembly GCA_042092935.1 of Paracoccaceae bacterium. GTDB lineage: Bacteria > Pseudomonadota > Alphaproteobacteria > Rhodobacterales > Rhodobacteraceae > JASMHC01. The sequence goes on along the minus strand of JBELFK010000103.1, from coordinate 5,483 downwards.
GACCATCAGGCCCGATTTGGTGAACATGCTTGGATCAAGCTCTTTGACCCGCTGCAATAGACGCAAGGAATGGAAATAACGCGCGCCCGGACGCACCGTGGGATAGAGACCCGGCACGGTTTCAAGGTTGTGGTTAAAGACATCTGGGCGTGCCTCAACCACGGTTTCCAAAACGCCCGGATCGCATTTCAGGAAATCCGGCGTCAGGATTTCAATCGTCGTGTTTGGGCTGCGGTGACGAATGGCGCGGATTGTTTGTGCAAAATGCTCGGCCCCGCCGTCTGCCAAATCATCGCGGTCGACCGACGTGACAACAACGTGGTTCAGCCCGAGTTTTTCGACAGCATGGGCAACCCTGCCCGGCTCAAACGTATCCAGTGCATCGGGGCGTCCAGTGGCAATATTACAAAACGAGCATCCGCGTGTGCAGATATCGCCCATAATCATCATTGTCGCGTGACCCTGGCTCCAGCATTCGCCGGCATTCGGGCAGCCTGCTTCCTCGCAAACCGTTACCAGTTTGTTTTCACGCATGATGTCACGGGTCTTCTTATACCCTTCCGAGGTCGGCGCCTTAACCCTGATCCAATTCGGCTTTTTGGGTTGTTCATTGTCGGGCTTATGCGCCTTTTCAGGGTGGCGTTGGTCCGGGATCGAAATATCGCGCATGGTCGCTCTTTCTGAATGCTGTCGCCCTTGGTGTATCGTGAATTGATCCCACACAAAAGCCACAGGAACGCATTTCTGTGTTGCGTAAGCGGAATAGCAACCAGGCTAGTTTGGAATCATTCTATTTTGTTGCAATACGCCGGATGCCAATCCAGAATTGTCGCGATCTTAAATGGCGCACGATTCGCAAGAATGGACGCGCAGTGAACTTGCAAGGAGAATAGCAATGGACGGCGACAACTTTGGTGGATGTCCGGTGGCGCATGGCGCGACCAGCCAGGGAACAAACTCGAACCGCGACTGGTGGCCCAACCAGCTTAACCTGAGGATTCTTGCGCAGAATTCATCAAAGTCGGACCCGATGGGCCAAGATTTCAACTATGCGGATGAGTTCAAAAAGCTCGACATGACCGCGCTGAAGCAAGATCTCTATGCGTTGATGACGGACAGCCAGGATTGGTGGCCTGCGGATTATGGGCACTATGGCGGTTTCTTCATTCGTATGGCGTGGCACAGCGCGGGCACCTATCGCAGCGCCGACGGTCGTGGCGGAGGTGGCACCGGCCAGCAACGCTTTGCTCCGCTCAACAGTTGGCCCGACAACGTCAACCTCGACAAGGCGCGTCGTTTGCTTTGGCCGATCAAGCAGAAATACGGCAATCAGATTTCATGGGCAGATCTCATGATCCTTGCGGGCAACGCCGCGATTGAAAGCATGGGTGGCAAAACCTTTGGCTTTGCCGGTGGACGTGCGGACGTTTGGGAGCCTGAAGAAGACGTCTACTGGGGCGTCGAAACCGTGTGGCTAGACGACAAGCGCTACACAGGGGATCGCGATCTTGAAAACCCCTTGGCCGCGGTGCAGATGGGTTTGATCTACGTGAACCCAGAAGGCCCGAACGGTGATCCAAACATCCTCGCCTCTGGTCGTGATATTCGTGAGACATTTGCCCGAATGGGCATGAACGACGAAGACACTGTTGCGCTTGTTGCTGGTGGCCACACCTTTGGCAAAGCCCATGGCGCGGGCGATCCCTCAAAAGTTGGCCCCGAACCCGAAGCCGCCCCGATGGAGACGATGGGGCTTGGCTGGGTCAGTTCGCATGGGTCCGGAAAAGGCGGCGATGCGATTGGTTCAGGGATCGAAGGCGCTTGGACGGCAAACCCGACACAATGGGACAACGGCTATTTTGATTTGCTGTTTGGCTACGACTGGAACCTGACAAAATCGCCAGCTGGTGCTTGGATATGGGAACCGGTTGGCGTGACAGAAGAACACATGGCACCAGCCGCGCATGACGCTTCGATCAAGGTTAAAACCATGATGACGACCGCCGATATGGCGATGCGAATGGATCCGATTTACGGCCCGATTTCAAAGCGTTATCACGAAAACCCCGACCAGTTTGCCGACGCCTTTGCCCGTGCTTGGTTCAAACTTACCCACCGCGATATGGGGCCAAAAACGCGCTACCTGGGCAATGATGTGCCAGCCGAAGACCTGATTTGGCAGGATCCAGTTCCGGCTTGCGATCACGACCCCATCGACGCCGACGAGATCGAAACGCTGAAGTCGCAGATCATGGCCAGCGGGTTGAGCATTGCTGAGCTTGTACAGACAGCTTGGGCCTCGGCCTCGACCTATCGAGGGTCGGATCACCGTGGCGGTGCCAATGGCGCGCGTATCCGACTGGCGCCTCAAAAGGATTGGGAGGCAAACCAACCGATGCAATTGGCCAAAGTGCTGTCCACGCTTGAGGGCATTCAGGCCGCCTTTGGCAAACCGGTATCGATTGCTGATTTGATTGTGCTCGGTGGCGCCGCCGCGATTGAGGCTGCAGCCAAGGCCGGCGGCCACGATTGCACGGTCCCTGTCACGGTCGGGCGCATGGACGCGAGCCAGGAACAAACCGACGTTGAAGGCATGGCGGTTCTCGAGCCGATTGCCGATGGTTTCCGCAACTATCAGCGCCAGCAATATACGGTTTCGACCGAAGAGCTATTCTTGGACAAGGCGCAATTGCTCAACCTAACCGCACCCGAAATGACGGCCTTGACGGGCGGTCTACGGGTCATCGGCGGAAATTGCGCCGGATCGCAGGATGGCGTGTTCACGGACAAGCCCGGAGCTTTGTCGGCAGATTTCTTCGTCAATGTTCTGGACATGGGCACAGAATGGACGGCTATTGCGGACGATCAATCCCGTTTTGAAGGCCGCTCGCGGGCGTCAGGCGACGTGAAATGGACCGCCACACGGGCAGACCTCGTGTTCGGGTCAAATTCGCAACTGCGCGCGCTGGCCGAGGTTTATGCCCAGCCGGACAATGCCGCAAAGTTTGTCCGTGATTTCATTTCTGCGTGGAACAAGGTCATGAATGCGGATCGCTTCGACCTGAATTAATCGGTTCAAACAAAAAGGCCCGCGATCCATAACAGTCGCGGGCCTTTTCTTATCCGATCAGTGGACCATGCGTACCGTGCTGTTCGTCATAGTGCTGACGCAAGCGTTGCAGGGCAATCCGAAGCACAATCTTGCCGGACCGCGCCGACCAGCCCAACCGTTTTTCCGCGATCTCCATACCTTGCTGCATACAACAGCAATAGAGCGCGATTTCACTAAGCCCCGGACCAAGCGCCTTCATCGCGGATTGAAATCGGCTAAGCGCCTTTGCCGCGCCGCCAGTATAGCCCCTGTCCTGCGGGCCGCCATCGATGTGTCCGGTCAGAATTTTCTCCCAGTTTTGGGTGACACCGCTATCCATCTGCGACAGTTCAAAATCTTCGCGCAGACGCTCGCCCGCGGTCACCAGGTCCGGGCTAAGGAAGGACTTGCCGTCCTTGCCTTTGCGTCGAGATAGCAAGGTGAGTGGAGAATCCGCGAGATTGACTTTCTGAGGCCTCGGGTCGCTGCGATCTTCGCCTGCAATGATGCGAATGCCCCAATCTTTGTGCTGTTCGCCAAAGATATTTGGGGCCTCGGCCATGCCGGTCGGATCGGTTTGGGCGGCAATCATTCGTTTCAGGGCCATGCGACCGGCGTTGGTGATTTTATAGCGTGAAACACGACCTGTTTGCGTGACCTCAACCCAATCGTTTAGCGCCAGAAGCTGCGCTTCACTGCGCCCAATTACGGCGGTGCGAACGATGTCGCCGCAATCCAACTCACGCATAATCAGCGCGTTTTCCATATCCGCCGCAAGCGCTAGAAAGGCTCCGTTTTCGTCCAGATTTTTAAGGAAGCGAATGAAGTCCTTGTTTGACTGCTTTGCGTTTGTCCCGCTCTGCGTGGTTGTGAGTTCTCTACCGTCTGTCAAAATGTCACCTCTACACCGGTTCGATTGTTTGGATTGCGGGCGCGACAACGCATCGATGGCCTCGTCCACCAGCGGGTCATCCCTGCGCTGTTCAAGTTTTCGAACCCGTCGGAGGATCGTCGATGGATGCACTCCGTTTTGCTTTGCAAGCGACCGAAGAGATTTTCCATGCACCGAATGGGCGATTTAGGTGTTGAGATCGCTGTGGAGCGAAGGTGATAGGGTTGATTTCTCCGTAAATCTTAGCTCTGACAAAACCGAATTCTCACGTCACTAAATGGTTAATACTACCTATGCGTGTATTTCTTACACACGGGTTAATGGGGTCGTGCGAGGAAGATTGTTGCCATTTAATAAACAATGGTGACCCAACCGTGCGATGGGTCGTCCATTCACGCAACACATGTCGAAGTGCATCTAGCCTGTGCGGGCATTACCGCAAAAGGAGCATTTCATGAGCACAGCCCATCGCACCCTAATATCTCTAAAACGCCCCAGCCTTTTGGTCCGCACCGCCAAACTGGCGCTTGAAAAATTCAAACGTGAATCCACTCTGGAAAGGATCTTTGGCTATGACATTTCGGACGACCCGAAAGAGGTTCTCCAGACGTTGATCGAGACCGAAAGCGCGATCAATAACCAAAGAAAAACGGGCGATGCCACCTATAGCATCGCCCGTCATATCTCGGTTTTGACGGCCCTCATGTATGAGGCCCAATCGATCGCTAAATCTGTCCCAACCGCTACATGAACGAGTCGGGCATCGAGGCTTTCTTTTCCGCAACATAAGCATCCAGAGCCATTGCGATCTCTGGATCAAGTGGCGGCTGTTTGTAGTTCGCGATCAGGTATTCGACGCGATCTTTGGCCAGCATTTGCGAATCTTTGGCACCATCTTCGTCCCAAGTCTCAAACGGTTTGTAGTCAAGCACTTCACTACGCCAGAACGAGGTTTTAAAATTCGCCTGCGTGTGGGCACATCCCAAATAGTGCCCGCCCGGGCCGACTTCACGTATGGCATCCATCGCCTGCGCGTTCACGTCGGTTTCAATCCCAGCGGCCATTTTGTGCAAAACGCCCAGTTGATCGGCGTCCAGAACGAATTTTTCGAACGACGACACAAGCCCGCCTTCCAGCCAACCGCAAGAGTGCAGCATGAAATTCACGCCACCCATCAACGCGGCATTGTGGGTATGTGCAGTTTCATAGGCCGATTGCGCGTCCGGCAGTTTAGACCCACACAACCCACCGCCCGAACGGAACGGAAGCCCCATGCGACGCGCCAGTTGGCCGGCCCCGTAAAGGATCTGCGACGCCTCGGGCGTGCCAAAGGTCGGGGCGCCCGAATTCATGTCTATCGAGGTTACGAAGGCGCCAAAAATGACTGGCGCTCCGGGGCGAACAAGCTGGCTATAGGCGATTCCGGCCAAAACCTCGGCCATCACTTGCGTCAAAGTGCCGGCAACCGACACCGGTGCCATTGCGCCGCCAACGATAAAG
>JBELFK010000102.1:0-10660 GCA_042092935.1 Paracoccaceae bacterium | reverse complement strand
GCAAATTTCAGCGCGGCCATGGCCATTGCGTCGTCAGGCTCAAAGATGGCCGCGACTTTGGCATTTGGCAAAAGGGCTATGTTGCGCAGGTGTTCTTGCCCCATCATGCCGCATCCGATCATGCCATAATTGACTGTTTTTGGCATTACTTGCCCTCGCATAGATTAATGAAGTCTTTGGATGTAGACAGCCTTGGTCGTGTCGAACCAAGTCCTTGAATATTCAACAGGAACGGGTGTTTGCGCCCAGCGAAAGCGCTCAATGAAACCGGTCGATTGGCCAGCCGCGACACCAAAGTCCTGCGGGCTCCAATCTGGTGTGTGGCCAATGCTAACACGGTCTTCGGCGCGGGAAATCCAAAAGCCCAATTGCATCTTGTAATACCGATAGAGTGAATCTTGCAGTTGCTCCTGCTTCACCTCTCCCGCATCACGATCCAACCATATCTCCTCGACCGCGATCAACTTTGCGTCGAGAAATCTTAAACGTCTGATACGGGTTGCCATCTCGGACCGCCCAAATTCGGGAAGATCGACGGGCTTCGACATTTCCCTCAACTCGACCAGCTTTGACGTGGGCAATCCCCCCCCGTTTACCAATTCCAGCCGAAACATCGAGTACACACTTTCGACCTGCTCGGCTTGCCGCACATAATTTCCCGAACCGTGAATGCGCTCCAACAACCCCTTGTTCTGAAGCACGGCCAAGGCTTTGCGCAGCGTGGTCACGGTTGTCTTATACTGCGCAGCCATCTCACGTTCGGGGGGAAGTTTATCGCCGTCGCTTAACCTGCCAGCCGCGATTTCCCGAATTAGAAACTCGGAAAGCTGTAGGTAGAGCGGCAAAGAGGTCGCGTTGAGCAGTTTGGCGTCCATGGCGATAGTTGTCGTATGAAAATTGATACACTGTTGATGTGCCTCTAAATGCGCCCCATGTAAAGTCTGAAAATGGGATGCGAGACGGCGAGGTGCCGAGCGTAATACCTATCGGCTGGGGCTTTCTTCGTAGCCCGCTGCCGCAATGATCCAATCGCGCACCCGTTTTGCATTATCGGTCAGCGTCCGGCGCTTGGACCACACCAGATAAATGCCGTTTCCCGTCGTCCACGCCCAGTCTTGCTTGGCGACCAACAGGTTGCGATCGATCAACGGCCTGACGATATGGTCCCAACCAAAGGAAAACCCCTCGTCCGATATGGCGGCCTGTAGAACCAGCGCGTAGTCGTTCAACCGAAGCCCAGACACGACGTCGCGGTCGTGGATCGCGTGATGCGCGAACCACTGCGACCACGTGGGGCGTTCACGCACCGGTTCCTCAAGATGAATGAGGCGTTCATGCAAAAGGTTGGGAATCGATTTCAAATTCTTCGCCGCCGCCATGACACGTGGGCTGGCGACGGGGTAGATGATCTCGTCGGCCAGTTTTACCACGTTGAATTGCGGCCAATTGCCATTCCCCAGCCTTATGCCAAGGCTGATATTCTCAAAATCGAGATCCGGCTCGCGGTCGCTGATTTGCAGGCGCAAATCGATCGTCGGGTGTTTCTCGTGTAAATCTTGCAGACGTGGCATCATCCAGTGATAGGAAAACGCCGATGAGGAACTGAGCGTGACATGCTCGTCACGCCCCATCTGGCGGACCGCGTTGACCGAGGACTCGATATCGTCGAGAGACTTGGAAACGTCAGAAAACAAGCGGATACCAGCGCCGGTCAGCGTGACGCTGCGATGGCCGCGCACGAACAGCTTGACGTTCAATGCATCTTCAAGCTGGCGGATAGCGGCACTTACTGAGGGTTGCTGCATATTCATCTCGGTGGCGGCCTTGGTGAATGATCCATGACGCGCCGCCGATTCAAAGATGACAAGGTTTCTCGGGGATTGAACGCGCTTCCAGAATCTTCGCATAGATACAGGTTATCTGAACCATAGGTTTTTTCAAGGATCACAGGCGCTTGGTTTGTGATTAACTGCGCCAGTAAATCGCGCGCAGGAGACCCCAAATGGCCCGTAGATCCCGCTCAAATCGAAGGCCGCCTTTGGACGGCACAGAAGTTCTACGGTCGCCCTACGTCCGGCGGTCGTTGGCGTATTTTGATCCATTGGACGACGAACAACTCGCCAAGATGGACGAACAAGTGGACTGGCTGCTTGAAAACGTTGGCATTGCTTTTCGGGACGATCCCGTTGCCCTTGAGATCTGGCGCGAGGCCGGGGTGATCCAAACGGGCGACATGGGCGATCTTATAAAGGCGGACGCCAAATTCATCCGCACTCTCTGTGCCAAAGCCCCGCGCGAGTTCACGCAACTGGCGCGAAATCCTGATCGTTCGGTGTCGATCGGCGGCAACAGTCAAGTGTTTGCGCCGATCTACGGCGCCCCGTTTGTGCGCGATCTGAAAGGCGGGCGGCGCTACGGCGACATGGACAGTTTTGAGAAGCTGGTGAAGCTCAACTACATGCACCCTAATTTGCACCACGGCGGGTTTGTGATTTGCGAACCCTGCGACGTGCCTGTCAGCAAGCGCCACTTGGACATGCTGTTCACGCACATGACCTGTTCGGACAAGCCGCACCTCGGCGCGATTACCGAAATAAGTCGCGCCCAAGACAGCGTCGATATGGCCGAAATTGTGCACGGCCGAGATGTGATGCAGCAGAATTGCGTCATCATGGGCAATGTGAACACCAATTCGCCATTGCTGGTCGACAAAGTCGTAACCGAGGCCATTCGCACCTATTGCGGTCGAGGACAGGGCATTGTCGTCGCTCCCTTCATTCTATCCGGTGCAATGGGGCCTGTGTCCACCGCCGCCTCGGTCGCGCAAGCCATGGCCGAGGCGATGATGTGCTGCGCCTTTTCACAACTTGTGCGCCCAGGCGCGCCGTTTGTTATGGGGAATTTCCTGTCCTCAATGTCACTGAAATCTGGCGCACCGACGTTCGGGATGCCTGAACCGGTCGTGTCAAACTATGTGATCGGCCAAATGGCGCGTCGGCTTGGTATTCCTTTGCGCTGCGGCGGGTCGCTGACCGCATCCAAGGTTGAAGACGCGCAGGCCGCCTATGAAAGCGCGGATTCGATGCATTCGACTGCGTTGGCAGGGGCGAATTTTGTGCTGCATTCTGCTGGCTGGCTTGAGGGCGGTCTTTGCACTGGTTTTGAAAAGCTCATCATGGATGCGGACCGCTTGGGTGGCTACCAAAAGCTGCTGGGGCAAGGGCTTGCCACCGACGGCGAAGCCTTTGCGCGGGACGCCTACGCGGAAGTTGCCCCGGGGGGCCATTTCCTTGGGTCCGCCCATACGATGCGCCACTATCAAGAGGCTTTCTACGAACCGAAACTCAGCGATAGCGAAAACGTTGAAAGCTGGGAAGATGGGGGGTCCAAGGACATGCGACAGCGGGCCTATGAACGCTGGAACGACATGTTGAATAACTACGAGAAACCCCCGATTGACCCCGCAATAGAAGAAGCGCTGGCCGCGTTTGTCGCCAAGCGCAAAGAAGAATTGCCCGATGCTTGGTACTAAAGCCCCTGCCGCTTCGGAACGCCTGACGAGAAGGATATTGAAATGACCAATGACCCAAGCGGTGCGAACGCACTCAACATCCAGAAAGACGACTCGGGTCGCGGCAAGCCGCTGCCGTCTCATGCCAAAGTCGTCATAATCGGCGGCGGTGTCGTCGGGTGTTCAATCCTGTTCCATCTGGCGAAATTTGGCTGGAAAGACTCGATTCTGCTGGAGCGCGATGAATTGACCAGCGGCTCGAGTTGGCATGCCGCCGGGCAAATCCACACGATCAGCTCGGACCCGAATATCAGCCGCCTGCAAAGCTACACGATCAACCTCTACAAAGAGATCGAAGAGCTTTCAGGCCAATCGGTCGGGTTGCACCTGACCGGTGGGTTCTATTTGGCCTCAAACAAGGCGTGGTATGACTACTTAAAGCGCGAACGCTCAAAGGCGCGGTATATGGGGCTGGATCAGGAATTCATCAGCCCCGAGGAAGTCGCCCGCCGCCACCCTCTCATTGATCCGAAACACTATTACGCCGCCCTCTGGGACGATCAGGATGGGGATCTTGATCCTTCGGGCACGACCTACGCATTCGCGAAATCAGCCCGCCACTACGGCGCGCAGTATTTCACGCACACGCCGGTCACGGGCACCAAGATGCGCTCGGACGGCATGTGGGAGGTCACGACCTCGCGCGGGGTGGTGATTGCCGAACACGTGGTGAACTGCGGTGGCCTTTGGGCGCGTGAAGTCGGACATATGGCGGGGCTAAACCTGCCCGTGCAACCGATGGAGCACCACTATTTGCTAACGGACCGCATCGAGGCTGTCGCAAACCACGGGTCCCGCCTACCGGCAGGTATCGACTACGAGGCGAACATCTATTTCCGCCAGGAACGTGACGGCATGTTGCTGGGCACCTATGAACCCAAAGGGACGCCTTGGAAAGTTGGCGGAACCCCGTGGAACTTTGGGCACGAATTGCTGCAACCCGATCTGGATCGGATCGCAGACCGCTTGGAAATGTCGTTTGAACGCATTCCGGCCATCGGTGAAACCGGCATCAAAGACATGATAAACGGACCCTTCACCTTTGGCCCTGACGGCAATCCGATGATCGGCCCTGTACCGGGAATGCACAACTACTGGTGCGCTGTTGGCGTCATGGCGGGCTTTTGTCAGGGCGGGGGCGTCGGTCTGACCATGGCCGAATGGATGATCGACGGCGAGCCTTCGATCGATGTCTGGGCCATGGACGTTGCGCGGTTTGGCACGTGGGCCTCGCCTGATTGGGGCACGGTGAAATCGACCGAGAACTACGAGCGGCGCTTCGTGATGACCTTCCCGAATGAGACTTTGCCGAAGGGGCGCAAGCAACAGACAACGGCGCTCTATGACCGGCTTGTCGCCAAAGGTGGCCGCATGGGGCAGGCCTTTGGGCTTGAGCATGTTCTGTGGTTCGCCGACAGCCCGGATGACGCGTTCGAGGAACCGACATTTGAGCGCAACCGAAGCCACAGCTACGTCGCGCAGGAATGTGCAGCGGTGCGCAGCGCAGTTGGTGGCATCGAACTGGCGAACTTTGCTAAACACGTCATCAAAGGCACCGGGGCGCGCGACTGGCTGAACAAGACCATGGCGGGATATATCCCGAAGCAGGGGCGTATAACGCTGACACCCATGCTGACCGAGAAAGGCCGTCTCTACGGGGATTTGACCGTGGCCTGCCTGGGCGAGGATCACTTCATGCTATTCGGCTCAGGCACCATGCAAGACGCACACTCGCGTTTCTGGTCAAAAACCTTGCCCGAGGGGGTGACGCATGAAAACCAGACCGGTGATTGGCACGGCATTGGCATCGCAGGCCCGAATGCGCGCACCCTTTTGCAGCGCATCACCCGAGACGACGTCAGCGCCGAGGCGTTCAAATTCCGCGACATCCGCGAGACCTTCGTGGGCGGCGTGCCCGTCATTCTCAGCCGCATCAGCTTCTCAGGAGAGTTGGGCTATGAGATCTACTGCCGCCCGCAGTACCTCATCAAACTCTCCGAAGCGATTGAGGACGCAGGGGCCGACCTCGGCTATCGCTGGTATGGCAATCGCGCGTTGATGTCGCTGCGGCTTGAAAAAGGCTGGGGCGCATGGGGGCTTGAGTTCCGTCCCGATTTCAACGCGATTGAGGCGGGCATGGATGTTTTTATCAACTGGAAGAAAGACTTCGTGGGCAAAGAGGCGACCTTAGGTTTCCAGTCAACGGGCGTTGACCGAAAGCTCGTGACTTTGGTTGTCGATACCGACATCGACGTGACGCTGGACGAAGCCGTCCTGCAAGATGGCCGCGCGATTGGCTATATCACGTCAGGGGGGTACGCCCACCATGTCGGCAAATCCGTCGCCATGGCCTATGTCGCTTCTGAATGTGGCGCTGCCGACAGCAAGGTTCAGGTCGAAATCCTCGGTCAGATGTATGACGCGGTCGTGCAGGGTGGTCCTTTGTATGATACTGACGGGTCAAGAATGCGGTCATGATTTTATTGCCTTGACCACAGGCAGATCGACGCTGACTGTGCTAGCTTGGCGCAACATTCCGCGCGCGTTTTCAAGGAGGGCCGTATGACGACGCCTTTTCTCACTCACCTTGCCGCCGAAATCGCAACCCTGAAGGACACGGGCCTCTATAAATCCGAGCGCGTGATAACCTCGCAACAGGCGGGGACGGTGTCGCTGGCAAGTGGAAAGAATGTCATCAACCTTTGTGCCAACAACTACCTTGGCCTCAGCAACAACCCCGAGCTTATCGAAACGGGACGCGAAGCGCTTTCACGCTACGGATATGGCATGTCCTCGGTTCGTTTCATCTGCGGCACGCAGGAAGAACACACGCAACTTGAAGCCCGCATTGCGAACTTCCTCGGGTTTGAGGATACGATCCTCTATTCAAGCTGCTTTGACGCGAACGCCGGTCTGTTTGAGACACTCCTTGGCCCCGAGGATGCGATTATATCCGACGCTTTGAACCACGCCTCGATCATTGACGGCGTGCGTTTGTGCAAGGCAAAGCGGTTTCGCTACGCGAATTCCGATATGGCCGATCTTGAGCGCCAGTTGCAGGCGGCCCAAGGGAGTCGCTTCAAAATGATCGCGACCGATGGCGTCTTCTCGATGGACGGTTACATCGCAAAGCTCGGGCAGATTTGTGATTTGGCGGATCAATACGGTGCGATGGTTATGGTCGATGACAGCCACGCCGTCGGCTTTGTCGGGGCGACAGGGCGCGGCAGTATCGAACATTGCGACGTCATGGGCCGCGTTGACATCGTGACAGGCACGCTTGGCAAAGCATTGGGCGGGGCGTCTGGCGGTTATACCTGCGCCAAGAGCGAGGTCGTGGATTGGCTGCGTCAACGCTCACGGCCATACCTGTTCTCAAACACCCTTGCGCCGCTGATCGCCGCAACCTCGATCAAGGTGCTCGACATGCTGGAAGCCACGAGCGAACGGCGGGACCGTCTGATGGAAAACGCCGTGCATTTTCGCACTCGCATGGGCGCGGCGGGATTCGACCTTTTGCCGGGCGAACACCCAATCATCCCCGTCATGCTGCGCGATCCGAAGCTGGCACAGGACATGGCGGCAAGGCTGGACGCGAGGGGCGTGTACGTCGCGGCCTTCAGCTTTCCGGTCGTCCCCAAAGGTCAGGACAGAATTCGCACACAAATGTCGGCGGCCCACAGTCGCGCAGAGCTTGATTGTGCAATCGACGCCTTTATCGCTGTGGGGCAAGAGATGGGAATTATCCGATGAGCAATCAAATGAAAGCGCTTGTGAAATCCAAACCGGAAACGGGTTTGTGGCTCGAGCATGTCCCGGTGCCCGAACCCGGCCCGCAGGACGTTTTGATAAAGGTGCGAAAATCGGCGATATGCGGCACCGATGTTCACATCTGGAAATGGGACGAATGGTCCTCGAAAACCGTTCCTGTACCCATGGTCGTCGGTCACGAATTCTGCGGTGAGATTGTCGATTGCGGGTCAGCCGCCCGCAAATACAACATCGGTCAAAGGGTCTCGGGCGAGGGGCATTTGGTCTGCGGAGCCTGCCGCAATTGTCGCGCTGGCCGCGGGCAACTCTGCCGGAACACGCTTGGCGTTGGCGTGCATCGCGCGGGGGCCTTTGCCGAATACCTCTGCATTCCCGAAAGCAACGTCGTCCCGATTCCGGACGACATCCCCGATGAGATCGCCGCCGTGTTCGACCCCTTGGGCAACGCAGTCCACACAGCCCTGAGCTTTGATCTTGTTGGCGAGGATGTGTTGGTCACAGGCTCAGGCCCCATCGGGATCATGGGCGCGCTGGTGGCGCAAAAAGTCGGTGCGCGCAAAGTGGTCATCACCGACATAAGCCCCTATCGCATCGCACTGGCGAAAAAGCTGGGCGTTCAACATGTGGTCGATGTGTCCACGGATACGCTCCGCGATGTCATGGACGACATCGGCATGGCCGAAGGCTTTGACGTCGGGCTGGAAATGTCCGGTGCCGCCCCCGCCATGCGGCAAATGATTTCGCGTATGAACAACGGTGGAAAAATCGCCTTGCTCGGCATTGCCCCGACCGAATTTGCCGTTGATTGGAACGAGATCATTTTCAAAATGTTGACGGTCAAGGGCATCTACGGGCGCGAGATGTATGAGACCTGGTACAAGATGATCGCCCTCGTGCAGTCGGGCTTGGACATCAGCGATCTCATCACGCACAGAATAACCATCGACGATTTCGAAGACGGCTTTGCAGCCATGCTTTCGGGCAATGCGGGTAAGGTCGTAATGGACTGGGGCTAGCGCCCCAATCCGCTGCTTCGCCTAGTTGTTGAGCAGGCGATTGATGCTTTTCACATCCAGATACCCCGTGACGGTCAATTCGTTGGCCTCTTGATACCGTGCAATCGCGGCCCGCGTTGCCTCGTCAAACCGCCCGTCAAGGGCACCGGGATTAAAGCCCAACGCAGCCAGACGTTGCTCGGCCAAAACGCGGAAGATCGCATTGGCCATGGCCTTGCTTTCTTGCGATTGCGCCTCGTCGATTTGCGCTTGCGTGGGACCGGTCGGCGCGAAGGCTTCCAACCTTGCTTGTGCCTCGGCTGCGTAAACGCCTTGCGGATAAGCGGTCAGGAAATCCCGATAGGCTGTTTCGGTGTTCACTTGCCGCGTCTCCGCCCAAGCCCGTGCCTCGGCCGCGTTTTGAAGATCCGCCAACTCCTGTTTGGCAATCTCGGCAAAAATTCCGTTTGGATAGCGATTCAGATAGGCGGTATAGCCCTCGGATGTCCCTGTCCGCCCGGTCTGACGCCAATAGGCAGCGTCACTGCGTTCCTGTTCCAGACGCACATCAATCGCCATATCCTGCAATGACGTGACCTGAGACTGGTTCAGATAGCCCGTGGTGTCCAATCCATTCGCAGCCTGCCAGCGCCGGATAGCCGAGCGCGTCCCACGCCCGAACAGCCCGTCCACGCCGTTGGTGTCAAAGCCCAACATAGTCAAATCCGCCTGGATCGCCCGTTTTTCAGTGCGCGTCAGGTGAAGTTCAGTCTCTTCGTCGCGGGCACGTTCCGTCGGGGTTTTGGTCAAATCCGACAAAAGATCCCGCGCGATCGCTGCGTTTGCACCCGAGGGATAACGTTCAAGAAACGCGGACAGCGCGGCTTCGGAATTGGCCGCTTTTGCACGCGCGAACAGCAAATTCTCAATGTCGCGTTCGGAAACACCGTCCGGCAGAGACGTGCCGCCGGTGCCAGCGCTCAAAAACGCACGTCCCTTTGGCAGGTAGCCCCCCACCGCAACACCGCGACCGGCACGCGCTGCGACGTCAAGCAACGCCCGCCCCTCAACCAGCAACCCATTGCGCACCAATGCGACCAAAGACGTGGTTTCGCCAGAAAACACCGTGACGCCCTGAGGCACATCCATCCCGCGCAACTGGGCGTCCCCAGCCAATAAAACCGCTGACGCACCCGACGCGCTCATGGCTTGCGCAAGCGCTTCAAGCGACAACGCGTCGTCCCCCGGCATCAAGCCCGCGCGCGTCGTCGCATTGGTCGCCAGCAACCAATCGTTGCCCGAAGATCGCGTAATCTGACCGCTGACAAGCACAAGAAGTTCGTCTGCGGTTTCGATGACATCCTCAATGACCGCCACAGCCCGCCGCATGGCGCGAGCATCGAGGTTGGAAAACGTCGAAACCTGAAAATCAGCCGCACGCAGATCCTGACTAAGTGCAAGCGCAGATGCGGCCCCCGAGACATTCGCGAGATCCTCGTAGGACCTGTTGGCAATGATGATTGCCTGCCGACCTTCGGCCCAAGCGCCACTGGCGAGCGATAGCAATAGCGGCAGGGCAATAACTTTGAGGGATCGTGAGCGCATTAGGTATCCTCCATGACTGAAAGTATTTCCGCCAACCTTCGCGTATGTGCGGCAAAATTTCCAGACAATTGGCCACATCTGTGAAACCCCGCTGATTAAGAGGCCCACCCCCTCGGGATGCGGACCGAACTCGCGATAGGCATTCTCATCAAGGCTAAGACGTCAGCACCCCCCGTAGTGTTATGGCAAAACCAGCTCTACCGCGCGCAGGATTTCTCGACACGGCGATAGACGTCAACTTCGAACCCGAGGTACTCGACGGCCGAATCCGTGTCCAGGGCGCTCACATCAGCCGGTAAAAACTCGACGTCCATATTAAAGCACTCATTCGCGTGAATCGCGTCGGCGTACCACGTGATCCCGTCGCCGAGAATCTGAAAGCCCGAAACAAACCGCCCATCGCATGTTGGCACGTTGCTGCGTCGGAAGTCTGGCGCAGAGGTTTGTTTTTCAAGTTTAAAGCTCGTCTCATTGCACACTGGCAGCGCTGTTGATTGCGTTGCAACCCCGAGTGAGAGCGAGGCAATCAAAATGACTTGCAGACTTTTTTGATTTTTCATTGGGAACATTCTAACACCTCATCCATTTCACATATATTATTAATAGAATGCATTCTAGGAAAAGTCAAATTGACAACAATTTCCAAATGGCGAGCGGCCCGGCCATGCCAATGCTTTGATTAACAAAATTTGAGAAAAATTGGTGCCCAGAAGAGGCA
>JBELFK010000101.1:0-10886 GCA_042092935.1 Paracoccaceae bacterium | reverse complement strand
CGATCCAGTCCTGATTTTCGCGGCTCAGCGTGCGCAAGCGCCGCCCGAGAAGAATGATCGGCAAGATCACCGCCGGCACGATCAACAAGACAAGGCCCGTCAGTTTTGCCGATGTGAATAGCATCAGCACCAACCCTCCCGAGAAAATCAGAACGTTGCGCAAGGCGACTGAAATCGACGAACCGATGACCGATAGAATCAAAGTGGTGTCGGTCGTGATGCGTGACAAAACTTCACCCGTCATCACCTTTTCAAAGAACGCAGGACTCATGCCGATGGTGCGATCAAAGACAGCCATGCGAATGTCGGCCACGACACGCTCGCCCAGGCGGGTCACAAGCGCATAGCGCAACGCCGTTCCCGCCGCCAAAAGGCCCGCGGTGACGATCGCAGCCGCAAAGTACCGGTCCATCACGGTTACGTCCGAGGCACCAAAGTTGTCCACGACATCGCGCACCGCAAGCGGCAGGGCCAGTGATATGGCCGCCGTCAGAACCAAGGCAATGCCTGCGAAAATCGCCAACCAGCGGTAGGGCAGCAAGAACGGCCCCAGCGCACGCAACGCGCCTACGCGTTTTGAGACTTCTCTCTCGTTTTCGACGCCTTGTCCCGGTGCATGTGCCATGGACGATCCTCATAGTTACAGTCCGCTATTTGGAGACTGAACCAACAAGGGTCAACCATTGAGCCAAAATTCAGCCATTTGGCCGCAATGGTTTTCACGGCGACCGCAAGCGTCCGCACATGCGCACCACCGTGCGCAGGAAACGGACTTCGTTAACCATTCGCTCGACATCTTTCCGGCCATTAGGCGGCCCTACGGGCCAATTGAAAGGCAGCACAATGAACAAAGCAATCACAGACGGACTTATCTTCACACCACCCAGTTTCTCGGGTGGATTGGCCATGTGGTCCAGTGGCGACGGCACGCCGGGGTCGGACACTTACGATGGCGCAAGCAACGCGGCCTATGTCCCGGCGGATCAGGATTTTGGCAACTGCCTTGAGATGCAGAAAACCGAAGGCGTTCAGAAGCTGCGCTACATGGGCGAAACACCCCTGCTTCCCGGGTGCTACCTTCAAATCAAGGTCCGCATCAAAGCGATCAGCGGCAATTTCTCGTCGGTTCGCATCGCCGGTTGGGCGGGTGGCGCGGGCAATGTGCATGTCACGGGCCTGACCGAGACATCTCCCACTGTCGCATTGGACAGCTACGGAAAGGTCGTCGAAGTGACCGCCATCGTCGGCTCTGGCACCCGCACCGGTGTCGATATGCCGTGGGGCACCGAGGCTCTCTACGGGCATTTCGGGCTTGATCTGACCGGCCCGAATGGTGGCGTCGTACGCATTGACGACATCGAGATCGAGGACGTCACCCAGTATTTCCTCCGCGATATGATGGGATGGGTCGATGTGCGCGACTATGGCGCAGTCGGCGACGGTTTGGTGGACGACACGGCCGCGTTTCTGGCAGCGGATGACGCGGCGGAGGGGCGCGATGTTTTGGTGCCAACAGGGGTCTATTACCTCGCGGATAATGTGTCGTTTAAAAACCGTGCTGTGTTTCATGGGACGGCCGTGATGCCGGACGACGCAATCCTCTCGTTGACCAAGAACTTTGACTTGCCAAGCTATATCGACGCCTTTGGCGACGAGGCCACAGGCTTCAAGAAAGCGTTCCAATCCCTGCTCAACAGCTCGGGTCATGAAAGCCTCGATATGGGCGGGCGACGGGTCGAGCTTACGGAACCGATCGACCTGCAAGCCGCGGTTCCCAATCGCACGTCATACGCCACCCGCCGCGTCATCCGGAACGGTCAGTTTTACGCCAAAGAGTCACCACGCTGGACCAGCGAAACCTTCACCTCATTGGCAAGTTACACGGCGTCCAACCCCTTTCAACTGACGTCGGTGGCGAATGTCGCCAATATCCCTGTCGGTGCCATTATCACCGGCACGGGCGTCGGACGCGAGGTCTACGTGCGCGAAGTGAACATCGGTGCGGGCACTCTTACGTTGTCTTTGCCGCTTTATGATGCCGAAGGCACACAGAATTTCACCTTCACGCGGCACAAGTACCTGCTGGATTTCAGCGGTTTTGACAGCATCGCGAAATTTGTGATCGAGGGGATCGAGTTCCAATGCAGCGCACGGGCAAGCGGTATTCTCATGGCCCCTGCGGGCATTTCCTTCAGCGTCAAAGACTGCCATCTGACCCGACCGAAAGATCGCGGCATCAGTTCCCCCGGCGAAGGCTGTCAGGGCATGATGATCGACCGCTGCCAGTTTCTGTCGGCGGAAAGCCCTGCGAAGGTTCAGGATCGCGTCAACATCGCGTTGAACGCGGCGGGCAACGACGTCAAAATCCGCGACAATCGCTGCGTGCACACCCGCCACTTCGCGATCCTTGCGGGGTCGGGCAATCTTATCAGCGGCAACCACTGGTTCCACGGTGACAACGAACCCGCAGGCATTCGGGACGCGGGGCTTGTCATCACCCAGACCAATTGCAAATCAACCATCGACGGCAATTACATCGACAACAACTTTGTCGAATGGTCCAACGAACACGATCCCTACCCCGAGCAATCCAACGAGTTTTCCTTTGGCGGGCTGACGCTTGGCGACAATATTTTCACCTGCAACGATGTCGCGCCGTGGTTCAACTTTATTGTCATCAAACCGCATGGGGCCAATCACTTCATCCACGGACTCAACGTCACGGGCAATGTGTTCCGCACCCTGAACGGAAGCATTGATCGGGTCGAGGCCGTGGATACATCCTTCGCGGATCTGAATTTTGATCGCATGCGCAACGTGATCTTTCAGGGGAACACCTTTAACACCATCGACAACGATGTTTTCAATCCGCTGGTCGTGCACCACGACCAGATCTCGGCGTCGTCGGTCTGGACCGTTGAAACCGCCGGTCAATTGCCCTTTGGCGGCTACGCCCGACGGGTGACCTCGGTCATGCCTGACGGGGCGATCCTCAATGGCTCGGGGGGTGCCAATTTCTCGCAACCCTACGCGGTGACCAAGCAAGGCCCCAACAAGGGCGACGTCAACCTCACCTGGCCCGAAGGCACCTCGGGCAAAGTGTCCGTCACCGTCCGAATGGACAATCCGCTCTGATGCCTTGCAAAGCCCGCCACACCGGCGGGCTTTCTTTTGCCCGTGCGGTTCTGTCCCTTGTGCCCGCCCAAAACGCCTACATGCTGCATTGCAGCAATGCATGAGGCAGAGATGACCGGCCACGTAATCACCATCGCACAACAAAAAGGCGGCAGCGGGAAAACCACGCTGGCCATCAACCTCGCGATCGAGGCCGTCTATCGCGGTCTCAAGGTCGCCGTTGTCGACACCGACCCGCAAGGCAGCTTGGGGCGTTGGTTCATGACCCGCCTTGAGCATCACGACAAGCCTGACCTTGACCTGTCGACCGCCTCGGCGTGGGGTGTCGCCTACGAGGTCGGCAAACTGGCCGCGAATGTCGATTTGGTGGTGATCGACACGCCGCCAAAAGCTGACAGCGACCTGCGCCCGGCACTTCGCGTGGCTGACCTTGTTGTCGTGCCCGTGGCCGCATCGCATGTCGATCTTTGGGCCACCGAAGGCGTGCTGGACCTTGCACGACGCGAAAATCGCCCTGCCCTCATCACCTTGAACAGGATCAAGCCCAACACCCGCCTTGGCCATGACATCGCGCAATCCGCAGCGCAGCTCGACGCCGCGCTTGCCCAAGCAACCCTCGCCAACCGCGTCGCCTATGCCGAAGCACTGGGCCTCGGCAAAGCTGTGCGCGAAATGCCGCGTGCAACCAAAGCCGCCGATGAATTCGAAGCGCTGTTTGACGAAGTTATGTCGCATCTTTCACGCTAAACCGCTTCGCCTTTTGCGTTCCTGTGCTAGGCTGCATTAAAGCGTAAAGGAGTCTCGCATGCCCAAAATCAGCCAACCTTCGCCCTGCCAAACCGTCATCACCACATTCGAAATGACACCGGGCACATGCCAGGATCTACTCGAAGCGCTGAACGACGCTTATGACAGCTTTATCTCAAAGCAACCCGGATTTATCGGCGCAGGGCTACATGTAAACGACGCCCAAACCCGCATCGCCAATTATTCCCAATGGCAAAAACGCGAAGACTTTCAGGCCATGCTCCGCAGCGACGAAATGCGTGCCCGCAATCGGCAAATCAACGAGCTTTGCCGCAGTTTTGAGCCGGTGATGTATGACGTGTCAGCAGTCTTTGGCGAGTAAAAACATATGACTTAGATCAAGGCCAAAAAACGATGCAAAGCGCATACTTCTTTTAACGAAAAGGAGAATGCCGTGTATAAAAATATTCTTGTCCCAATTTCCTTCGATGGGGATCGCGATTCAAATCAGTCACTTGAAATCGCCAAGCATCTTGCCGACGGTTCCACAAAAATCACCATCCTGCATGTGATGGAGCGCGTTCCCGGATATGCAACAACCTACATGCCGGAAGGCTATATCGAAAACAGCCGCGCCGGGCTGAAAACCGAGCTTGATACGCTCGCCGGCACGATCCCCAATTGCACCGCCGAGGTCGTTAGCGGCCACTCGGGCGCGACGATCCTCGACTTTGCCGAAACCGCAGGTACTGACCTCATCATCCTCGCATCGCACCGTCCGGCAATGTCGGACTATTTGCTCGGCTCAACCGCGCACCAAGTGGTGCGCCACGCCAAATGCTCGGTGCACGTGGTGCGCTAAACCTTCGTCGACGCGATCGCGAAGATGTCCCGCGTCGCGGGCGGGCTGGCAAACGTCGGCCCGACCCGTTCTTTGTAGCGGGCAAAGGCCGCGCTATCGAGAAAGGCCTGCTTCACGACATCATCGCGAAATTCCAGAACCCCGAGGAATTCAGTTTTCTCGCCGGTGGAAAAACAGGAATATTCCAACCCGTCAATTCCGGTGGCTTTCAAATCGGCGACCAGGGTCTCCATCGCGGCAACCTGGCCGGCAAAACCGGCTGGGTCCTTTAACGTGTAACTCACTAGAAAACTCATTGTGCATCCTTCTCTATCTAAATGCTTTCGGCTTGCGCCCTCGCCTTGCGATCCATCCCAGCGGCGTCGCGAGGATGTGGAACATCTCTAAAAACGTCGGGAACAACCCGTCGCGATAGAAATTCAAAGTCCCGAGTTGACGGTCGTCAACGGCGTGGAGCTTTGCGAAGTGGTCGATCAGCAAGTCTGAATCGTCCATAAACGCGCCCTCTGCGATTTCAACAATCGGAAACATGTGGCTCCGTCCAACGCGGCGCTTTAAGTCGGCTTTGTCGTCAGCATGGCGCGGGGCATCCACATCGAGTTCCACAAACTCAAACCGATCGGCCAGACCGGCCTCGAGCGCGAAAAGCCGGAACTTAAAGGAAAACGGACAATTGGTTTTGACATAGGCCTTGGGAATGCAGTCAGACATCAGCGCCCCTTTTTGGTGACGATGATAGCCCAGAGTCATCTGGCGGTCACCTTTTTGCATTGCCGTTCAGATGCACCGCAAAAAACCAGCCACTTTTAGGGCAGCTTGACCTTTTCAACGCCGCTTGATGGCACGTTTCGCAAACAGTTCAACAAATCCTGTGGCCCCTGCTTTGTCGTGGTCATTTCCTGAAAGATTTCCAAGTTTTTGCCAGTCCGCTTCTGGCGGGTCGAACCGTCCATCTCTCGCGAGTAGATATTGACCGGCATGTAGCCCGCACGCATCCCAAATTGCCCGCAACGATAGTTAAATTCATGGTCATCAAACCCAAGAAAGAAATTCTCGGAATCCAAAAAACCATAGCGCTGAAACGTCGCCATTTTGACCATCCAGGGTCCACGATTATTGGTCGGGGCTTTCCAATAGATGTTTTTGCGACGCACCGGTTTTGACGCGCGAAACATATTGCCCCCCATGAACCCGCGCCCCTGAAAGTCGGCCACCAGA
The DNA here is from genome assembly GCA_042092935.1 of Paracoccaceae bacterium. Taxonomy (GTDB): domain Bacteria; phylum Pseudomonadota; class Alphaproteobacteria; order Rhodobacterales; family Rhodobacteraceae; genus JASMHC01. The sequence continues at coordinate 4,924 of JBELFK010000101.1, read as the reverse complement.
TGCTGCGGACGAAAACCATTGATAAAACACGTGCGCAAATGCTGCTTCACCGGCAGCAAATTGCCATACCCATGACAGGCGCGGCCACTGATGCTGCTGAGATTGCCATGCTCCAAAGCCCGCATCAGACGCGCGTCGAAACCTGCGTCTTCAATGAAAATATCGCTCTGCACTTCAAGGAAATACATGCCCCTGGCAAGCGCCGCCCCGATATTGTCGCACGCTGTTTCATAAAGCGGCACAGGCGTTTCCACGAGGGTCCAGTCAGCCAGATCAGCGCCTTGCAGAAAATCCCAAGCGATCTGGGCCGAAGCATCACCCGAGGCGTCGTCGATCAGGATCAACTCGAACGGCAAGGACAGAGAGCCGACGAGCTTCGTCAGCATATCCTTCAGAATCTCCGCCTTGTTGAAAATCGGCACCACTACCGAGACCGTGGGCGCAATCGCCCCGTCCCTATGGCTGGTGCGAATCCGCAATGCCTCGGTCTGGCTATGGGGTTCCGGCTTACCGCTAAGGTCGGCGTAGGTGGTGGAATATTCAGTGATTTGGGTCATCAGTCGTGGTCGTGGAATACATTTAGCGGGTGAATGTCATAAAACGTCCGCAAAGACCACGTCTGGCCTGATGTCCGAAGCGAAACCCCATTCCGGTTTTTTTCAAATGCGCGGGCGTTGGCCCGGTGGGGTGGAAACGAAACTTCGGCGGTGGGTGGATTTTCTGTTGAAGACATGGGTCAGCTGTGGGGCGCGAGGTTTCGAATACACCTCCGCATGGGCGGGGCAGCGTCCCTGTAGCGATGTGTGGCTGCTATTCACTCAATCGAATTTAGTGAGAAAGAGATATCATATTCAAAACATGAGATTAGTGGATTTAGTGAAGTTGCCAATTTAAGGTCATCGCTAATCTCGCGAGCAATTATGATGCCACGAACACTGGATTCAGGAGATAGCTCCTGCTTTACCCAAGCCATATAGCGAGACAATTGTCCGAGGACGCGATCGTATCCACGCGAAACTTTAAGTTCGATTACGACAAACTTGCCAGATTTATCTACTGCAAGAATATCAATTCGACGCCCGCCAGCGTTGAACTCGATGCTTGTTTCGATACTTCCCCCATATGGCGTTAGGCCATACTCAACTTTCTCAAGATTGCGGACTAGAAAGTGTTGTAGATCGTGTTCATACGCAAATGCAGACGAATTTGTCTGATCTTCACTAGAAACACGAGTGAAAGTCTCATCAGGCACGCCGGAGACGGATTCAGAGTGTGAATCATAGCCGCCAGATCCGTTCAGGTAGATCGGGGTTGGATCGCTTGATGGATCATATAACCTGAAGACACCGCGCTTAACCTGAAAGAAGAGATCACGCCCAGCGCCTGGCTTGGACATTAAGTTATGTATGCGGCTCGGACGGTTTGTTGTCATATAGCCGAGCTGGGCGGTAATCGTACCTTCATTCGCTGTTGGATAGTTTTTCTGAAACCATCGAAGCACATCGTGCCGTGTAAACTCTTGACCTTGTTTAAGGTGCTTTTCCGCCCATTCATGCAAAATCATGAAATAGGGTTTGTCTTGCGAGGGCATTGTTACTCCATAGACAGTTCTAGTGTACGATACGATACTTTAGAGTTACAGATTGTCCAACATCTTCTACCTTGATCCATCGCGCTACCTCCCCCGCCGCCTCACATTCCCGCCTCTCTGCCCGGCCCTCCCCGCCGAACTCCGTCCACGGCCCTTGGCGGCCTTTTCAGATGCCGCCTCGACAGCCGCTTGCCGTGCAAAGGGGTCGTCGGCGACGATCAGGTCAACGGCCTCAAGCCGCTTAACCTCGTCTCTCAGACGCGCCGCTTCTTCGAATTCGAGGTTCTCGGCCGCCTTGCGCATGTCTTCGCGCATGCCTTCCAAAACCTTCTCGAGGTTGCCGCCATGCAGAGGTTTATCGATCTGCGCCGTCACGCGGCTCATGTCGGTGTCGCCCTGATAGAGCCCCGCCAAGACATCATCGACGTTCTTCTTTACCGTCTCGGGGGTGATGCCGTGTTCAACATTATAAGCCACCTGTTTTTCGCGGCGTCGATCGGTTTCGGCAAGGGCGCGCTCCATCGAACCGGTGATGCGGTCGGCATACATAATCACCCGCCCGTCGGCGTTGCGTGCGGCCCGTCCGATGGTTTGAATGAGCGAGGTTTCCGAGCGCAGGAAGCCCTCTTTATCCGCATCCAGAATCGCCACCAAGCCGCACTCGGGAATATCCAGCCCCTCGCGCAGCAAGTTGATCCCGATCAACACGTCAAACGCCCCGAGCCGCAGATCGCGCAGGATCTCGATCCGCTCAAGCGTGTCGATGTCCGAGTGCATGTAGCGAACCTTGATCCCCTGCTCGTGCAGATACTCCGTCAGGTCTTCGGCCATGCGCTTGGTCAGCGTCGTCACCAACGTGCGGTAGCCGTCAGCGGTCACCCTGCGCACTTCATCGAGCAAATCATCGACCTGCATTTCAACCGGTCGGATTTCAACCTGTGGGTCGATCAGGCCCGTCGGGCGAATGACCTGTTCGGTAAACACGCCGCCGGTTTGCTCAAGCTCCCAGTTTGACGGAGTCGCTGACACGAACACCGACTGCGGGCGCATCGCGTCCCATTCCTCAAACTTCAGCGGGCGGTTGTCCATGCAAGACGGCAGGCGGAACCCGTGCTCGGCCAGAGTAAACTTCCGGCGATAGTCGCCCTTATACATCCCGCCGATCTGCGGCACCGACACATGGCTTTCATCGGCAAAGACAATCGCGTTGTCGGGGATGAATTCGAACAGGGTGGGGGGCGGCTCACCTGGGGCCCGACCCGTCAGGTAGCGGGAATAGTTCTCGATCCCGTTGCACACCCCTGTCGCTTCAAGCATCTCAACGTCGAAATTGCAGCGCTGCTCCAAGCGCTGCGCCTCAAGCAGTTTTCCTTCGTCAACCAATTGGTTCAGGCGCAGTTTCAACTCTTGCTTGATACTGATGATGGCCTGCTGCATCGTCGGTTTCGGCGTCACATAGTGCGAGTTCGCATAGACCCTGATCCGGTCAAAGGTGTCGGTTTTCTCTCCCGTCAAAGGGTCAAACTCGGTGATTTTCTCAAGTTCCTCGCCAAAGAACGACAGCCGCCAAGCGCGATCCTCAAGGTGCGCAGGGAAGATTTCCAACACATCGCCGCGCACCCGAAATGACCCGCGTTGAAACGCCTGATCGTTGCGCTTGTACTGCTGGGCGACCAAATCCGCGATGATCTGGCGTTGGTCGTATTCCTTCCCCGCGTGAAGATCCTGCGTCATCGCCCCATAGGTTTCAACCGAACCGATGCCATAGATACAACTGACCGAGGCGACAATAATCACATCGTCCCGCTCAAGCAGCGCCCGTGTGGCCGAGTGGCGCATCCGGTCGATCTGTTCGTTGATCTGGGATTCTTTCTCGATATAGGTGTCCGAACGGGCAACATAGGCCTCGGGTTGGTAGTAGTCGTAAAAGCTGACGAAATACTCGACCGAGTTTTCGGGAAAGAAACTTTTGAATTCACCATACAACTGCGCGGCAAGCGTCTTGTTGGGGGCCAGAATAATCGCGGGTCGCTGTGTCGCCTCGATCACTTTGGCAATCGTGTAGGTCTTGCCCGTGCCCGTCGCACCAAGAAGAACCTGATCCCTCTCGCCGCCGCGAATGGCGTCGCTCAGCTCTGCAATCGCTGTTGGCTGATCGCCAGCCGGTTCAAACTCCGAATGCAAAACGAAGGCCTTGCCGCCCTCAAGTTTCCCGCGTGAGGCCACGTCCTCGGCCGGGGCGTGCATCAAGGGGGCGGGTTGATCGGTCATGGCTTCAGGCATATCGGGGACTCAAACATAAGGTTGTTCCAGATTTGTTCTTTTTCCATCGGGATTCAACCCCGAACTCTTTTGTCGCCTTGCACCGCGATGCAATTTTGACGATAACGCGGGTGACTATTGGAGTTTGACATGCAAGCACGAATCTATCAGCCCGCCCGCAACGCCATGCAATCCGGTATGGGCAAAACCAAGATTTGGGTTCTGGAATTCGCACCGGCCTCGTCGCGTGAAATCGACCCGCTGATGGGCTGGACCTCGTCGTCTGACACGCAAGCCCAGGTGAAGCTGAAATTCGAAAGCAAAGACGCGGCGATTGAATATGCCAAGGACAATGGTATCGAAGCGCAGGTGTTTGATCCGCACACCCGCAAGCCAAACATCCGCGCAGGCGGCTACGGTGAAAACTTCGCCACCAACCGCCGAGGCCCCTGGACGCATTAACCCGTCGTTCGGCGCTTGATCTAGACGACTTTCTGCCCGAAAAGGGCACCAGCGGTCCCTTAGCTCAACTGGATAGAGCAGCTGACTTCTAATCAGCAGGTTGAGGGTTCGAGTCCTTCAGGGATCGCCAATTATTCAAAGACTTAACCGTAAGAAATTAAGTTGTCCGCTAAATCAGCGAGACATTCAGCGAGACAAGGCAGCGTAGAACTGAGCCCTCTAAGTAGCAGAGTCCTTTTTGCTAAACAGACCCACAGATTAAGATCGCTTAGCCTTAATTTATGTTGAGCCAGCGACCTCAATCCGCCCTTTAAAAGCATCCTCTGTCTCGTTGGTTTCACGTTGCAACGTTTTGCAGCCGTTAGCCGTTAAAACCAATGCAGAGAGTACTTGGGACGTCAATTGTTCGCCATCTTTAGCCACGACCGAACGGATCATGATTGTTGAAGGTTTGTGCGCAGCCCCGCGGGCATTCTTCGCCTCCAATTTCGAAACCCGTCCTCTAAGCCGCATTGGCCTTCTCCAACGCTATCAAGCGGGCCTCTAGCTCAGAAAGCTCAAGCGTTCGACGATAAGTCTCAATTAGTCCCATGACATGCGCACCTTCAG
>JBELFK010000100.1:0-10989 GCA_042092935.1 Paracoccaceae bacterium | reverse complement strand
GTCATGCCCATGGGGTCTTCCAACAGATCATCGCTATCGATCACGGGCATGGGTGAGCCATTGAGTGCGCTCAAAAGATCAAACAGAGCGCGTTGTTCAGGGAAACCGACCTCGCCTTCGTGAAAGTCGGGCCATTTGTTGAACATGGATGTGATCGTTTTGGCTGGATCGCGAATGAGAAACACATGTGTGAAATTGGCCAGAAAATCGGGTGTCCACATATGATTGATGTAATGCGGAAAGTCCTTGATGAAGAGCGGGCCGTCGGCGGCGCGGCGTTGCATGTCCTGCCAGACAGTTTCAAGTGTCAAACCGGGGGTTGTAACCTCGCCCGGCTTGAAACGCTGCCACATCGGGGCCTCGCCTTGATACCATGCCTCTCCGAAAGGTTCGTGCAGACACTCAAGGTCGCCGCGCTGACGCATCATCCATTCAAAAGCGGTTGAGGTGGATCTTGGAACGGCCCAAAGGGCGACAATCTTATGCATCTTCGATCCTCAATGTCCTAAAATTAAAGAGAGTTCAGCAAGGTGCCTCGGGACACATTCGGTCGCAGGCCAAGCGATTTGAAGACCCGCCAGTAAAGCGCTGTGTCATGGCCGATAACCGGTTTGCCCCAAGTCGCTTCCAGCATTTCTGTCAGCTGCAAGGGGCGTTGCGGCAGGCCATTTGGGCCAGAGCGGAAGTTACACATACCATTGATAAGATAGGCGTCGGCATCTGGCGCTTGCTCGGCGACGTATTCAAAACTTTTTAGCGCCAAATCGCCGTCAAACACCCAACGGTGATCGTTCACGATCTCTTGCGAGGGAAACCACCCTTGGTCGTGAAAATTGCCCGCCCACAGCACATCAAAGCCAGCCTCTTGCAAAAAACCGACCGTCCCCTGCCACCAGGCCGGCCAATGGTACGCGGCATTCAACGCAACTTTCTCAATATTCATTTCCCGCAGGGCCTCAACCATCGCATAACCCGCCATGTGAAACGCGAGACCGTATTTGTCAGACAGATCAGCGCAATGCCGCCTTATACCCTCGACCCCCAAACCACTGGCGTGCACCCAGTTTGACCCGACCTGCGCGGCCACATCGGCCCCATTGCGCGACATGCAGTGGCAGAAATCATCCATCATTCCAAAGTTTTGTTTTCGCTGATCCAAACCATGCGCATAATCCGGTGCGTGAAGCATCCAGCCGTGAACGCCAACGCTTTCGGGCGCGATCCGAAGGAAATCCGACGGCGCTGCGTCGTAATCAAACGGCGGACAGGTAAAGCCAACCTGATGGGGGAACAGCTTGTGTTCGGGTCTCCATTTCTCGGGCATCAACATGGATGAATTTTGCCTTTCAATGCGTTGATTTTATTTTCTTTTCTTGCTTCACAACCACTCACGAATTCACACCGTCAACCGCCTCGCGCATCCATTGTTGCAGTTTGGCGATCGAGTGTTCGGACATGACTCCGCAATTCGGATCCACGACAAGCGGCCCGGGCACATAGCCTTTGGACTTCAGTCCGCGCTGCACGCTTTCAACCAGTTCAATGTCCTCGGCCACGGTGGTTTCCCGGTCTTGGATCGCAAGATCACGAATGACTTTATCCTCGGCACCGTTCTTGGAATACCAACCGCGATAGACTGTGCAAGTGTCGGGATCCCTGGCCCGCCAATGATAGGTGTTCAGGATATTTCCCGGATAACACTGGAATGAAAACATCGGCCAGAGGAACCATGATCGATATTCGCCCGCGTGTTCATTCGCTGCCAAATCAATAGGATAAGTCATCTTGTCAAGCGATTGACACTCAGTCAAATGACGCAAGACATAGCCGTTCTCCATCGGCTGAATGTCATAGGTTTCGGGCTTTACGACGCCTTGCGCAAAAGTCGGATGACACTGCGGGCAATGATAGCATTCGGAATAGTTTTCGACCGATACCTTCCAATTGCAGGCCTCTGGGCACTCCACCCATTCAAGCGGGGCAAGGTCGCCATAGTTCGGAACGTAGGCCGCAATTTCTTCGCGCACTCCGGGATACCAAACCTCCATCGGTTCCGCATCGGGGTCGAGGTTTACGAACAAAAACCCGTTAAAATCTTCGACTCGCACCTCAGTCAGGCAGATTTTTGAGCGATCAAACCCCGGCACGGATTTAACGTTTGGTCCGGCCCTGAGACCACCTGTCAACTCATAGGACCATTGATGATAAGGGCAAACGACGACACGTGCATTGCCGCTGCCTTTGACCAATTCATGTGCTCGGTGCTGGCAGACGTTGTAAAAGCAACGAATAACGTCGTCGCGCCCTCGGACTGCAAACAGGTTTTGTCCCGCAATTTCAAACGTGATGTAATCGCCGACATTTGGGATTTCGTTGACGTGACACCCAAACTGCCATGTACGCGCCAATAGCCTCGCCATTTCCGCTTCAAACACCGCAGGATCGGTATAGTAACGCGCCGCAAGCGACCGCAGAGGACCAGATTGCAAAAGGGTTTCAGTCATGAGCGGTCCTCCTTGTAGATGCCGAGCTGGTGACGGCGCAAATGGAACTTTTCGACCCGCTCAACAATTTCAGGCGTGGCAACGGCAATCACGAAACTCAGCAGCGTTTCCAACAAGGCTATCGTCGATACTGACGATGGAAAGAATTGGGGCGTATCGGCCGACACCACAAATCCGTGGTCACTGTTCAGGATAATCGGGCTGGCGGGGCTGTCGGAAATCGCGATAATTTTCATACCCTGCTCACGGGCGAGCTTAACGGTTTCAACCACCTCAGATCGGTATGGCTTGCATGTGATCGCAATCAGAACGTCGGACTTATCCGCCCAAGCGATGTCATCGACGGGCGTTGATCCGGGGCGCGGGATGGCGTGAAAATTCACCATGCCGGTCGAGGCCAGATAGGTGAAGTTTCTGGCATTCGAATTGTTCACCCCAACACCCAAGGTATAAACCGCCCGAGATTGCCAGACGTCCCTTGCAGCGCGTTCGAGGTCCTCAACAGGGATCGCGTTAAAGGTTTCCTGCACGTTCTTTAGCGCCGACCCGACCATATCCGCATAAAGCGCGCCAAGCGCACCTTGTCCGGCGACGTCCTGCAACCAGCGTGCACGGTCTGGAAAGCTGACACTGCCCTGTCGGATCGCCTCGCGGAAGGGTGTTCTGAAATCCTCGTAACCGTCAAACCCCACCTGACGCGCCATTCGTACAAAGGTATTCGGATTCACATTCGCAGCTTCAGCGATTTCGCGCACGGTTGATACGCCGACCTCTTGCGGATTCTCCAGCACAAAGCGCGCAGCCTTTTGGGCCTCGGGGGTGAGGGCCTCCCACTCGTCTGTGAGTTTCATCAAGACTGTTTGTGATACATTTGTATTATTCATGATTGACGACGGTACAATTGTATCAATAGCATGTCGAGAGAAATCGCGACTCAAGAACGGATTCCCTAAATGGCCGAGAAACAACTGCCCGAACACGCCCGCGTCGTCATCGTTGGCGGCGGCGTCATGGGGGTCGGTTTGGCCTACCATTTGGCGCATGAGGGCTGGGGGAGCGACACGATCCTGCTGGAAAAGGCGGAACTAACAAGCGGCTCGACATGGCACGCGGCGGGACAAATCACGCATTCGACAAGCTCATACGGGCTGGGCAAAATGGTCGATTACAACATTGGCCTCTATTCAGGGGCGCTTGAGGCCGAAACCGGTCAGGCGGTCACATGGCATGGCTGCGGCTCATTTCGGCTTGCGTACACGGACGACGAAATGGACTGGCTGCGCCACACATTGTCGGTCGGACGTGCGTTGGATTTCAACATCGAACTCGTCTCACCCGATCGCATTGCCCAATTGCAACCATTCTACAACCTCGACGGCGTGCAAGGTGCCCTGCACACGCCCGACGACGGGCATGTAGACCCGACAAATGTCACCATGGCGATGGCCGCGGGGGCACGCCAGAAAGGCGTTCAGATTATTCGCCAGTGTCGCGCGACGAACATCACCCAGCAGCCAAACGGCGAATGGCGCGTGGACACTGAGCTTGGGTCCATAACATGTGAACATGTGGTGAATGCGGGCGGCACCTATGCCCGACAAATGGGCGAGTGGTCAGGGCTGCAATTGCCCATGACGTCGATGACCCACCATTATTTCGTCACGGAAGACGTACCCCAATTCAAAGACTTAGACCGCGAACTTCCCGTGATCCGAGACGATAAATTGGTCTCGGGCTACATCCGGATGGAGCAAAACAAAGGCCTGATTGGGATATACGAGAAAGAGAATTCGAACTCGGTCTGGCATGACGAATGCCCTTGGGACTATGAGAACTGGTTGTTTGATGCAGATTACGACCGCGTTATGCCATGGCTTGAAAACGCGCTGGATCGCATGCCGATTTTCGCCGAATTGGGCATCACACGCGAGGTTCACGGCGCAATTTCACACCCCCCCGATGGCAATCCACTGATCGGGCCTGCGCCGGGTGTTCGAAACTATTGGTGCTGTTGCGGTACGCAAATCGGCATCGGTTGGGGCCCCGGGCTAACACGCGAATTGGCTCGGTGGATGGTGCATGGCTCGGCAGACATCAACATGCGCGAGTTTGATCCGAGACGCTTTGGTGATTACGCAGTCAAAGAGTGGCAGATTGAAAAGGCGCATGAGGATTATAAACTGCGCCATGAAATCCCGTTTCCGCATTTCAACCGGCTTGCGGGCCGTCCAATCAAACCCTCTCCGCTTTACGAGCGCCTAAAGGCCAAGGGCGCGGTTTTTGAGGAAGTCTTCGGTCATGAACGCCCGCGCTGGTTTGCAAGGGGCGGCATTGAGCCGCGCGATCACTATTCTTTTAAGCGCAATGATGTGTTCGACATGGTGGCGCAAGAATGCGCCGCCGTTCGCAACCACGTCGGCATTATGGACATATCGGCCTTTACCAAGGTCGAAGTTTCCGGCCCTGACTCAGCTGCGTTTCTGGATCGCTTGATCGCCAACCGCTTGCCAAGCAAGGTTGGTGGCATCGCCCTGACGCATATGCTGAACAAACGCGGGCGGATTGAGCTTGAGACCACCGTCGCAAAGCTGAGCAACGAGCGCTACTATCTTGTTTGCGCTGCATTTTTCGAAAATCGCCTGATCGATCACCTAAAGCAAAACATGGACGGCGCGGATGTAACGGTCACTCTGCGCTCAGACACGTGGGCGGCGCTTTCGCTCAATGGGCCAAGGTCGCGCGAAGTGTTGAATACCTGCACAGATGCCAATCTCGACAATGCGCATTTCAAGTGGCTGACGGCCCAGCAAATAGACATTGCCGGACACGCGGTTTGGGCCTTTAGAATGTCCTATTCAGGCGAGTTGGGATGGGAACTCCATATGCCACGCGAGGCGGCGTTGGCCGTCTATGATGCCCTTTGGGAGGCCGGCATAGACCACGGCATCGCGGACTACGGGTCGTTTGCCATGAATGCGCTACGCATGGAGAAAGCCTTTAAGGGCGCGGGCGAATTGACCAACGAGGTGACTTTGCCCGAAGCCGATGTGATGCGCTTCGCGCGATTGGACAAGGATTACCTCGGCGCGGATGCTACGCGCCTGTCGGCTGAGCAGGCGCGAAACGGCGACATGCCGTGGGTCTGCGCCTACCTTGAGATTGAGCCGAACGGGATCGAAGACGGTCACGGCGGCGAGGCCGTTTTGGTCGATGGCCAAGTCATCGGAGCGACAGCCTCGGTCGCTTTTAGCCATACTTACGGAAAAATTCTGGCGTTTGCTTACATCAAGCCATGGGCGAATGTCGGCGGTCAGGAAATTGATGTCGTGATCGCGGGCACCGCCCGAAAGGGACGGGTGCTGACAGCTCCGGTTTACGATCCAGACAGCTTGAAACCAAGGACAGACGCATGAGCGACCTACCCAAAACGATGAAGGCCATGGTGACGATGGGCCACGGGGACGTGGACCAGATGGTCCTGCACCAAGACTGGCCGCGACCAGAACCGGCCTTTGGCGAGGTTCTGTTGCAGGTCAAGGCCTGCGGTTTGAACAATACCGACGTGAATACTCGGTCGGGCTGGTACTCAAAGACCGTGTCCGATGCAACGACCGGAGGGGCGTTTGACGAAGTAGGAGAGGATGACCCGACTTGGGGTGGAGCGCCGATTACGTTTCCCCGCATTCAGGGCGCGGATGTATGCGGGATCATCGTCGCGGTTGGGCAAGGCGTGGATGCGGCGCGCATTGGCGAACGGGTGATTACCGACAACTGGCTGCGCGACCCGGATGACCCCACAAATATGGACAAGACCGGCTACTATGGCAGCGAACGGGACGGCGGGTTTGCCGATTACACGACGATCCCAGCAACAAATGCAATTGCCGTGAACACGCCTTTGTCGGACGCTGAACTGGCGACGTTTAGCTGTTCCTATTCAACGGCTGAAGGCATGCTAACTCGCGCCGACGTGACGGCAGGCGACACCGTTTTGGTGCCCGGCGCATCCGGCGGAGTTGGTGGGGCCTTGGTGCAATTGGCCAAACGTCGGGGCGCGCGTGTGATCGCACTGGCGTCCGAACCAAAGCACGCCGAGGTTGCCGAGCTTGGTCCCGATCGCATTCTGCCGCGCGCGCCTGAAAACCTGCGCAAGGCGTTGGGGGACGAAAAGATCACCGTCGTCGCTGACGTTGTGGGGGGGGACTATTGGCCCAATCTGATCGACATCCTTGAGCGTGGCGGGCGATACACGTGTTCAGGTGCCATCGCTGGCCCGATGGTTGGCTTGGACCTACGCACCTTTTACTTGCGCGATCTAACCTTCACTGGGTCAACGATCATTCCAGCCGAAGTCACGCAAAATCTGGTGCGCTACATCGAATCCGGCGCGATCAAACCTGCCTTGGCCGCGACCTACCCCCTTGAGGACTTAAGAGACGCGCAAACAGCTTTCATCGCCAAAAAACACACAGGCAACATCGTGGTAACCCCGTAAGCAGAAAAGGTGACGCAATGAGTGAGGTCTTTGACACGTTGATGAACGAGGTTCGCCGCACCTTCGCGGCGACCCCTGCCCTTCAAGCGTTCTGCGAACTGCCGGACCAGCTTGAAACGCAACCGGTTACACCGGCCCACAGTCCAGCCGCCACGCTCATGCAGACGGACGGCGAATTGTTTTCGCCCGATTATAGCGGCTTGCGGGATGCCTTCATCGCTGCATCTGACAAGGCTGAGTGGCGTGAAACCTACAAGGGCACGCGCATCGAGGAAGAATTTCGGCAGCGTTTCGCATGCTACTGTTTGATCGGCCCCGGTGGCCCCTTCATGGCCGAAAAAATGGGGGCCTATGTCGTCTATATGCCCAAGGGGTTATATTACCCCTTCCATCATCACCCCGCAGAAGAGCTCTATTTTGTCATCGCTGGCGAGGCCGAGTTTCTGATGGAGGGCAAGGAGCCCCAAACCCTTGGGCCGGGATCACATGTCTTTCACCCCTCGAACCGCCCACACGCCACGCAAACCCACGATCACCCGTTCATGGCAATGGTGTTGTGGCGGGGCGATATGACCGTTTCGCCTCTGCTGACATATCCCAACGGTGACGCATGAAGATCACCCGCATTTCGCTATACAAGACCATCTTGCCCTATGTTGGCGGAACCTATGTATGGGGTGCGGGGAATTCTATCACAGTGGCAGTGGCCAATGTCGTCGTCATTGAGACGGATACGGGGATCAGCGGATGCGGGGAATTCACGCCCTGCGGGGAAAACTACATGGTCGCCCATTCCGAGGGGGTTGAGGCTTTTCTTCGCCTTGCCGCGCCACATCTGATTGGCGAAGACCCGAGGCAGGTCGCAAGAGTTGAGCGCTTGATGGATCACGTCGTGCAGGGGCATGGCTATGCGAAGGCCCCTGTTGATGCCGCCTGTTGGGACATTCTGGGAAAGGCAACCGATCAGCCGGTGTGGATGTTGATGGGCGGTAAGCTGACAGACGGTGCTCCGATGTATCGGGTTGCACCACAAAAGGCTCTGGACGAAACCATTGCCGAGTTGGACGCCCATCGTGGGGCTGGCTATCGGCAGTTCCAGATCAAGGTCGGCGGTGATTGGGCAACGGATGTTGATCGTATCCGACAGGCTGTGCCTTTGCTGAAGGCGGGTGAAAAAGCCATGGCAGATGCCAATCAGGGCTGGCGCGTCGACAATGCAATCCGCGTGGCCCGAGCGACGCGGGATCTCGATTTCATTCTGGAACAACCTTGCAAGACCTACGAGGAATGCCAGCAGGTTCGGCGTGTCGCAGAACAACCGATGAAGCTGGATGAATGTGTCACCGGTCTTCATGTGGCGCAAAGGATCGTGGCCGACCACGGGGCCGAGATTTGCTGTCTGAAGATCTCGAACCTCGGCGGGTTGTCCAAGGCGCGCAGGGTGCGGGACTATCTGGTTGAAAACCGCATTCCCGTTGTCAGCGAAGACACATGGGGCGGGCAGATCACGTCGGCGGCTGTGGCCCATTTCGCGGCGTCAACGCCCGAAGACTATCTCGTCAATTCGACTGACCTGATGAATTACAACACGCGCAACACCGGGGTTGGCGGGCCAACGACAAAGGATAGCAAACTATACGCGACCGACACACCGGGGTTGGGCGTGGTGCCGGATTTTGACAGCTTGGGCGACCCGGTCGCAGTTTGGGGGGAATGATGCGGATCACGAACATCTCTGTTTACAAAGTCGATTTGCCGCTTGAGCATCCATATTGGTTGTCTGGCGGGCGGTTAAAGTTCGAATGCCTCGATGCGACTTTCGTAAAACTTGAAACCGACGCAGGGATCACCGGTTGGGGCGAAGGCACGCCTTGGGGGCACACCTATGTGCCCGCGCACGGTCCAGGCATTCGCGCGGGCATCGAGACCATGGCCCCCTTTATCATCGGTCTGGATCCAAGGAGGGTTCTCGATGTCGAACGCGCCATGGATTTGTCCCTGCCCGGTCATCTCTATGCCAAGTCACCCATCGACATGGCCTGTTGGGACATCGCCGGACAGGCCGCAGGGCTAGCCATTGCCGATTTGATGGGGGGCGGGTCGCGCACACCGAAACCTATCGCCTCGTCCGTTGGTGCCAAAACCATCGACGAAACCCGCACCGCCATCGACCGTTATCGCCAACGCGGCTACATTGCCCATTCCGTCAAAATCGGTGGCGACGTTGAACGCGACATTGCGCGTATTCGCGACGTTGAAAGCATCCGCAGACCTGACGAAATAATTCTCTATGACGTCAATCGCGGCTGGACCCGCCAGCAAGCGCTTCGGGTCATGCGTGCAACCACCGATCTGCATGTAACCTTCGAACAGCCTTGCGAAACTCTCGACGACATTGCTGCGATCTCAGGCAAGCATGCGGCTCCGGTCTCGGTCGATGAAAGCCTTGTGACGTTGCAGGATGCCGCCCGAATCGCGCGCGACGGATTGGCCGAGGTGTTTGGGATCAAGCTAAACAGGGTCGGCGGGCTAACCAAGGCCGCGCGCATGCGCGACATCGCGTTGGCGCATGGCATCGACATATTCGTTATGGCAACCGGAGGCTCGGTGCTTGCCGATACAGAAGCGCTGCATCTTGCGGCAACCATTCCCGACGCCAATATCCGCGCGGTTTGGGCGTGTCAGGATATGCTGACCGTCGATGTGGCCGACGGGCGAGGACCACGCAACATCGACGGGCATTTGCACCTGCCCGAAACTCCGGGGTTGGGGGTTCATCCGGATGAGGACGCACTGGGCGATCCCGTGGCGGTTTATCGATGAAAATCACCCGCATCTCGATTTGGCATGTGCCGCTGACCAGCCACGAAACCTACTACATGGCTGACGGCAAAACCTGTGACACGGTTGAAAGTGTTGTCCTGCGCATAGACACCGACCAAGGCATTTCCGGTTGGGGCGAGGTCTGCCCAATCCCCCACTACCTTGCCGCCTATGCCCGCGGGGTTGCCCCAGCTGTCAGCGAAGTCGCCGAGGTTCTTCTGGGCGCTGATCCGACGGGTGTCGAGGCCCTCATGCAACGCGTTGAACGGCACCTGATCGGGCATGGCTACGCGAAATCAGCCATCGACATTGCGCTCTGGGACATCACAGCAAAACGCGCAGGCCTGCCCCTTTATGCGCTGCTGGGTGGATTGCAGCAGAACGAGCTGCCGCTCTATCACTCGATCACTTGCGTGGCACCCGACGAAATGGCGCGACATGCGTCTGAGGCACAGGCGCAAGGCATCGCGCAGTTTCAGGTAAAACTCGGTGCCGACGGCGATTGGCAAAACGATGTTGAGCGGCTTGTGAAAGTGCGCGAGGCCGTTGGGTCGGGCCCGCTGGTTTATGGTGACTGGAATTGCGGCGCAGACGTTCTGACCGCAACCCGCACTGCAAACGCTGTCGCGCATCTCGACATTATGCTGGAACAACCCTGCGCCACGACGGGTGAGTGTGCCTCGGTCAAAGCGGCCTCGGGTTTGGCGATGAAATTGGACGAAACCGCCTATGATACAGCCAGCTTGCTTGAGGGCGCGCGCTTGGGCTGCATGGACGCCGTCGCCATCAAGCTCTCGAAATTCGGAGGTCTGTCCGCCGCACGTCGGGCGCGTGATCTTTGCGAATATCTCGGGGCGAAGATGTGTATCGAATGCACTTGGGGCAGCGATATTGTAACCTCAGCGGCGCTCCACTTGGCGGCCTCGACCCGCCCTGACAGGCTTTTGAACACCTGCGATCTGTCGGGCTATGTTGCCCCGCGACTGGACCCATCCGGCCCGACAAGGGCCTCTGGGCACATCACCGTGCCGGACGCTCCTGGCCTTGGCATCAATCCTGACACTGACCTGCTTGGCCGGCCCGATCTGGTGCTTGGCTGAATGGCCACTGTATCAAAAACAACCCTCCGCACATGAATTGGGGTCTTACATGCCTGATCTAAGCAAC
>JBELFK010000099.1:0-11206 GCA_042092935.1 Paracoccaceae bacterium | reverse complement strand
CATTGGTGCGATCCGGATCAGTATGATGTGACGTATGATTTCTCGGACTGGCCGAAATGGTCGTCACGTTGGCGGGTGTTGGGACCGCGCAAGGATTATGTGATGGTTAGCGAGTATCGCCGCTGACTTCATCTTTCCAAAAATACTTGCGCCGCAGGCTCGGGGCGTTAGCCCCGACCACGGTATGGCGGGACGCCCTGATCTGGAATCCAGACGCCTTCTGGCATGTCTCCGGTTTGGTAGAAGACGTCGATAGGGATGCCTCCGCGCGGATACCAGTAGCCTCCGATCCTTAGCCATTTAGGTTCGAGAAAGTCGATCAGGCGGCGGGCGATGGAGACTGTGCAGTCTTCGTGGAAGGCGCCGTGGTTGCGGAAGCTGGTGAGGAAGAGCTTCAGCGCTTTGCTTTCGATCAGCCAGTCGCCGGGCACATAGTCGATTACGAGATGCGCAAAATCCGGCTGGCCGGTCATCGGGCAGAGGGATGTGAACTCAGGAGCCGTGAAGCGGATGTTGTAATCGACGTCTTGTTGCGGGTTCTGGACACGCTCGAGAACAGCTTCGGATGGGTCTTGCGGGACGATGGTGTCTCCGCCGAGTTGCTTGAGGTCGGAGTAGATGGATTTGTCAGACATGAATTTACCTTCTCTTAGACGCCGCGCTTGTTGCCCCAGAGGAGCACGTGAAGCTGCGGGAGGATGCGTGGGCGGAACCAATTGTCGGCCATTGTCTTGTCAATGAGCCAATGCATGCGGACCATGATGCCGTCCATGTCGACTTCAAACGTGTCGTCATCGCCGGGTGGCGGCGTGTGGTTCCCCGGTTGGATATAGAGGGGCAGGGCAGGGTATTTTTCCGCCACGTCTTTGGCCCAAGCGTAGTCGATGTCATCGAAGATGACGATTTTCAGGACGGTGTGGGCGGTGCCTGCTTTGGCGAGGCAGTCGTCGAAGATCGCCCAGTCAACCGTCATTTCTGACGAGGGCGGTTTGGGGCTGAGGACCAGCGTGTCGAGTTTGGCGAACCAGTCGGCGGGGACGGAGCCTTGGGTTTCAAGCGCGAAGCGGTAGCCTTTGGCGTGGCCGAGGTCGATCAGGTCGCCGAAAGGCTGGATTGCGGGGTTGCCGCCGGAAAGCGAGACCGTCAGAGGCGTGTTGTTTGAGAGACGTGCGACTTCGGACCAGACGGCCTTGGTCGTCATAGGGGTCCACGTGTGGCGGTAGGCGCTGTCGACCGCGTGCATCGTGTCACACCAGACGCAGCGGTAGTCGCAGCCTCCGGTGCGGACAAAGACGGTGGGTTCGCCGATGAGAGCGCCTTCTCCCTGGATCGTCGGACCGAAGATTTCGCTGACGCGGATGTTGCGGTCGTCGGTCATGGTCGGTATTCGGCCCATGTTTTCGGGGTTTCCGAGACTTTGACACCGGTGGTTTCGGGCCAGCGGGCCTTGCACCAGTCGAAAAAATGTTTCGCCATGTATTCGGCGGTCACGAGGTCATAGTCGAACACGTCGTTAAGGTGCCGGTGGTCGATTTCTTCGTCGATATAGTGCTTCAGGGGGCGCAGTTCAGTGTAATCGCGCACGAAGCCGTATTCGTTAAGGTTAGCTGCACTCAGTTCCACCATGACGATGTAGTTATGCCCATGCAGGCGGGCGCATTGGTGATCCTCGGGCAGACCGGAAAGCTGATGCGAGGCTGAGAAATGGAATTCTTTGGTGATGCGGTACATTATTTGGCCTCTGCTTTCGCCAATGCTTCTAGCCAGTAATCGGGATCGGAGTAGTCTGTGGGGTCTTCAACTCCGGCTTCGGCAAAGGCTTCGCGGCGTTCAACGCAAGTGCCACAGCGGCCGCAATGGATGTCTCCGCCTTTGTAGCAGGACCATGTTTCGGCGAAGGGAGTGCCGGCGGCGTGGCCCGCAGTGACGATGTCGCCTTTGGAACCGTTGACGAAAGGGGCTGAAAGGGTGACGTTTGCGTAGCCGTCGAGCGCGTGGTTTTGCATCGTCTGCATGGCGTCGATGAAGTCAGGACGGCAGTCGGGATAGATGAAATGGTCGCCTCCGTGGACGGCGACCGCGACGGCGTCGGCCCCTTGTGCGGCGGCAAAGCCGAAACCAATGGTCAGCATGATCGCGTTGCGGTTGGGGACGACGGTGACTTTCATCGTCTCTTCGGCGTAATGGCCGTCGGGCACGTCCACATCGTCGGTCAGCGCCGATCCCGACAGACCCGCGCCGATGTTGCGCATGTCAATCACCTGATGCGGCACGCCCAAGCGCTTGGCGGCGGCAGCGGCGAATTCGACTTCCTTAACGTGCCTTTGGCCGTAGTCAAAGGATAGCAGCGAATGCAGGTTGCCCGCTTGCGCCACGACGTGGGCAAGGGATACGGAGTCAAGTCCGCCTGAGCAGATCACGATTGTTTTCATATCTCGTCCTTGTTTTGTCCGGGTAGGCTGCGACCGGTTGAGGCTGTCTAGCCAAGCGTGGCTTTTGTGGCAAGAGGCCGCGCGTGTAGCATTAACGGGTTTGGCAGAAAGCAGTTTCGCCTGTAGAGGAATAATGAAGGGTTCTTCGGCGGCAGGTCGGCAGGTTTGGGAAAAGATACAAGTGTACGGGCGACGGCCCTGAAATTGACGAGGCGCACGGTTCTGCTGGTCAGGATCGTGACCATTGCCATTCTCTTTTTGGCTGTCTTTAGTTTCCTTCACCCAGTTGGCGAGAGCTTTTCGGTCATACAATTTCCGCTCGCGGGGTTCGCGTTGTTTCTCTGTGCTTTTCGGCACAATTGGGTGCTGCGCTTGCCGATGCTTGTTGTTGCCATTCTGGCGCTGGGGCAGGTTGGACTGGCGTTTCGCAACCCCAACGGGGCTGGGAATGTGACGGTTTACCAGAAAAACCTGCTTTATTTGAACGACCGAACGCCTCGGGTGCTGCGGGATGTTCTGGCCGTTGATCCCGAGGTTGTCACGGCGCAAGAGATGACCGTCGAGTTGCTCGATCAGTGGAAAGCGCACTTAACGGATTATCCGACGGTGCAGTATTGCGCGAATAAACTGGACTATGGCACGGCTGTCTTTTCAAAATGGCCGGCTGTTGCGAACAGTGGATTTTGCATGCCCAACGGCAAACTTGCGGGTGTGCAGCTGCGTGGGCCGGATGGTCCGGTTTGGGTGCTGTCGCTGCGGCTGTATTGGCCATGGCCTTACGAACAGACGTGGCAAATTCCTGAAATCATTGAGGTTTTACAGCGCCTGAATGGCCCCGTGATTATCGGCGGAGACTTCAACAATCTGCCGTGGTCCGGGGCCGTCAACATTCTGGCCGAGGCCGCGCGTGGCGAACGGGCGGGCGGAGTCGAGCCTACGTTTTACCTCTCGGGTATTCCGCTGTCGATCGACCACGTGATCGCCCCCGGCGGCGGGGTGATCGAGCCACGGCCCAAGTTCAGATCGGATCACATTGGCATCGTCGCGCGGGTTGGACTTACGCCTCGCCCATAAGGACGGGATCGAAGGGATATTTGGTCAGGTTCTCAAACCCGTCTTCCGTTACAAGCACCTGATCCTCGAGTTTGATTGAGAAATCTCCGCCTTCTTCGCCAACCAGCGCTTCGACGCAAAGCACCATGCCCGGCTCAATCTCATAGTCATAGGCACCCTCGACGGCTTTGTCGGCATAGGCCACAAGCGGCCACTCATCACACAGCCCGACGCCGTGCATCAGGCAGCCGTATTTCAGCTTCATAAACTTGTCGTCAAGGCGATGGCTGTTGGCCGTCAACTCGGGGATCGTGACGCCGGGTTTGAGCATCGCCATGTTGGTCATGATATGCTCATGCGCGTGGCGCATTGCGTAGACCATTGAATTCGTGGGTTTTTTATCGCCAATCCACCACGTGCGCGAGATATCGACGCAAATCCCGTATGATCCGATCAAGTCGGTGTCAAAGGCCACGATCTCGTTGTTTTGGACGATCCGCGGGCCGCATTCCTGAAACCAGGGGTTGGTCCGCGGGCCCGACGCCAGCAGACGGGTCTCGATCCATTCACCGCCACGCTTGATGTTTTCGGCGTGCAGGACGGCCCAGATGTCGTCCTCGGACACGTTGCCGTTGGGGATGTTCTCGCGGGCGAAACCCTCCATCACGCGCACGGCGGTTTCGCAGGCATGTGACGCGCAGCGCATGGCTTTGATCTCATCAGGGCCTTTGATCGAACGCGCCTTTTCGGTGACTTCTTCGCCTTCCATGACCTCAAAACCACGCGCCTCAAGAGCGCGCAACCCGTGGAGCATGATCTTGTCCACGGCGATGCGCTTGTTTCCGCCCGCGTGTTCATTAATCAAGTCTTCAACTTCACCCGTCACGCGATGGGCTTGCGATCCAACCTTGTCGCCTCGGTCGAAATAGAACAGGTCAAAGCCCGAACGCACTTCGCGCACCAGCGGGTTGTGGTCCGCCAAAAATGGTGAGTTCTTATAATCCCACAGCACCATATATCCATCAGCGCAGATCAGGCAGGCACGGAAAGGATTATGTGTGTTCCAAAGCTGCATGTTGGTGCTGTCGGTGGCGTAGCGAATGTTCAACGGATCGAACATCAAAAGGCCCCCGTAGCCGCGATCTACGATGTGTTGCGTTAAACGCTTCCAGCGGTATTCGCGCATCTTCTGAAGGTTGGGCAGGTCAAGTCCGGCGGCTTCCCATTCGCGGAATGCAAGCTGCGTCGGGCCGATCTCGATACGATCATTGTCATTTGGCGAGCTGTCACCGAGACGGTCGCCTTTGTTGGGGTCGATTTTGCGAATGTCGCGGTAATGATCGGTCATGGTGCTCTCCTGTCCATGCGATGTTGGAGACGCAACCAGCCGCAAGCCTGTCTGAAATCGACGCGGGTGGAGTCGCTTTTTGACGATTTTTTGGGGGTGGTGTTTGGCCGGATTATGAGTAGGGATTGGGCATGTCAGGAATATTTCAATCCAAACTCCCCTTTGATCCATTGGAATCGGTGCCTTTGCCCGGCATTCAGGCGTTGGATCCAAAGGTGTGGTTAATGGTGGATGATGCCTATAGCGCACAGATGGCATTGCGTGTGCAGCTATTGTCAGAACGGCCAGAGGATGTGCTGGCCACGTCTCAGGATGCCGGTGAGGCGGCAAATGAATTGTTGTCCGCAGTTCTTGCCCATCTTCAACGCGACCACGCTGGGTTTTCGGTATCTGCGGGCGCTGTTATCTGTCCGGATGGTCGGAGCGTTTCGCTTGATGGTGAACCGATGCATATCTTAGGGCAGATTGTGCAGAATGATTTTGCAATCTTGCAAAAGCCCGAGGGTGCGGATGAGCATGTGCTGACCGCTGCCGTGGTGTGTTTTCCCGCCAATTGGCGCCTGACCGAGAAATATTTGAGGCCGCTGACAAATATTCACACACCCGTTGAGGGTTATGAGGGCGACTTGGCACGTCGGGTTCAGCGGCTATTCGATGGCGTCCGCGCGGGGCGGCCGATGTGGCGCAAAAATGCGCTTTGGTATGATGATCCAACGCTGCATCAACCGCATCGTTCGGACGGGCGGGATACTTCCGCGTTGAAATCGGGGCGCTTTATGCGAAGCGAGCGGCAGACGATTTACCGTCTACCGCTCACCCAAGCTGTTGTTTTTGGCATTCATACCTTTGTTGTACCGGCAGAAAACCTGTCTTAACCAATCAGCATGTTAAGCGTTTGCGCGGTTGCACCCGAAGCATTGAGAACGCCAAAGGCACCGGCGACGGCCAGCGTATGTGCGGACAGGCGGAAGTCTTCGCCGCGCAATGCGTTGTAAACGACCATAAAGGCAGCGACGGGCCACGAGAAAAATCCGAGCATGGCGGTCATGATCCAGGTCGTGATGCGCGTTGGGCGGGAAATCTGAACCTCGTCTTCGTCGTGACGACCAAATTCATCGACGCGAATCGCCTCGGCAAGGGCGGCTTCTTCGTCTTCTGTGAAGCTCTGAGTCCAGTGCATGTCGTCACCGGCCATTTCACGGAGTTCACGGTCAAGGCGTTCAGCCTCGCTTGAGATATGGGGCAAGCGCTGTGCAAACTCCTGATGACTGCGGCCGCTCGCAACACGGCGCGGCGATGGACGCGCGGCAACACGCGCGCTTTCGCGGGATGGGCGGCGTGGCTTGACGGGGGCGAACGCCGACAAGAACTGTTGCGCCGAAAAGACGACGTCCTTGCGCAGCCAAACAATCTGACTGGCTTCGGTGACGAGGATGGCCTTTCTGCAAATCTCGGCCAACAGCACCAGCGGAGTATCCGCGTGCAACTTGGGTGAGATGTCGGAAATTGCGATCATCAAGCGGCCCATCAGATCATCGTCGCCACATCCATCACATTTAAGTGTCAGGCTAAGCTCGTCGGTTTGGAAAACAACTTCATGAGGCGTCTGTTCGTCCGAAGCGACAATTTCAAAGCCTTTGGAAATGAGCGCCTTTTCAACCATCCCAACGATGGCTTCCGGCTCAAACAGCCGACGCTTGTCGAAAATCAAGACAGCGTCGCAGCGTGCGTTTGTGGTTTTCATTTCTGCCTCCAAGGCGGTTAACGTTTCATTCACTATGCTCTCGAAGTTGGGAGAAATTTGGGCCAAGATCGTGGAAATAGAGGGCAAATCGTTCAGAAATGTGACCTGTGGCCCATATCTCGCCACAATCGGGCCTATTTCGCGCCCATTTCGACATAAAGTTTACCTTAGGGAAGGTTGACGTTTGCGTAAGCGTAATCAACGTCGTTGATTCTCTCTTGGGGAGAATCAGTGGGCCATTTTGGCGCGATTTCAGCCCGCTGATCGCCGAAAACGCAAAAGGGCGCCCTGATCGGACGCCCTTGAGATGATTTTGAAGATCGCTGTTTAGCAGCTGTAATACATGCCAAACTCAACTGGGTGAGGCGTATGTTCGAACAGTTCGACCTCTTCCATCTTCAGCGCGATGTAGCCGTCGATCTGGTCTTTGGTGAACACGTCACCGGCTGTCAGGAAGTCGCTGTCCGCGGCAAGGCATTCCAGAGCCTCGCGCAAGCTGCCGCAAACCGTTGGGATGTCGGCCAGCTCTTCCGCGGGAAGGTCATAGAGGTTTTTGTCCATGGCTTCGCCCGGATCGATCTTGTTCTTGATGCCGTCAAGGCCAGCCATCAACAATGCTGCAAAGCACAGGTATGGGTTAGCGGCCGGATCTGGGAAACGAGCCTCGACGCGCTTGGCTTTTGGCGACTCAGTCCAAGGAATACGAACACAACCCGACCGGTTACGTGCTGAATAGGCGCGCAGAACAGGGGCCTCAAAGCCTGGGATCAGACGCTTGTAGCTGTTGGTCGATGGGTTGGTGAAGGCGTTTAGCGTTTTCGCGTGCTTCAGGATACCGCCGATGAAATACAGCGCTTCCTGGCTGAGGTCCGCGTATTTGTCGCCTGCGAAAAGTGGCTTGCCGTCTTTCCAGATCGACATGTTGACGTGCATGCCGGTGCCGTTGTCACCGTAGATCGGCTTTGGCATGAAGGTTGCGGTTTTGCCGTAGGCGTCAGCGACGTTGTGGATGATGTATTTGTATTTCTGAAGCTCGTCCGCCTGTTTCGTCAGACTGTCAAAGATCAGGCCAAGCTCGTGCTGGCACGAGGCCACTTCGTGGTGGTGCTTGTCAACCTTCATGCCGATGCGCTTCATGGTCGACAGCATTTCCGAACGGATGTCCTGTGCGGCATCTGTTGGGTTGACGGGGAAGTACCCGCCTTTGAGGCCCGGGCGGTGGCCCATGTTGCCCATTTCATATTCGGTGTCGGTGTTCCAGGACGCATCCTGAGCATCGACTTCGTAGGACACTTTGTTGATCGAGTTCGAGAAGCGAACGTCGTCAAACAAGAAGAATTCAGCCTCAGGGCCCATGTAGGCCACGTCGCCAATGCCCGAAGATTTCAGGTAGGCTTCGGCTTTTTGCGCGGTGCCGCGTGGATCGCGCTCATAGGCCTCGCCTGTGTCCGGCTCAACGATCGAGCAGTGGATCGCGAGGGTTTTCTCGGCGTAGAAGGGATCGACATAGGTGCTGTCGGTGTCTGGCATCAGTTTCATGTCTGAGGCTTCGATGGATTTCCAACCGGCGATGGACGAGCCGTCAAACATAAAGCCTTCTTCGAGGAAGTCCTCGTCGACCATGTCAACATCGACAGTCACGTGCTGGAGTTTGCCGCGCGGGTCAGTGAAGCGGATGTCGACATAAGCGACGTCTTCTTCTTTGATGGTATCGAGAACGTCTTGGATGCTCATTCCCTTGATCCTTTTCTATTGGTTGTTCTGGTGTTCGAATTCTTAAAGCGCGTCTGTGCCGGATTCACCGGTGCGGATGCGAATGGCTTGTTCAATTGTGCTGACAAAGATTTTTCCGTCGCCGATTTTATCGGTCTTGGCCGCGTCAACAATGGCTTCAATAGCCGCTTCGACCTGATCCGCTTCCAGCACGACTTCGATTTTGACCTTTGGCAGGAAGTCGACGACATATTCAGCACCGCGGTAGAGTTCGGTGTGACCTTTCTGGCGGCCAAAGCCTTTGACTTCGATGACGCTCAAACCTTGAACGCCGATGTCCTGGAGGGCTTCTTTCACTTCATCCAGTTTGAACGGCTTGATAATCGCTTCGATCTTTTTCATGGACGGGTTCCTTGCAAGTTGGTTGACTGGGTCAGACCATGAACGCCTTTGAGGCTCAATCGGATATGCGCAAAAACCGGCGGCATCCCGGGATGTGAGGCGACGTGTCGCGCAAAAAATGAGCGATTTGCATAAATATTGTGCAGAAGTGAATCGATGGAGAATGACCGGTGACTGAACTCTTAACCGCGGCGCAGATGCGGGCAATCGAGATGGGTGCAATCGAGTCGGGTCAAGTGACCGGTCTGTACCTTATGGAGCGTGCAGGACGCGGGGTCGTTGAGGCGATTTTTGAGGTATGGCCTGAACTTGAGGGAGGTGCGCCTGCGGCGGGCGGGGAGGGGGGCTCTGCCCCCCAGCCTGCGGCTTCCCCCCGAGGTATTTCGGGCAAGATAAAGCAAAAGGTCGTGGTTTTGTGCGGGCTGGGCAACAATGGGGGCGACGGGTTTGTAGTGGCGCGGTTGCTGCATGAGCGGGGCTGGGTGGTTGAGCTATATCTTTATGGTGACCCCGAGAAACTGCCAGCGGATGCGCGGGTGAATTATGCCCGCTGGGCCGACGTTGGCGGGGTCCAGGACCTTCGGGAGTGTGATGACAAACATATTTGGCAGGCGGATTTGGTCGTTGACGCCCTGCTGGGAACCGGGTTGACCCGACCGGTTGACGGGCGTCTTCGGGCTTTGATCGACCGCGCGCAAGCGCCCGACAGAGGAGAGATTGGCGTTTTGAGCGGGCCAAAGTTTGTTGGGGTCGATGTGCCGTCTGGATTGGACGCGGATTCTGGTGTTGGCCTTGGCGGGGTGATGCGATCTGATTTAACGGTTTCGTTTCATCGACCGAAACTCGGGCACTTTATTGGCATTGGCGGCCGACATTGCGGGCAGGTTGTCGTGAAGGACATTGGACTTGAGGGCGGGAACCCGTCTGCGCAACCCCTTGGCGAAGTGGCGCGATTGCTCGAAGCACCGGTTGGGTTTTTGTCCAAGCGGCCCGGGTCTCATAAATTTGCCAATGGCCATGCTTTGGTGCTCTCTGGTCCCTCCGGACACACTGGCGCGGCGCGTCTTGCCGCGCGGGGCGCGTTGCGCGTCGGGGCGGGGGTGGTGACGCTCGGGGTTCCTGCGCAAGCGCTGCAAGAGGTGGCGTCACAGGTGACGGCAGTAATGACGCGGCGGATCGATGAGGGGCGCGTTCTGGAGGAGGTGCTGAGCGACGAGCGGATTAACGCGCTGTGCCTCGGGCCGGCGTTGGGCGTTGAGCGTGTAAAGGCATTGCTGCCAATTGCGCTGGCCGCGAGCCGGTCAACAGTTTTGGACGCCGATGCGCTCTCGGCTTTTGCGGGTGACCCGGACGGGCTATTCGCGATGCTGCACGAGGACTGTGTGCTGACGCCACACGCCGGAGAATTCGCGCGGCTTTTCCCGGATCTTGCAGAGAAACTAAACACGCCGCCCGTAAAAGGCCCGGCATA
Source organism: Paracoccaceae bacterium (assembly GCA_042092935.1). Lineage (GTDB taxonomy): Bacteria > Pseudomonadota > Alphaproteobacteria > Rhodobacterales > Rhodobacteraceae > JASMHC01. The sequence goes on along the minus strand of JBELFK010000099.1, from coordinate 1,043 downwards.
TTCGAAGGTCGATGCCACCCGCGAAGCCGCCAGGCGCGCGGGGTGTGTCGTATTGTTCAAAGGCCCCGACACCGTGATTGCTGCGCCGGATGGGCGGTGTTCGGTAAATTCTGCGGCCTATGATCGGCAAGCGCCTTGGTTGGCCACGGCAGGGTCTGGGGATGTGCTTGCCGGTTTCATCACGGGCCTCTTGGCGCGTGGATTTGCCCCGATGCAGGCGGCCGAAGCGGGCGCGTGGTTGCATGTGGAATGTGCGTTGAAATTCGGACCCGGTTTGATCGCCGAGGATTTGCCCGAGCAACTGCCAGCAGTTTTTCGTGATCTTGGTGTTTAAAGCATCCCTTGAATCCAAGGGACGTTTTAGACTGGGTCTTTCAGGATCATCTCGAGTCCATCGGCATAGACGATGTGACCAACCGCCAGTTCTACGTGAAACAGCGAAAGCTCAACGTCGTTGCGCAGCGTGATGAATTCACCATCCACCAGGCGGCGCACAGGGACCATAACTTCGGGCTGACCAAACAAGGTTTTGGCGCGCCAATCGCGCAGCAGCACAAGTTGATCTGCCGGAAGGAGAAGGTCTTTCTCGGGGCGGGAATGGCCCAAAATGCCGCCACGCAGATGCACGGCTTGGCCGGTGGCCGTGAAATGGGCGATTGCAGTGATCGTTGAGAGGCCAAAGTCGCGCGTGATCGCTTTGTCGCCTTCACAAACGTAGTCTATCGGCAACTCACCCGATTGGGTCAGAAGAGAACTGCCCGCGGGAATGCCACGGAAGACGGACTCAGGGCGCTTGTTTGCACTTGCGCCTACCGCCCCGCTTTGCGCGGTGTTCGGTAGTATGGGTTTCATCGGCTGTGCCTGTATGAATGACTGCTCAATTATTACAGGCAGTTTAAGCAAATTTTCGCAGCTTTGTAACCAGTTTTATTTTGATGTATTTTTCCTCTCGCATCTGGTGAAAACCTTTGCTAGAGAGCGGCCAGAACGCGGGTGTGGCGAAATTGGTAGACGCACTAGATTTAGGTTCTAGCGCCGCGAGG
>JBELFK010000098.1:0-11221 GCA_042092935.1 Paracoccaceae bacterium | reverse complement strand
TTATGGCTCGTCGACAGGCAGGCAGTTTGTCCCCCTATACGTTGTTGGGCGCGTTGGCGCTTGCTCTTCTCGCTGGGATGAGCTTTTTCATCTTTCTCAAAGAGTTAGATCAGTATTCCCGCGGTATATTGAACGATCTGGACGGATTTCAGCACTGGGTCGATCCGCAACATGAGACACCGCTGTCGAGCAATGGCCAAATCGATCTTCTCACCGGCTGCATGTTCGCACTGGAAAGCTGGAAGACGCGGTTTCAGTCTCAGGCCGATATTCTGACGGTCGCAAGGAACTGCGCCGCAGAATCCGAGAAGATATTGGCCTTCAATCCCAACCTGTCCGAGGCGCATTATCTAAGGGCTTACACCGCCTTTCTCGAAGACGATTTTGACGCGGCGGTGGAATATCTGGCACGCTCACAGGAAACCGCCCCGACAGATCAATGGCTTGCGGTGCGTCGTGTGGGATTGGCGCAAAATATGTTGCCCGGAGAGCCAAATATCGAGCTTTACAATTTGCAGAATGATCTCGGCCTTTTGATTGCCTCAAACCGAGGGCTCGACACTGCGACCCGGCTCTATATCCGGCACCCTCAATTACGCGACATGATCGTGGCCTCAACCGAAAACCTGAGCGACCGCGACCGCGTACGCTTTCTAAGCGGCCTCAAGTCTGCCGTGGCGAGGCGCTGATGTCTGAATTTACCTCTGCCGGCACCCGAACCCGCATCCTCAATCAGGTCATTTCAGGGTTTATCCTGCTCGTTTTGGCCGTCTCACCGCTGATGATCGGATCAAATCGTCCGGTGTTCTGGATGATTAACAGCGCGGTGCTAATGGCCGTCACTGCGCTGGTTCTGTTCCTTGTGACCTTCGGAGTGATGAAACTGCGGTTCAGTTTTTGGCGCTGGAAGCTGATCGGTGCGTTGGGGCTTGTCTATATCGCTGGTCTGACCCTGCAAATGGGGCTTTCGGCGCTGTGGCCGAATTCGGGGATGCAATCGCAGGGCACAATGCTGATCGGCTTGCTGCGGGTAATCTCATACGGCTGTTTGTTTTTCCTGACGCTGCAAGTTGCCACCAACGTCAAACGCGCGCGTAGGCTGGCTTGGGGTGTTTTCGGTGTCGTGGTGGTGATGTCGATCTATTCGCTCCTCGCCCAGCAATCGCCTGACCTGCTATTTTACGAAAAATCGGAGTCTGTGACGGTCGTGACGGGCCCCTTCATCAACCGGAACTCGCTGGCAACCTATCTTGCATTTGGCTGCGCGCTTGGAACGGCCTTGGTTCTGCGCAGCGACCGCGAAGGGCTGATGCGCAACAAACGCGGGCGTATGGACGTTGAAATGGTCGCGGGTCGCTTGGCGCTTTTCGTCGCGGTTTTGCTGATGTTCGCAACGATCCTGACCACCGGTTCGCGCATGGGGACATTTGTCGGTCTCCTCGGCATTCTAGTGCCTGTCGTCCTGCGCATCAGTCAGGCCGAGAAGGCCAGCGGGTCACGTCAGGCCCTTGTGGGCCTGTCCATCACGGTCGTGGCCGTGCTGTCGTTTATCTTGGTGTCTGCCATGTACGGCGGTGTGGTCTTTGATCGCCTTGGCTCAACTGGGATGGCCTCCGACGTCCGTTGGCCGCTCTACGAAAACGTTTGGAGCGTCGCGCTCCAACGCCCGTTTACAGGGCATGGTTTTGACAGTTTCGAACTCGCGTTTCGTGCAGGTCATGAACTGCCGGTCAGCCCCGATTTGAGATGGCAAAACGCCCACAACACCTATCTGGAGCTTTGGGTTGAACTTGGGTTTATTCTTGGCTCGCTGCCGCCGCTCATCAGCCTTGCGGTCTTGTGGCGGTCGATTAAACGCGGGGCAACCAACCAATATACTGGCTACCTTGCACAGGCCGCTGTCGCTGCAATCGTGATCGCCGCTGTCCACTCATTCGTTGATTTCTCGCTTGAAATCGAAGCTAACGTGTTTCTGTTTATTGTCATCGCAGGCCTTGGACTGGCCCCGGATGACAGCAAGATTAAACCGTAGGGCTTCGATGATCTGGTGGCGGAAAAACAAGACGAGCGATGCGCGCACAAGCGATGCGAACGTTCAAACTCTGCCGGGCCATATCAAAACGGTCTATGCGATTGGCGATGTGCATGGGATGATAAATCTTGCGCGCAAAGCCGAGCAGGACATCGCGCGGGATGCAGACTTTGACCCGGAGACTTCGCTTCTGCTCTATCTCGGAGATTTGGTTGATCGCGGCCCCGACAGCGCGTTTCTTCTAGATTTTCTCAACGTTCCGTCAAAAACCGGAGCCGAGCGCATGTTTTTGCGCGGCAATCACGAAGCCATGATGCAGAGCTTTCTGGACGATCCGGGCCAGCACATGAATTGGCTCGATTTTGGCGGCTATGAGACCTTGAACTCTTACGGTGTGATGGAGAGTTTGACCAAGCTCCACAAAATGCGCCCGAAGGATCTGCTGATTCTGGTGCAAACCACCATTTCCGAGTCTCACCGGCGGTTTCTTGACAATATGATTGACGCGGTGTCGTCCGAACGCTTCTTTTTTGCGCACGCGGGCGTCGTGCCGGATGTGCCACTGGCCCAACAATCTAAAGACGATTTGCTTTGGTCTCGGGATCGCTTCATGAGCCACCAAGGCGGCTTTGAGAAAGTGATTGTGCATGGTCACACACCCGTTCCCGAGGCCATTCACATCCATGATCGCGTCAGCGTTGACACCGGTGCCTATCAAACAGGACGCCTCTCGGTTGCAAAAATATCGATTGAGGACGATTCAGTTGATTTCATCGTGGTCACCGAGGGTCTCGATTGATAATAGAATCTTGAAATTTTTTATTTGGTGACTTCAGTGACTGATTATTCCGACACAAACGATGAGATTGATCTCAAAAGCCTCTTCGGCGTTTTACGCCGCCAAATCCGTATTATCGGATATGCAACCATCGCGGTGGTCGCCTTGGCACTGGTTTACCTATTTTCGGTAACCCCAAAGTACACAGCCTCAGCGCTGATCGCTATTGAACCCAGCCGCAACATCATGACCGACACCGGTGCTGAACTCAGCAATTCTACGGCCATGTCCGCGGCAGTGGACGGAGAGATTGAGCTTCTAAAGTCCAATGACCTCGTCAAATCGCTTGTCGCTGCTGAAAGTCTGGTGCTTGACGAAGAATTTGGCGTTCAGCTTGGCCGCTTGGCCGAGCTTCGCGCGATGCTTGGGTTCGAGGTTGAACAGAACCAAGACCCCGAACGCGCCGTTTTGGGCGTCGTCAATCGGGTGAAACAAGCGATTTCGGTTAGCCGTCGTGGCCGCACCTATCTGATTGAACTCTCGTTCACCTCTGAATCACCAGAAAAAGCGATGATTCTCGTGAACGCGCTTGCGCAGCACTATATCGAAGCGCAGGTGCAAAAGAAGATCGATGCGACGCTTGTCGCGCGTGACATCATCTCGGCACGGGCCGCCCAAGCTAAGGAAGAGCTTGAGCTTGCGGAAAACGATGTCGAAGGATTCCTGACTGACTTTACCGAACAATTTCTGAGCCAGACCCAGCGACCTGAACTTTTAGCCCTCGGTGCACAAATTCAACAACGCGAGCTGACAATTGCCCAGCTTGAAGCCTCGATTGAGGCATCGTCTGCCAGTCTGCAATCGCGGGATTGGGCATCACTGGACCAGCAGATCCTGTCGGACGCATCTCGCAACCTTATCGCGCAGCGCGATCGGCTGAACGCGCAATTGACCCAACCCGAGGACGCGGACCTTGATCTAGATGCCCTGAAAGCGGAGCTTGAGAAACTCGATGAGCAGATCGCATCGTCGGCGGTGAACGATCTCAGTGCGACACAATTGAACATTTCGGCCTTCCGAACGGAACGTGACGAATTCGAGCAAAACCTGCGCGGAGAAGTCCTGAGCGCTGAATTGCCGCCCGGTGCATTGACCGACCTTTACCAACTCCAGCAAGAGGGCGTCATCGCCCGCAGCCAGTATCAGGATTTGCTACAAAGGTTGCGCCAGCTGGATTCCATGGCGGAATTGCAAGTGTCGGATGCATCGCTGGTGTCCGCAGCGCTTGAGCCAACAGGCGCTTCGTTCCCGAACCGCCGCCTGACGCTCGCGCTGGGACTTGTGCTTGGGTTGATGCTGGGCACTGGCCTTGGATTGCTGAACGAATTCGTCATCGGTGGCGTTGTCAGCGAGGACCAATTGGCCGACTTGTTGAAAGTCCCCAATGCGGTTGGCGTTCCGGCGCTAAGTGAAGAAAAAGACCCGATTAGCATCGCCTCGGCCGTAATCAATGCACCGATGTCGGGCTTTGCCGAAAGTTTCAGGCAATTGAAACACGCGCTTGAAAGCCAGATGGCGCGCAAAAAGCCCATCGACGACGGGCAGGGGCGTGTGATCCTTGTGACGTCGGCGGTGCCGTTTGAGGGTAAAACGACCTCGGCGACCTCCCTCGCACGGACGCTGGCTTTGGCGGGCAACCGCGTGGTCATCGTCGATATGGACCTGCGCAAACCGTCAATCTCTGAACGGATCGGAGTCGAGCCCAACGACTCACTGCTGCGCTACCTGTCCAAAGAGCTTGATTTTGAATCGCTCGGCAAAGCCTATGGCGAGGAAAAAGAAACCGGCCTTAGCTATCTCGTTGGGGGCGGTCGCGCCAAGGTGCCAACGGACGCTCTGATCGGCTCGCCGCGTGCCAAAAAGGTGTTTGAGGTTCTGCGCGAAGGGTTTGACTATGTTATCATCGACTCTGCACCGGTGCTGCCGGTCGTTGACACGCTTTACCTCGCGCCATTCGTAGATGCCGTGGTCATGGCGGTTCGCTTTGCCTCAACCGCGCAACGGGACGCGGTGCGCGCTTATCACAAGATCACTGCGGAGCTGCCCGACGATGTAACCTTTGTCCCGATGCTGACCTTGGAAGAAGGGCAGCGGCGTCGGGCCTATTACTATCGTGGCTATTATCACGGCTACGGGCAGACCGAAGAAAGCTAAAACAAAGGGGCCGCGCAGGCCCCTTTTTGCTATCTCTTTCTCACCAGTTCCCGCAATGTGCAGCGCGGGTCCGCGGGCCTGACCTCGGCGCTTGAAATCTCGTGCCACTCGGTTTCGTCAAACGCGGGAAAATAGGCGTCTGCTTCGTCGATTGTCAGATCAACCTCGGTCAATAGCAGGCGATCCGCATGGGCCAGCATGTCGCGGTAGATGGTCTCTCCGCCGATTCCGTAGACCCGATGATAGCCCGCCTCGCGACACATCTCGAGTGCGTCCGCCACGCTTGAGACGACGTTCTTGGTCAGATCTTTGTCCCGTGACACCACAACGTTGAGCCGGTTCTTTAGCGGCTTGAACGGCAGGCTTTCCCAGGTTCTCCGCCCCATGATGACCGCCCCACCGGTTGTTTCGCGTTGAAACATCTTCAAATCCTCTGGCGCGTGCCAGGGGATGTCGTTGCCTTTTCCGATGGCGTGATTTCGGGCGCGGGCGACGATCAGCGTCAGCATGATCTACACCGCCACGGGGGCTTTGATGCCCGGCAAGGGATCATAGCCCGGGAACGCAAAGTCTTCGTATTTGAAATCAAATATCGACCGGACGTCGCGGTTTAACACCAGTGAAGGTAACTCCCTCGGCGTGCGCGAAAGCTGTTCGTTCACCTGATCGACATGATTGCTGTAGATGTGCGCGTCGCCGATTGAGTGAACAAAGTCGCCCGGTTCATAGCCGGTGACATGCGCCAGCATCACCAGCAAAAGCGCATAAGAGGCGATGTTGAACGGCACCCCGAGGAACATGTCCGCCGAGCGTTGATAGAGTTGCAAATGCAGTTTGCCGTCGAGAATACGCACCTGCCAAAGCGTGTGGCACGGGGGCAGGGCCATTTGATCGACCTCGCCCGGGTTCCAAGCCGAGACCAGAAGTCGACGGCTGTCCGGCGTCGACTTGATCGCCTCAACAAGTGTCGCGATCTGATCGACCTCACCCAACAGCAGTTTCGCGTCACCGTCATCGGTTTGCGACAGCTTCGGAAAATGCCGCCATTGGTGGCCGTAGACCGGCCCGAGGTCGCCGTTCTCGTCGGCCCATTCGTCCCAGATCGATACTCCATTATCCTTGAGATATTTGATGTTGGTATCTCCGGACAAAAACCACAAAAGCTCGTGGATGATCGAGCGCAGATGCAGCTTTTTGGTGGTCATCAGCGGGAAACCATCGGCCAGCGAATAGCGGGTCTGCATACCGAAGCATGAAATCGTGCCGGTGCCGGTGCGATCTGTGGATGTGACACCGGTTTCCAAAACAGTTTTCAGAGCCGCCAAATACTGCTGCATGGCAGATTCCCCTATCGTTTGTGAGTATTGGCCCTGCGACCGCTAAGTGTTGTGGTTTCAACTTAATAACGTCCTTTGATAACGCCTGCCAAGAGACAATCCGCAAGATCGCTGGACATCTGCATACGCAGGACTAATCTGGCGGCGAAACCAGAGGGGATAAACATGGCTACGAAATATTTGCACACAATGGTGCGGGTTAAGGATCTGGAGGCGACGATTGCCTTCTTCAAACTTCTCGGATTAGAGGAAACGCGGCGCACCGACCACGAAGGCGGGCGGTTTACATTGGTGTTTCTTGCGCCTCCCGGGCAGTCGGATTGTCCGGTTGAGTTGACCTACAACTGGGACGGCGATGATGGCTTGCCGTCAGATAGCCGGCATTTTGGCCACCTCGCCTATGAGGTCGATGACATCTATGCCATGTGCCAGCATTTGCAGGACAATGGCGTGACCATCAACCGTCCGCCACGCGACGGTCGCATGGCTTTTGTGCGTTCGCCCGACAATGTCTCGATTGAATTGCTGCAAGCGGGCGGCGCGCAAGAGCCTGCCGAACCGTGGTTAAGCATGGGCAACACCGGTCATTGGTGAACGGATGAAACGTGTCATGGTCTACGGCGACTCGAATTCTTGGGGCTATCCTTGCGACGGTCCCAAGGCCCGCATGGAGGGCCGCTGGCCTCGGGTTATGGCCCGTCGATTGCCTGACATCGCGCTGATCGAAGAAAACCTGCCCGGGCGCACGACGGTGCATGATGATGCCGAACACTTGGGCGAGGCCAACAACGGGCTGAGGTTTCTTGAAACTGCCCTGCGCAGCCACGCCCCGCTTGACGCGGTGATCCTGTTTCTTGGGGTCAACGACCTGAAGGCGCGGTTCGCCCCCAGCGCCGAGGGGATCGCGGCCAACTTAGGCCAATTGATCGAACGCATTCGCGCGATCGGTGGTAAATCCGCAGTCTGGGATGATCCGACCCCGCCCGCGGTTTTTCTCATTGCGCCGCCGTGCCTGTCAGAACGCGCCGATGACCCCGAATGGGAGCGTTGCGCTGAATGGCGTGGCGCACGGGCGGTCTCCTTGCACCTTGCAGCGGCCTGTGCCGCCTTGGGGGCCAAACTGGATATTCCTGTTTTAGACGCAACACCCTTTGTCGAAAGTGGCGCTGATGATCCGATCCATTGGACGGCAGACTGTCACACGCGATTTGGCCGCGCGGTGGCCGACTGGCTGGAAAAGCAGCATTTCTAGTAGATATAGCGTATCTGGTCGGCCCAATACCGCTCAATGCGTTCGAGAACAAAGGCAATATCCTCCATCCCGTTGGGACCTAGCACACCAGCCTTTTCCAAACCGCTTGCGTGGCGTTCGAACAAGCCGCCAACGATGCGCCGCACTTCGCGGCCCTTTTCGGTCAGGCGCACCCGGACCGAGCGGCGGTCGACGTGGCATTTCTGGTGGTGCATATAGCCAAGCTCAACCAGCTTTTTCAGGTTGTAGCTGACGTTGCTGCCTTGATAGTAGCCGCGCGATTTCAACTCGCCCGCTGTCACCTCATTGTCGCCGATATTGTAGAGAAGTAGCGCCTGAACCGGATTGATCTCAAGAATCGCGAGGCGCTCAAACTCGTCTTTAACCACATCCAGCAACAGCCGATGCAGCCGTTCAACAAGGGCCAGCGATTCCAGATAATGGTCCGAAAAATTCTGTGGTTTTTCAAGGATGGGGGCGTGTATGCTCATATTCAGTCCTGCCTTTCGTTAAGGCTGAACTTAAAGGCCAATTGCCCAACAATCCGTTAAACCATCTGCGATTAACTAAAATCGTCTGTAGTTAGCCGGACATATTTGCAGAAATTTTTGTCATCAAATCCAGATATTCAGGCGGGGTCGGGGCCTGACCGGACACCCATTGATACATATCCAGATCGGATTCAGACAAAAGTGTTTCGTAGTGATCCATTTCGTCGTTCGTCATGGCATCCAAATGCGTATCGGCGAAGGACGACAGGATGATGTCCATCTCTTTGATCCCACGCCGCATCGAACGCATCTTCAAACGCTTTTGCCGGTTTTCGCGTGTTTCCGTCATTGCTGTTCTTCTTGAAGTTTTGAACGTAAGCGCTTTTCCAACAGGCTGACCTTATCCGCAAGCCGCACCATTTGTGTGCGCACGTCGCGGATTTGCAGCAGAATTTCGTTGACGTCCGAGGGCAGTTCCGCCTCGTCGTCGGGCGCGCCAATCCCGTCGCCTTCGCCGTTGAGCAGCCACATCAACGAGACGTTTAGTAGCCCCGAGAGCATCTGTAACTTGTTCGCACGCGGTTCGGCCCAGTCCTCTTCCCAGCTTTTCAGCGTGTTCAGCTTGATCCCCAGGCGCTTGGCCAGGTCTTTTTGCGTCATGCCGGTCTTGTCGCGGGCAGCCGCCAGGCGGTCTCCGAACGTCGCTGTTTCTGGTCCATACCAATCGTCGTTCGTTTCCATTCATTTCCCTTTCGGCTGCGCGATCAGCCTTGATCGCCTGTGGTTCATATCCTAGGACACTCGGGCAGTCCTCACAAACCGGTGGTTTTATGTCTTTTCTATCTGCGACACTTTCCCGCGTGAAACCCTCGCCAACTGTCGGCATGACAGGCAAAGTCGCCGAATTGCGTGCCGCAGGCCAAAACATCATCGCGCTCGAGGCCGGCCAGCCGGATTTTGACACGCCCGAACACATCAAGGATGCGGCCAAGGCTGCGATGGATGCGGGCCAGACGAAATACACCACCGTTGACGGCATGCTAGAGCTGAAACAGGCGATTTGCGCCAAGTTTCAGCGCGACAACGGGCTGACCTATCAGCCGAACCAAGTTTCTGTCTCGACCGGTGGCAAGCAGGTGCTGTTTAATGCCTTCATTGCCACCCTGAACCAAGGGGACGAGGTTATCATCCCCGCACCCTATTGGGTCAGCTATCCTGATATGGTTTTCTTGGGTGGCGGCACGCCGGTTGTTGTTGAAAGCAGCATCGAAGCTGGCTTCAAAATCACGCCCCAACAGCTTGAGGCAGCGATCACCGCCAAGACCAAATGGTTCCTGTTCAACTCGCCGTCCAACCCGACCGGCGCGGGCTACACGCGGGACGAGTTGAAGGCCCTGACGGATGTCTTACTGCGTCACCCGCATGTCTGGGTGATGTCGGACGATATGTATGAACACCTTGTTTATGACGACTTCACCTTCGTAACACCGGCTCAGGTCGAACCAAGGCTCTTTGATCGCACGCTCACCGTGAATGGCGTCTCCAAGGCCTACTGTATGACAGGCTGGCGTATCGGTTATGCCGGTGGTCCGGAAGCGCTGATAACGGCGATGCGCAAGGTTCAGTCGCAAAGCACGTCCTGTCCGTCGTCAATCAGTCAGGCGGCGGCGCTGGCGGCATTGAACGGTTCGCATGACTTTATTGCTGAAAACAATGCAGCCTTTGTGCGTCGGCGTGATCTTGTCGTGCGCTTGCTGAACGAGATTGACGGCATTGAATGTCCAACCCCTGACGGCGCATTCTACGTCTACCCGTCCCTCAAAGCGCTGATCGGCAAAACCAGCGCCGCAGGCAAGGTGATCGAGACCGACGAAGATTTTGCGACGGCACTGCTTGAAGAACAAGGCGTGGCCCTAGTCTTTGGAGCGGCCTTTGGTTTGTCCCCGAATTTCCGCGTCAGCTACGCCGAAAAAGACGAAACCCTTGAGGAAGCCTGCCGCCGCATCAAAGCCTTTTGCGACGGTCTTTCATGAGCGACAATTTTCGGGTCACGGCCAATCTTCCCAGCCGGGATTTTGCCAAGACCCGGGAATTTTATGCCCGCCTCGGGTTTGAGGATCGGTTCCTGAGCGACCAATGGATCATTCTCGGGCAGGGCGATCAAACGCTCGAATTTTTCCTGCACCCAAAACTGAACCCCCGCAAAAGCTGGTTCTCGGCGTGTTTCCGCATTGGCGATCTGGACGCGCTGTTTGAGCAGTTTCAGACGGCCGGTCTCAGCGACAATCCGAAGGATATTCCGCGCATGACGGGTATCGAGACAATTAACGATGGCCTTCGCATCTTTTATTTCGTCGATCTAGACGGTACGCTGATCCGGTGTATTGAGGATTAAAACCACATGAGCGCCAGTCTTCCAGAATACTATTTCCGCACCCGTGAAAATGGCGCCGCGGTTTTTCGCGTCGACACGGAAAACCGCCAGCGGCGCATTGAGATGGACCAGATCGCCATCGTCAACATTCGCAACGGCGAGATCAAACCGCATGGCGAGCGCAAGCTGACCAATGAAGACGTGGGTGCCATTCGCGACTGGATGGAAGACCGCGTCAAAACCCTAGCGTGGCGCGACATCGACGACATTTTGCGCACCGTGGATCACCTCAACCTGACCACGCAGTGGGCGCAATCGCGCGCCACGGTCGAGCAGTTGGACGAGGTGACGGATTCTCTGCTGTTGGCGATGCATGATCTGCGGTCTGTTCTCGTGCGCAAAAAGGCGGATGCCTTGATGGCCAAGGACAAACGCGACAAATCCTAGGCCGGTCCCCGCGCCAGAATTCGAAAGCGTCCAAGCATCAAGACAGTTGCCGATGTCAGACCGAATGTCAGCCCCAGCCACACACCGACAGCGTCCCAGCCAACGACAAACCCAAGCACATAGCCCGAGGTCACGCCGATGACCCAATAGGAAAACGTCGCGAAATACATCGGAATTTTGGTGTCTTGAAGACCGCGCAGCAGGCCCGTTCCCATCACCTGCATCGCATCGACAAACTGAAACAGCGCCGCGATATAAAGCAAGGTGGTGCCGCGCAGGATCAAAGCCTCAAGATT
>JBELFK010000097.1:0-11479 GCA_042092935.1 Paracoccaceae bacterium | reverse complement strand
GTTCAGGATGAACATGACACCCAGCGAGACGATCAGATAGATGACGGGAACGGCTTTTTGCTTGCGATAAAACCGGTAGACCATGCGGTCGGTGCCCAGCAAAAGCAGCGCGGTGAACAGGATACCGAAGGGTAGGGCGAGAAGGGCCGTCGGCAGAGGGTTGATGCTGATGCCCATCGATTGGAACCACCAGGTGAACAGGATCACCACCATGGTGCCAAAGGCCATCGTGTCGCCATGCGCGAAGTTCGAGAACCTTAAGACGCTGTAGACAAGCGTAACCCCCAAAGCGCCAAGCGCCAGTTGGCTGCCATAGGCAATGGCGGGGATCAGGACGAAATTGGATAGCGCAACAATTGCGTTGAGAAAATCTATCATTCTCAGCCCCCCAAGAAAGATTTGCGGACTTCGGGGTCGGCTAAAAGCTCTTGCCCGGTTCCGGTGTAAGCGTTGCGACCTTGAACGAGGACATAGCCTTTGTCAGCGATTTCAAGGGCTTGGCGCGCATTCTGTTCAACCATGAGGATCGAAATACCAGTGCGGGCGACCTCGATAATCCGGTCAAACAATTCGTCCATCACGATTGGCGAAACACCGGCTGTGGGTTCATCAAGCATCAGAACCGCCGGTTTCGTCATCAAGGCGCGACCCACGGCAACTTGCTGGCGTTGACCGCCTGAAAGCTCGCCCGCGTGTTGATTGCGTTTCTCTTTCAAAATCGGGAACAGCTCATAGACCTGCTCCATCGTTTCTGAATAATCGTCCAGCCGAATAAACGCACCCATCTCGAGGTTTTCTTCAACTGTCATCGATGTGAAAATATTGTGGGTTTGGGGCACAAACCCCATGCCCTTGAGCACCCGATCCTGAGGGCTGAGTTTGGTGATGTCTTCACCGTCCAGCTTCACCGATCCGCTGCGCACATCGAGCATCCCGAAGACCGCTTTCATCGCGGTGGATTTGCCCGCCCCGTTTGGGCCAACGATCACGGCGATTTCGCCCTTGTCGACGGACACGGTGCATTCATGAAGGATGTCAGGGCCTTTGCCATAACCGCCGGTCATGGTGTCCCCAATGAGGAAGGGTTCAGCCATTATGCCTCTTCCTTTTGTTTGTTTTTAAGTCCGGTGCCGAGATAAGCCTCGATCACTTGTTCGTTGGCTTTGATTTCAGCCAGCGTGCCCTCGGCCAGAACTTTGCCTTCGGCCATACAGATCACCGGATCACAAAGGCGACCGATGAAATCCATGTCGTGTTCAATCACAACGAAGGTATAGCCGCGCTCTTTGTTCAGACGGATGATCGCGTCGCCAATGGTATTGAGAAGCGTGCGGTTTACACCGGCGCCAACTTCATCAAGGAAAACGATTTTCGCATCGACCATCATGGTGCGCCCAAGCTCGAGCAGCTTTTTCTGACCGCCCGAGACCTGACCTGCTTTGTGGTCGGCAAGATGTTCGATGGTGAGAAACTCAAGAACCTCGTCGGCTTTCGCCTTTAGCGCGCGTTCTTCGTCGGCGATGCGTTTGCGTCCGAACCATGTGTTCCAGAGGGTCTCGCCAGACTGGCCGCTGGGCACCATCATCAGGTTCTCGCGGCACGACATTGAGCTGTATTCATGCGCGATCTGGAACGTTCGCAACAGACCTTTGTGAAACAACTCATGCGGCGGCAGACCTGTTATGTCCTCGCCACTTAGCGTCACTTTGCCGGCTGTTGGTGAATGAACGCCTGCTATCACGTTGAAAAGTGTGGTTTTTCCGGCACCATTGGGGCCGATAAGACCGGTGATTGAACCGGCTTCAATCTCAAGCGAAGCGCCATCGACGGCGTGGAATCCCCCGAATTGCTTGCGCAGGTTTTCGACCTTAATCAAATTTTTAACTCCCCCGGGCAGTTCTTACGACTGGTCCCTTATAGCAGAACAGCCCGACACTTTGGTCGGGCTGATCCACATTTTTATGTAACGCGATTAGCGGAACGAAGCAGTTGTGATTTTACCGTCCTTGACGACGATCTCACGGTAGGTACCTGCGGCTTCGCCTGGGCCAACCAGCTCAACGCCCGATGCGCCGACGTAGTCGATTTCGCCGCCGTTTGCGAGGATCTCAAGACCTTTGGCCAACTCGCCCGCGCCGATTTTCATGCCAGGTGCGTTTGCAACACCCATGACGTGCGATTTGTAGTCTGCCGGATCAGCCGATCCTGCGGACTGCATTGCCAACATGATGAGGGCCGCAGCGTCATAGCTTTCAGGCGCGAAGGGTGACGTTGCATTGAATGCGTCGCCAGCAAGCGCGGTGAAGGCCTCGGCCAATTCGGTCGATGGGCTTGGGTGCTGACCAGTTGAGCCTTCGATGTCTGCACCGAAGTTCATTTCCAGAGCTTCACCAATCATGCCATCAGGGAAGTGGAATGTGTCGAACGCGCCGGTGTCCAGCGCAGCCTGCACGATGCCAGCACCACCTTGGTCAACGTAACCCGCGACAACCAGACGCTCGCCGCCAGCAGCAGCGAGTGCGCCAACTTCAGCCGAGTAGTCTGCTTTGCCATCTTCGTGCGGTGCCGAAATTGTAATCGAGCCGCCAGCCGCTTCGTAAGCTGCCTGGAACGCGTCAGCCAAACCTTTGCCGTAGTCGTTGTTGGTGTAGGTCACAGCGACTTCCATGATGCCCTGATCCATCAGAACTTCAGTCATCACAACGCCCTGACGCGCGTCAGATGGGGCTGTGCGGAAGAAAAGACCATCGTCTTCGTTGTTGTTGTGCGAAAGACCCGGTGAAGTTGCCGATGGCGAAACCATGACCATGCCGTTTGGCAGCGCAACGTTGAGAAGGGCTGCACCGGTAACGCCCGAGCAGTCGCCGCCAACGAGGCCGGACACGCCGTCAGATGTAATCAAACGCTCGGCCGCTGCCTGTGCCGCCGCCGAGTCGACGCAGGTTGTATCACCGCGCACGGCTGTGACCTTTGCACCACCCAGAAGCGCACCCGAAGCATCAACCTCGGAGATCGCGAATTCAGCGGCGGGGCCCATTTCTGCAACAAGCGATTCAATCGGGCCTGTAAAGCCCAAGAAGACGCCGATTTTGACTTCGTTAGAATGTGAGCCTGCGAATGCTGAGCCAGCCATCAAGGCTGTGGCCGCAGTTGCTGTTAGTAGTTTTTTCATAGTTTTCTCCCATTTGAACTTAGAAGTTCATAGTTTTCTTATCGACAAATCGCACCCGAAACGAAGCAGGCGCGATTCCTCTGCCGTCACTTTAGGTCTCTGAAACAGGTTTGCAACTCAGTTTGCCAGCCTTTTTGCGTGGGCACCACGTTCTCGGTAGGGTGTCGTATCGTAATGCGCGCGGTAGCATTTGGAAAAATGCGAGGGCGAGGCAAAACCGCAGGCGAGGGCGACGTTGATGACGCTCATGTCTGTTTGCATCAACAGGTTGCGCGCCTTTTGCAGGCGGATTTCCATGTAGTAGCGCTTTGGCGAGCGATTGAGATAGCGCCTGAAAAGCCGCTCTAGCTGGCGCGTCGACATGCCGACCTCTTTGGCCAGCAACGAGGGGCTGATCGGTTCTTCGATGTTGTTTTCCATCATGTAGATGACGCGGCTGAGTTTTGGATGCCGCACACCAATGCGGGTCGGGATCGACAGACGTTGCGTATCCTGATCGGTGCGGATCGACGAATAGATCTGCTGATCGGCCACGGCGCTTGCCAGTTCCTCGCCAAAATCATTGGCAATCAATTGCAGGAACAGATCGATTGACGATGTGCCGCCCGCCGTCGTCATGCGGTTCTTGTCGATGACAAAGACAGATTTCGTCAGCTCGATCTCGTCAAACTCTTCGCCGAAACTGTCCTGATTTTCCCAATGGATCGTGGCGCTTTTGCCGTCGAGCAATCCTGCCTTGGCGAGGGTAAACGCAGCGGTGCACAACCCTGCAATCCAAAGACCCTTGCGAGATTCCCTGCGCAGCCAGTTCAACAGTTTGGGCGTCGTCGCTTTCTGGATATTAATGCCACCGCATACGACGATCACGTCATCGCGCAGCAATTCGGGATAGTCGGTATCGACCTTAAAGGTCGTGCCCGCCGAGCATTCGATCAGGTCGCCGCCTTCGCCAACGAGCGTCCAGGAATACAATGTTTTGCCCGCGGCCCGATTGGCGATGCGAAGGCACTCTAAGGCCGATGCAAAACTCAGCAGAGTGAATTCATTTAGCAAAACGAAGACAAATCGACGGGGCTTGGTGCCTGTCGATTCGACCTCAATTAGTTCACGTGTGGGCATCATTTCTTTAAAACAGCCTTGATTTAGGCAATTCTTCGCATTGTGCATGCGAATTTTGCAGTCTTTCAAGGACGTTGAACCCCATCAGACATTGTCGTCAAGCTGAGAATGTCGCAAAAGAACCATAGCCCATTGTGGGCCTTTTGATTATATCAGCGATGATAACGCTAACATCGGAGACTAGACATGAGCGAGTGGCAGAAATCGGATTGGCGCAATAAGCCTCGGATCCAGATGCCGGACTATACTGACCAAGCGGCCCTGAATGCTGTTGAGGCTCAGTTGGCGAAATATCCGCCGCTTGTTTTTGCAGGCGAAGCGCGCCGTCTGAAAGGCGAATTGGCCAAGGCGTCCCGTGGCGAGGCCTTCTTGCTACAGGGTGGTGATTGCGCCGAGAGCTTTGCGGAATTCTCGGCTGACGGCATTCGCGACACGTTCAAGGTGATGCTGCAAATGGCGATGGTTCTGACCTATGGAGCCAAGGTGCCGGTCGTCAAGGTCGGTCGCATGGCGGGGCAGTTTGCCAAGCCGCGGTCCGCGCCGACAGAAGTTAAGAATGGTGTTGAACTGCCAAGCTATCGCGGTGACATCATCAACGAGCTTGATTTTACACCCGAGTCGCGCATCCCGAACCCGCGCAAAATGCTTGAGGCCTACACCCAGGCGGCGGCAACGCTGAACCTGCTGCGCGCGTTTTCGACGGGTGGCTATGCGGATGTGCATAAGGTGCATTCCTGGACGCTCGGATTTACCGAAGACGAAAAGGCCGAACGTTACCGCGATGTGGCGAACCGGATCAGCGACACGCTTGATTTCATGGCGGCAGCTGGCGTTGACAGCGACCGTGCCCATGCGCTTCAGACTGTGGATTTCTACACGAGCCACGAAGCCTTGTTGCTTGAGTATGAAGAATCGCTGTGCCGTTTGGATTCGACAAGCGGTCAGTGGTTGGCCGGGTCTGGTCACATGATCTGGATCGGCGACCGCACGCGGCAGCCTGACGGTGCGCATGTTGAATTCTGTAGCGGTGTTCAAAACCCGATTGGTTTGAAATGCGGTCCGACAACGACGGCAGATGACCTCAAGGTTTTGATGGCCAAGCTAAACCCCGAAAATGAAGCTGGCCGTCTGACGCTGATTGCACGCTTTGGTGCGGGGCAGGTGGGCGATCATCTTCCACGGCTTATCAAAACGGTTCAGGAAGAAGGCGCGAATGTTGTTTGGTCGTGTGACGCGATGCATGGCAACACGATCAAGTCCTCGACCGGCTATAAAACCCGGCCGTTTGACAGCGTTCTGCGCGAAGTGCGTGAGTTCTTTGAAATTCACAGCGCCGAGGGAACGATCCCCGGCGGTGTGCATTTCGAGATGACAGGCAAAGACGTGACCGAATGCACCGGCGGCGTTTATGCAGTGTCGGATGAGGATCTCTCGGATCGCTATCACACCGCCTGCGACCCACGTTTGAACGCATCGCAGGCCCTTGAGCTTGCCTTCCTTGTTGCCGAGGAGCTTTCTGAGCGACGCAAACCCGAGGTTGCGGCGGCAAAAGCCAGCTAAGGCGTCCGGCCTTTCCCCTGTCTGAGGTAAAAGGTCGGATGCTTTCGGTTAGGGTAATCCGCCTTTTATGACCTTAAGTTTTGGGCGTCCTGAAGTGTCGGGGCGCCCATTTTCATAGACAAACTCGGACATCTGTTCGGCCATTCCCAAGGGTTGCGGTGTCGGGATTTGGGGCGCGGATGCAGCGGACAAAACCAGCCGTGTCAGGTTGTGCGAGAAACGCGTGAATTGTCTTGGCGAGCGCCCAATTGCGTCGTCAAAATGCAAAACCCCGAGCGCTTGCGAGATATGGCCTGCACCGTCTTTGAGCGGCAGAAGCAACAGATGCGCGTCCACCTCGGGACGCATGACGCCGCGTTCAGATGTCAATTCAGCCCGAAGCAGACTTGGTTCATTTAGGACCGAGGTTACGGCGCTATTCACCGCTGGTTGGAGGCTTTGCGAAAACAATGCGACCATGGGGACCCGTTCAAGCGGGATGCCCAGAATGTCACCAAGACGCTCTCCGCCCAGTTTGAACACCGGTTCACCAGTGTGCGATCGTTCAAGAAGAAAAGCGAAATCCAACGCGCTGTCCAAACCACGTGGGTCAATCTGTTCGCGCTGGGGTAAATCTCCGTAGGGTCGCAATCCTTCCCAATACGCTTCAACTTGCCTGATTATACCGGGAGTTCTCATTCGACGGCTGCCCTCTATCACCAACATATGTCTACCAATTCTGCTCGAGCGACGTTTTCGTTCATATTGTCTTTAGAATTCCTAACAGTTCCTTAATTTCCCTAATCCTATGAAAATTGACACAAATTCCGTAAGTCATGGTTAACTCGGATGCTGACAAATT
The DNA here is from genome assembly GCA_042092935.1 of Paracoccaceae bacterium. GTDB lineage: Bacteria > Pseudomonadota > Alphaproteobacteria > Rhodobacterales > Rhodobacteraceae > JASMHC01. The sequence continues at coordinate 4,787 of JBELFK010000097.1, read as the reverse complement.
CGGGCGAGGCTTGAAGACCGGCTGCAAAATCGCTTACCTGCACAAACGCAAGGGAAAGGCATTCAATGGTTCAGTCGATGACAGGTTTTGCGTCCGGACAAGGGTCTGATGGCGCGTTTCAATGGATTTGGGACATTCGAAGCGTCAATTCCAAGGGTCTGGATGTCAGAATGCGGGTGCCGGACTGGATTACCGGGCTTGAGGCTGATCTGAAACCGATGATTACCAAGGCAATCAATCGTGGCTCCGTGTCCTTGGCATTAAGGGTGACACGCGATCAGGCGACCTCGGCCATTGCAGTGAACCCCATCGTTCTTGAGGCAACGCTCAAGGCCATGGCCGAGGTTGAGGCTGCGGCGATGAACAAGGGGCTGAGCCTGAAGCCCGCGTCAGCGGCGGATGTGTTGAATGTGCGCGGCGTGTTGGATCAATCGGCGGACGATCAGGACACGAGCGCGCTTAAGAAGTTGCTACTCAAAGATTTTCAGCCGGTGCTGGCGGATTTCGTGAAGATGCGAAATCAGGAAGGCACGGCGCTTGAAGGCATTCTCGGCGAACAGATCGATCAGGTTGATGACCTTGTGCAAAGCGCTTCGGGGGTTTTGGCGCAGAGGCGCGCGGATCTCGATGCGTCCTACACTGGGGCGCTTCAGAGGATTATGGAAAATACCGACGGACTGGATCAGCAGCGCGTTCAGCAGGAAATAGCCTTTGTCGCCGTCAAGACGGACGTCATGGAAGAAATCGACAGGCTGAAAGCCCATGTGGTAGCGGCGCGTAAGCTGTTGAAAGAGGGCGAAAAAATCGGCCGAAAGTTTGATTTTCTTACCCAGGAGTTTAACCGCGAGGCAAATACGCTATGCGCAAAGTCGCAGCATAAGGATTTGACGGGAATTGGACTTGAACTCAAGGCTGTGATCGATCAGATGCGCGAGCAAGTTCAAAACGTGGAGTGAGCGATGTCGGGCAGCAGGCGTGGATTGTTAATCATTTTGTCGTCTCCGTCCGGGGCCGGAAAATCGACCTTGGCCAAGCGTTTAATGGCGTGGGACCCTGATTTGCGGTTTTCCGTATCAGCAACGACACGTAAGCCACGCGCGGGTGAAACCCATGGTGTTGAGTATTTTTTCCATTCAAAACAAGAGTTTGAGGCGTTAATTGAATCTGGCGGTATGCTGGAACACGCAGAGGTTTTCGGCAATTACTACGGCAGCCCATTAGCGCCGGTTCAAGGTGCCGTCGACAGCGGGCGCGATGTCTTGTTCGACATCGACTGGCAAGGTGGACAGCAAGTTGCGGGGTCGGCGTTAAAGGATGCGGTTGTCAGTATCTTTATTCTTCCGCCCTCAATCGCTGAATTGGAACGCCGCTTGAATGCGCGCGGACAAGACAGCCCCGAAGTCATTGAAGACCGGATGGCCAAATCGCGCGATGAGATCAGTCACTACGCAGAGTATGATTACGTCTTGGTGAATGATGATCTCGAAAAAACATGGACAGACCTGCAAGCAATCCTGATGGCCGAACGGTTGAAGCGACAGCGCCAACCGGATTTAGTCAACCATGTCCGTGGGTTAAACGCTGAGTTTGAGGAAAGAAAATGACGCTATATGCCTTGGGATCGATGGCCCCGAAATTGCCAGATGGGGATGATTTCTGGATTGCGCCGGATGCCAATGTGATTGGACAGATCATCCTCGGGACGGCGACCTCGGTCTGGTTTGGCAGCACATTGCGCGGAGACAACGAGCCGATTGTGATCGGTGAGGGAACAAATGTGCAGGAAAACACGATTATGCACACCGACAAAGGTTACCCGCTAACCATCGGAAAAGGCTGCACAATTGGGCACAAAGCGATGCTCCACGGCTGCACAATTGGCGACAATTCCCTAATCGGGATGGGGGCGACCGTTCTAAATGGTGCAAAGATTGGCAAGAACTGCCTGATCGGCGCAAATGCCTTGGTGACTGAAAACAAGGTTATTCCCGATGGAAGCCTTGTGATGGGTGCGCCGGGAAAGATTGTGCGACAATTGGACGAGGCTGGGATTGAAAGCCTCAGACAGTCAGCGCTGCACTATCAAGAAAATATGCGGCGGTTTCGCGATCATCTTCGGCCGCTCTAAGCGACGATCAGTCTTGGGTTTATCCACTTGGCGCGGTCAAAAAGGTCGATGCGCAAGCCCGGGCAGGCTTTTGTGATCTCGTTCAAAACCATGCGTGGTCGGGGCAGGGCCGGGCAATCGACCAGCAGCAGTGCACGCGGCGTTTGCCTGAGCATTATCGTGCCAACGTCAATCGCGTCAAAACGTGGTTTGAACAGAGGGCAAATCACGACATTTGGTGCAAATCTGGTGAAGTCGTCCGCCGTCAACTCCGCAAATTTTTCGGCGCGATGAAAATTGTCGTGAGCGTTAATGCAATCGCGATCCAATGCGACTTCGATGAGAAGTACGTTTTTGGGATCAGAAATTGGGTCGTCGTGATCCGTCATGTCTCGCAATTTGTCATTCCTTCTTGTGGGGCATTAATCGGGCGCGTCGCAATTGCCATTTGAAGGCCCATTCCGCCATGATTGCAACGTTTTTCAAGCCGTTTTAAGTGCGTTCAACACTTTGACACTCTTCATCCTTTTTCAGCTTCTTGCATAATTGTTTGATGCGTAGCTTTACGTCAGTTTATGAACGAAAGGTTAATGCGACCGAGGGATTTCGAACCAGGCCAAAAAATTTTTGACGCCGCAGGGTCGGGCAGAGCCAAATTTCTTGGGTCATCTGTCTTTTTCTCAATCAAGGCACTTGCCAAGGGCACGAAAGCCCAATAAACGCGCGCTATTCATACCGCAGGCGGGTTTTGGGCCTTTGAGGGAGAAATCCTCAAACGTCCTCCGGTTGGAGCAATCGCTCTGATACCCCGCTGAGGCTAAACCGGAAAGGAACTACGATATGGCTCTTCCTGAGTTCACTCTTCGTCAGCTATTGGAAGCTGGCGTACACTTCGGCCACCAGACACAACGCTGGAACCCGCGCATGGGTCCATACATCTATGGTCAGCGCAACGGCATTCACATCATGGATCTGACGCAGACTGTCCCAATGTTGGACCAAGCGCTGACAGTTGTCCGTGACACAGTCGCCAAGGGCGGCCGCGTTCTGTTTGTTGGCACCAAGCGTCAGGCCGCTGCCCCCGTTGCCGACGCAGCCGAGCGTTGCGCGCAGTATTACATGAACCACCGATGGCTCGGTGGCACGCTGACCAACTGGAAAACTGTTTCGCAGTCGATCCAGCGTCTGAAGTCAATTGACGAGAAAACCGAAACCGGCGGCGAAGGGCTCACCAAGAAAGAGCGTCTTGGCATGGAGCGTGAGCAGGGCAAACTGCAAGCGTCTTTGGGCGGTATCCGCGAAATGGGCGGCGTTCCTGACCTGCTGTTCGTGATCGACGTGCGCAAAGAGGCATTGGCCATCGCAGAAGCAAACAAGCTGGGCATTCCGGTCGTTGCTGTTGTTGACACCAACTGCTCGCCTGATGGCATCGACTACATCATCCCAGGCAACGACGACGCTGCACGCGCAATCGCGCTTTACTGCGATCTCGTCAGCCGCGCCGCTCTTGACGGCATGACCGCTCAGATGGGCGCCGCGGGCGTTGATCTTGGCGCGATGGAAGAGGCCCCAGTTGAAGAAGCGGTCGCAGAAACTGCTGAAGCCTAAGCGCATCTAACACGTTGAAATGGCTGCGGAGCTGATCCGCAGCCAGAAGTTATTCTTAAGACCAAGGAGATCCCAGATGGCGGTCACAGCAAAAATGGTAAAAGAACTGCGCGACAGCACCGGCGCAGGTATGATGGACGCAAAGAAAGCGTTGACAGAAACAGACGGCGACATGGAAGCAGCGGTTGATTGGCTGCGCACCAAGGGTCTCGCGAAAGCCGCTAAGAAGTCTGGTCGCACCGCGGCCGAAGGTCTTGTGGCTGTCAAAGTCGAAGGCGGCAAAGGCGTTGCCGTTGAAGTGAACTCTGAAACCGATTTCGTCGGCAAGAACTCAGAATTCCAGGAAATGGTTGCAGGCATTGCAAACGTGGCACTTGGTGTTTCGGACGTTGACGCGTTGAACGCAGCAGACCTTGGCGGCAAGACCGTCGCAGAAGTTGTGACGGACAAAGTTGCGACGATTGGCGAGAACATGTCAGTGCGCCGCATGGCCGTAGCTGAAGGCCAGACGGTCGTGTCTTACGTGCACAACTCGGTCACCGATGGCATGGGCAAGATCGGTGTTCTGGTCGCGCTTGACGGCGACAATGAAGAGTTCGGCAAGCAGGTTGCAATGCACATTGCGGCTGCGAACCCGCAGGCATTGAACGAGGATTCACTCGATCCCGCGATCGTTGAGAAAGAGCGTCAAGTTCAGATCGACATCGCACGTGAATCCGGCAAGCCAGAACAGGTCATCGAAAAGATGATCGTCGGCCGGATGAAAAAATTCTTGGCCGAAGTAACGCTGACCGGTCAGGCATTTGTCATCAACCCAGACCTGACAGTCGCCGCCGCTGCGAAAGAAGCTGGCGTCACCATCAGCGGCTACGTTCGCTTGGAAGTCGGTGAAGGCATCGAGAAAAAAGAAGAAGATTTTGCCGCAGAGGTTGCGAAAGCAGCTCAGGGTTAAGCCTTTGTTTTTATGAACTTAAAGGGCGGCATTCGTGTCGCCCTTTTTGTTTTCCAAAAGAAAAACGGCGCCGGATTGTGTAATCCGACGCCGCTAATTTCGCAGCCTCAGTACATTGGG
>JBELFK010000096.1:0-11481 GCA_042092935.1 Paracoccaceae bacterium | reverse complement strand
ACATCCCGCCAATCGGGGTTTGTTTCTTCGACCAGCGCGTCTTTCCAACTGCGCCGCCAACGTTTGAGCGATCGTTCACGTCGAAGCGAGGTTTCGAAATCATCCAAAAGTTCGAACCACACCAAAGTGCGAATATTATACTTACGCGTATGAACAGACAGTCCCCTCTGATGGGCGATTAGTCGTTGGCGAAGATCGCGCGTTCGACCTACGTAGAGGGCACCGCGCGGGCGCGATGCAAGCATATAGACGAAATGTTGCACAGGCCGTTGATAGGATTGAGGTGTTAACAGCAGGTGTAAAAACAGCCATGAGGTCCCGGATCGGGTCCGGGACGGGAAGTGGCCATAGCTTGCGCTCGCGCCCCCTACACACCCCCACCGCGCCGTGCTAACCTCCGTCCAAAACGCAGGAGACCCCGCATGTCCATCTTCTCAAAATTGTTTGGCGGCAGCTCCCCGACGCAGGCTGCGTCCGAGGACTACAACGGATACCAGATCACGCCGACGCCGGTCAAAGAAGCGCACGGCTTTCGCATTGCTGCCAAGATCGAAAAAGACGGCAAAACGCACGACATGATCCGCGCCGACACCTATGGCTCGTCAGATGCTGCGAACGAGGCGTCGGTTTCAAAGGCCAAGCAAGTGATCGATCAGATGGGCGAACGTATGTTCGCGCAGGCAACGGGCGGTGGTCAAACCCACTCTTAACGCTTCAACGCGTAAAACCCTTCCCGTGCACAACACATGGTTCCATTGATCGACGGCTAGCGAAAGCTCGGATGCCTGAGATCAGCCAGACCACCGCAGATATCGACTGGTGCAGGGGATTTCCTCTGACAATGGCCGGAAAACCTTGAACGGCGGGCCCGCCACTTTATCCAAGACCGCAGCCAGAAACCCTGCTGGGCATATTGCCCTTGCGGGGCGCTGGTGCATCTGCGGCTTGACGCTGAGCACGCCTTGGTATCGACTGCGCGCCATCGGAGAAGCGTCATGAAACCCCACTTAGCCGCAATCGTCGCGTTGACTGTGCCCACCTTGGCAGCGGCGGCATGCCCGGATGGCACTGAACCGCTGCTGAATTGCACCTTTCAAAACGGCGCAAAAACGGTGAGCACCTGTTTGGACGGCGATCAAGCCACCTACAGTTTCGGGCCGACGGGCGGCACGGCTGAATTGCAGATGGTGCAGAGTGTTTTGGCGGTCGATATGGACCCGTGGCATGGGTTCGGCCGCTGGATCACCGAGGGCTTTACCTTTGAAAATGGCGACTACGCCTATGAGCTGCGCTACGGCATTGATCGCCTGTCCGAGGACGGCGGGCTTGAGGCCGATCTTCGGGTCTCGCACAAGGATCAGACGCTTGCGCTTTTGACCTGTGATGCTGGCAGCATTGAAACGGGCTACCCGCTGCCGCTCTTTGACGCCAAAGTGGCGAACGGCCAGACATGGGATCGCGAAGAAATGACCTGGAGCATCAGCGATAAAAAGTGATTCTCGGGGAAAGCCTGCTAGTCTGCGGAAGGTTGCGACGTTTGCGCGTCGGTATTTCATAGGAGTAAGCGAATGAAACTCGGGGCTTTTTCAATCTCTCTCGCGGTGAAAGACCTAGCGGTCAGTCGGGCGTTTTATCAAAAACTTGGCTTTGACGATATGGGCGGTGTTCCCGATCAAAACTGGCTGATTATGAAGAACGGAGACACAGTTATCGGCCTGTTTCAGGGCATGTTTGAAGACAACATCATGACGTTCAACCCGGGCTGGGACCAATCCGCCCAACCCTTGGATACGTTCACAGACATCCGCGACATTCAAAAGCACCTCAAAAGCGAAGGTGTCGCGCTGGATGCCGAGGCTGATGAGACCACAACCGGTCCGGCGAGCGTCATGCTGAAAGACCCGGACGGCAACGTCCTTCTGATCGATCAACACAGATAGAGCCGTGCAGACGGTGTTCACAATCCAAACCCGCGGGCAGGGGCTTTATGAATTCACCCGCGATGTCGCCGCGTGGGCTCAGGGCAGCGGTTTGCTGACGCTGTTCGTCCGCCACACCTCGGCCAGACTGTTGGTTCAAGAGAACGCTGATCCCGAAGTGCAAACCGACCTGTTGAATTTCTTCCGCAAGCTGGTGCCGCCAACGACGGATCCCAGCATGGCTTATCTCACCCACACCTATGAAGGCCCCGACGACATGCCAGCCCATATCAAGGCCGCCATGATGCCTGTCAGCCTGTCGATCCCGATCACCAAAGGGCGGCTGGCGCTTGGCACGTGGCAGGGCATCTACCTGTTTGAGCATCGCGACGCGCCCCATCAGCGCCAAATCGCGGCGCATATCACACGGTAACAGCTGCGCGATAACCGGTTACAGCGGCTTGTTGTTGCGCGGCATTCAGGCCACCGTCGCTCCAAGCCACTAAGGAGCAAGGGTATGAAAAGCCAAAAGGTCGAATTTCAAGGCCACGCGGGCACGCTGGCGGCGCGGCTTGATCTGCCCGAGGGGGCGATCCGTGCAACAGCGCTGTTTGCCCATTGCTTCACCTGCTCAAAAGACATCCCCGCCGCCCGTCGCATTTCGGCGCGGCTGGCAGCGGACGGGATCGCTGTCTTGCGCTTTGACTTCACCGGATTGGGCCATTCGGACGGCGAATTTGCCAATACCAACTTCACCACGAATGTTGCCGATCTCGTACACGCTGCGGATTATCTCGCCGCGCGCTATGGGGGCCCGCAGTTGGTCATCGGTCACTCGCTCGGTGGGGCGGCGGTGCTAAAGGCGGCGTCAAAAATCCCGTCGGCCAAAGCCGTGGTCACCATCGGCGCACCCTTCGATCCGGCCCATGTGGCGCACAACTTTGGCGGCCAGTTGGACGCCATCCGCGAAAAGGGCGAAGCCGAGGTGGATTTGGCGGGGCGGCGTTTTCGCATCAACCGCCAATTCCTTGAGGACATCGAAGGCCAGGAAATGCTCGACGCGGTGCGTAATCTTCGCAAAGCGCTTTTGGTGTTGCACGCGCCCTTGGATGCGACCGTCGGGATCGACAATGCCGCCGAAATTTTTATCGCTGCCAAACACCCAAAGTCCTTTGTGACGCTGGATGATGCCGACCACCTGATTTCGCGCACCGAAGATGCCGAATACGTGGCCGACACCATTCAGACATGGGTTTCGCGCTATCTCGACCTGACGTCGCCGCCCAAGGTCGCAGGCGCGCCGGACGGCGTTGTGAAAGTCTCAGAGGCCGATCCGGCGGGCTTCCTGCAAGATGTCGATATCGCTGGCAAGCATCTCTACCTTGCGGACGAGCCGACCAGTTTTGGCGGCACCGATCTGGGCCCGACACCCTATCAATACGTCGCCGCCGGACTGGGTGCCTGCACCACGATGACGGTGCGCATGTACGCGCGGCGCAAAAAGATCCCGCTGGATCATATCTCGGTCGATGTCCTGCACGACAAACGCCACGTCGAAGCGCTTGAGAGCACCAGCCCAGAGAAGGTCGATGTCTTCCGGCGCGAGATACGTCTTTACGGAACCCTGACCGATGAACAGCGCGCCTCGCTGATGGCGATTGCCGACAAATGTCCCGTGCACCGCACGCTCCATGCGTCGTCGCATATCGAAACGCTCGAGGTTCCAGCGGCGGACTGAGACCCTATGTAGCGGCTTTGATTTCCCTCTACCCAAATCCTTGAGGCTGACCTATAGTGGCTGTGGATAAGTGGGCATAGACCCACATGAGGCGAAAAAGTTAGAAGGGACACGGCATATGCGCTGCCCGTTTTGCGGAAATATCGATACTCAGGTCAAAGACAGCCGTCCGGCTGAAGATCACGTCGCCATCCGACGCCGCCGGTTTTGTCCGGCTTGTGGCGGACGGTTTACGACCTATGAACGCGTGCAATTGCGCGATCTGGTCGTGGTGAAAACCAATGGCCGACGCGAAGATTTCGACCGCGACAAACTTGAGCGTTCGATCCGCATTTCGATGCAGAAACGCCCCGTCGAGCCTGAGCGTATCGATCAGATGATAAGCGGCATCGTGCGACGTCTGGAAAGCATGGGCGAGACCGACATCCAGTCAAACACCATCGGTGAGATCGTGATGGAGTCTCTGGCCCGCATCGATACCGTGGCCTATGTGCGATTTGCCAGCGTCCACAAAAATTTCCAAGCTGCGGATGACTTTGACAAGTTCGTCTCAGAACTGCGCCCCGGCGCTGCACCGGAAGAGTGACGCCCCAAGACACACGCTATATGGCCCTGGCGATCTCGCTGGGGAAACGGGGTTTGGGCAAATGCTGGCCAAACCCGTCGGTGGGCTGTGTTATCGTCCAGAATGGACGCGTGGTCGGGCGCGGCAGAACGGCCGATGGCGGTGCCCCCCACGCTGAAACCCAAGCGCTGAAACAAGCAGGTCGTCTTGCCAAGGGCGCGACGGCCTATGTGTCGCTGGAACCCTGTGCGCATCATGGCCGAACGCCACCCTGCGCGACGGCCTTGGTCAAGGCTGAACTTGCCCGCGTGGTGATCGGTGCGCAGGATCCGAACCCGCAGGTGAACGGGCAGGGCATCGCTGTTCTGCGTGCCGCTGGGGTTGAGGTAACGACGGGCGTATTGCAGCAAAAGGCCGAGGCTGCACACGCGGGCTTCTTCAAGCGCGTCACCCAAGGGCGGCCATTCGTAACCCTTAAACTCGCCAACAGCTTTGACGGTCGGATTGCCACGGCCAGCGGCGAAAGCCAGTGGATCACCGGCCCTCAGTCGCGCCGTCTGGTACATGGGCTGCGGGCCGGTCATGACGCCGTGATGGTCGGTGGCGGTACCGCTCGGGCCGACGACCCCAGCCTGACGGTACGCGGCATGGGCCATGTTCGCCAACCCGTCCGCGTGGTGATTTCGCGCAAGCTGGACATCCCGTTGACTGGCACCCTTGCGACGACTGCGACCGAGACACCGGTCTGGATTTGCCACGGCCCCGACGCGCCGGTCGAATTGCGCCGCGTGTGGGAACAGCTCGGTGCGGTGCTGATCGAATGCCACGTGTCGGGGCAGCACATTGATCCGACCGCCGCACTTGCCGCCCTGGGCGCCCGAGGCATCACCCGCGTCTTTTGCGAAGGCGGCGGCGCATTGGCGGCATCCCTGTTACAGAGCGACCTTGTGGATCACCTGATCGGCTTTAGCGCCGGAATGGTGCTTGGGTCCGAAGGGCAGCCCTCGATCGGTGGCCTTGGCATCTATCGACTGTCCGAGGCCCCAAGGTTCAAACTGGTAGAAACACGTGCCGTCGGCAATGACACCATGACCAAATGGCAGCGTGACTAACGCCAGAGCCACGACTGACTTGCCAAATGCCCCTGTAGCTTTGCCAACAGACGCAGGCCCAAGCCGGTCTTTGCGTCCTCGCCATTGGCCAATCTCTCGACAACGGTCTCAACCGCGCAGGGCAGCCCGCTGATCGGGTCGCGGTAGCGCGGATAGTCGATCAGTGCCGCATGCACCAACCCTTCAAGGGTCGGCTTTGCCTGACGCCGTGCGGGCATTTTCCCGAGATCGCGCGTCAGCCCCCATCCCGCATAAAACGGCGCTCCAAGGCAGGTGACCTTAACGCCGCGCAACAACGCCTCAAACCCCGTCAGCGACGTCATCGTCCAGACCTCATCCACCGCGCAAAGAAGCTGGTGAATATCTGCGTCAGCAGCGATCACGTCGGCGTGGTTCAAGGCCTCGTCAGGCGCAACGTGACCGGCGCGAAGCCCCTTCGCAACATCCGGATGGGGTTTGAAAATCACGACCGCATCGGGGTTCGCGGCGCGGGTTTGTTGCAAAAGTTCAAGGTTGGTTTTCACCCGCGAACAGCCATAAACGACCGAGGCATCGTCCTCGACCTGACCCGGCACAAGGATGCGGTGGCCGGTGGGTAAGTCTGGCAGTTCACCGGACAAATTGTATTTGCTCAGGCCCGCGTTTGTCAGCGCCCCGATCAACCGCGCGGCCCGAAGCACCTGAGCGGGTCTCAGGTTTTCGGCCTTGGCGATATGGTGTTCCATCCGGCTGGGGCGGGTCGGATCGAAATAGATCCCAAGGTCGTCCAGCACCAAAGACATGGGTGGCACCAACTCGGCCCCAAGACCCCGCGACCGCAGGAAGCCGTCTTCAACGACAGTCGCCGAGGTGTCCTCGGTTCGCCCCCAATGCAACGTGCGACCGCCTGTGCCCTCAAATTTGACTGGCGTGACCGAGCCGAAGAACCGCTGAAAATGCCCGCGCTTCCACAGTCGGACGTTTTCGGCCTGCCAGCCTTTGCGATCCTCGCGCCAGGCTCGGGTTTGCGCCGAAAGCTGGTTCAACGTGGTTTCGAAATCGCACAGTCGATCCAGACAGGGATCATACCATTTCGGATAGAGCAGTATCGCCCCTGCAAACAGTTGAACGCGGGTCAGGCTGCGCTGGCGGCGCTGGATCGGGTTGCGATCATCGGTCAGGCCCCAACCGGCATAGAAGGGTTGCCCAAAGACCACCGGCTTGTGACCCGACAAGATCGCTTCGAACCCCAATTGGGACGAGACGACATAGACCGCAATCGCGCCCTCAAGCAGTTTCCAGGGGCTGATTTGGGTATCACAAATCCTGATCCTGTCGGTTTGCTGATCGTCCGAGAAATGCCCCTGCCGATGCCCCTGCATCGTCTCTGGATGGGTCTTTATCAGAATTTGCGCCTTGGGATGCTCGGTTTGCGCATAGTAGAGCATCTCTTGGAAGCTGGCGTCATTTGCACCACCGTAGCGGATCGAGGCATCGCCGCGCGTCTGGTCGATCACCAGAACATAGCCCGGCTCTGGGGCCGTTAAATCAGGGTCATGGGCGGTGTATTTCGATAGTTCCTCACTTTGAAGGCGGGCAATGCCCTCACGGGCGCGATCAAGCAGGGGCGTGTCATCAAACGGATGGTTTGCCAGCAGGGTCTCAAGATCAGACGGTTGCGAGGCGTCAAAATGAACCCCCCGCTGATCGAGCAGCAATCCAACTGGCGGCTCTCCGTCGCGACCCGGAAAAAGCGAGCGCAGAAAGGCGTCTTCGACCCGAAGAATGGGATGGCCGGTTTTGTCGGACACAGCCTCGCCCCGCGGCGAGGTTGGCGATTTGCCCCAAACACCGATCAGGTCACCGTCGGACGGTTTTCCCAATCGAACATCATAACCCGAGAGATGAAGAATGCGTTTGATCCGGCGGGACGTTAAAAAACCGCCATTGTAAACGAAAAGACGCCGGGGAAAATCTTCCCCGGCGTTGGTATCATGTGCGGGATCAGCCACGCGGGCCAATCGCGTTAGCCGCCTGTCAGGGCAGTTGTCAGACCTTCGATGGCGGTTGCGGCACCAAGCGATCCGGTCAGAGCGGCAATCGTGCGATCCCACTGGACGGATGGAGCTTCGGTGACATACAGCGTATCGCCGTCACGGATGACAAAGTCACGCGCCGAGAACAACCCATTTGGTTGCGTCAGGTCGAGAACATAGACCATGCGCTGCGCACCGGTCAGATCGTTGCGCGACAGAACACTGCCAGCAATTGCCGCCGGTTCATTGCGCAACACGAACACACCCGTCGGATCAGCCGCGGTCGCCGTCAAACCACCCACGGTCGCGATGGCTTCCAGCGCGGAAAGCGACTGGGTTTCAAACGATATTCTGTCCTGAGCACCAGTTGCACCCAACGCCGTAAAGGTGCGTGTGTCTTCTTCGACAAGGATCTTGTCGCCACCACGCAGGGCAATATCAAGCTCGGGGTAATCAAACAGGTCTTTCAACCAGATTTTCCCGCGCGCATTGCCACGAATGACAGTCACTTGTGCGATTTCGGGTTCGATGGTCACGCCGCCAGCACTTGCCAGCATCGCCGCCAGCGTGCGGGTTGGACGTTCAATCGGGTAGACACCCTGTCCACCGACAGCCCCTGCAAGGGCCACCGTGGCACCGTTACCGGCAAGACGACGCACCTGAACCTGTGGGTCAGGGGTTTGGTCTTTCAACTTGTCCACGATCACACCGCGAATTTTTTCGGGCGTGGAACCAGAGGCTTTGATGCGACCGGCGTAAGGAACAAAAATGAAGCCCGATCCATCGACCTGAACTTCTTCGAGAACCGTCGAGCTTGCGCCTGCTGTCGCCAGCAAGCCGTCTTCAACGTTTTCCCAGATCGTCAATCCCAGCGTGTCACCGGGCTGGATCGTGTCGGACCCAACGCGGGCCGCTTTCAGGAATGCATCCGAGAAGCCAAGCGCGGGCACAACCGAGGTCGCCTGTGTTACGCGATCATTGACGGCGACGATAAAAGCGTCTCCGTCGCGTTGCACGGAACCTGCGAAAATTTCCTGTTTATTTGGACCTGGGCGCGGAAGGCCACAAGACGCGACAAGGCCGCTAGCGGCCAATATTAGGGCACCTTTACCAAGGCGAGACAAAAATGGTTTCACTGCTCTGGTCTCCTCGACCTATATTATGATCTTATTTTTTGGATTAAATTAGCGGAATCCGTATTAAAAAGAGAGGATTAAGTACGCGACCGGCTATACCTGTGGCTTCAGGACACTACTTTGAGCTGTCGGCGCGGTGCGGAATGCCCCGATTTCAGCGCATCATAGGGGTCTTCGCTGGACAAAAGCATGTCCGTCAAATGCCGTAATAGTTGACGTCGCCCGCGCGTGGAATAGAAGCCTCCCGGGATTTGGCTGGTCTCTAGAAGGAACCGCCGATAGTCCTTATAGGCCCGCATATCGGGGCGTTTTGGACTGGCGAAAAAATCTTTCAACGGCTGGTGCGAAACCAATTCAGGCTTGTCATAGACCGACGCGCCAAAGGCTTTTAACGGAATGCCGCGCCACAAAACCTGTTGTCCCGAAGTCGAATTGATCGTCACGGCGCTGCGCGCGTCGTTCAATGTTTTCGCCAGCTTGCCACCGCGCACGTAGTGAACCCGGTCGGTCAACCCTTTCTGCGCCGCCATTTCAAGAACCATTTTGCGCAGGGGCCTGCGACCGGTCTCAAGCGGATGGGCCTTGATTACAAGATGATGGTGCGCCGGCGCGCCCTCGGCAAATCCGTCAATCACAAGCTGCAAAAACTCTTCCATGCGCTCGAAGGGGGAATGCTTGCGAAAGCTCTCGTCATGCTCAAGCTGAAGCAACGCGAGGTGATAGGGATAGCCGCCAAAGCGAATACGCCAGGTCGCCAGGATCCGATCAATCGCGTGCACCGGCATAAAGACGAGACGCCCAAGATAAAGACGTAACTCGGTCGCAACCGGCAGTTCGCGATGGCGCTGGACGTCGCGATAAGCGCGGTTCGCGAACATGACGAACCAATGATAAAGCGCGCCATAAAAAATATGCTGGCGCATCTCGCCCCAATGACTGCCCGACGGGATCGGCGCGTCAGGATCGCTCATCTCCAAAGCGGCGCGCATTTCATCTATGCTCATCTCGGTCAGCCGCGAATGCCCGTTTGAACCGCCTCGCTCATAGGTGGCCCAATAGGGGCGCAGATAACCTTCCTCAAGCACATGCACCCGAAGCCCGAGCGCGGTTGCCTGGCGCACAGCCTCGGCGTGGATCGGGCGGGTGTCGCCATAGAGAACAATGTCGGTGATGCCACGTGTCGCAAGAATGTCTGCCAGCGCCTCGGGCCAAGCGTTCAGCGATTGCGTGAAGCCAATATACGATGCTTTGTCGCGCCAGAAAAACCGGTCGCCCGCATTAAAGCCGACCCGCGTTACATTAGCACCTGCGCGTCTCAGCATTTTGCCAAGCCGGTTCAGGAATGGCCCATGCGGCCCCTGCAAAAACAGGAAATGTCTCGGTTTGTGTTCGGTCACTGCTTACGGCTTCTTTTTTCGTTGCAGATACCTTAGCGCCAGAATTTGCCAATAATAAGACAAAAAACGGTGCGTGAGGGTTATTGCGTCATGCCCCCCCTTGGCGTACCCCTGTTTTGAAACAGGGAGAGCGGCATGTTTACCGGCATCATCACCGATTTGGGCGAAGTCATCAGCACGCAGCAGCGCGGCGATCTCAAGGCGCGCATTCGGACCGGTTACGCTACCGCAGGCATCGATATCGGCGCGTCAATTGCACACGACGGGATTTGCCTGACGGTGATTGCGATCGGGGCGGATTGGTACGACGTCGAGATCAGCGCCGAGTCCGTCTCAAAAACCAACATCGGTCGCAGCATGTGGACCAAGGGCAAACGCCTGAACCTCGAACGCGCACTCAAAGTGGGCGATGAACTGGGCGGCCATATCGTTTCAGGACATGTGGACGGCGTGGCCGACATCATTGACATGCGCGACGAAGGCGACAGCACCCGCTTCATCTTTCGCGCCCCGGAAACGCTGGCGAGGTTCATCGCGCCCAAAGGCTCGGTCGCGCTGAATGGCACCTCGCTGACTGTAAACGAGGTCAACGGCTGCGACTTTGGCGTCAACATCATCCCGCACACCAAATCGGTCACCACGTGGGGAACCGCCAAGGTCGGTGATGCGATCAATCTCGAGATAGACACGCTGGCGCGTTACGTGGCCCGCCTTCAGGACTGGGCGTAAACGCGGGATATTTTTGAGTATTTGGACAAAGAAAAAGTCAGTTCAGCTTTATCTTGCCCAAAATACCTCGGGGGAGTCCCGAAGGGACGGGGGCAGCGCCCCCATTCTCTAAAACTCGATGGCATGCATGACGACAGGTTCAATCACATTGACGTCGGGCAGCGCGTCGATCATCGCCTGCGCCGATTGCTCGAGGATCGGGAAAGTCTTGTAGTGGCAGGGAATGAGCGTCTTGAAGTCGAAGAACTCTTTCGCAGCGTAGGACGCGCGGCGCATGTCCATGGTGAAATGCCCGCCCGCGCAGAGAATGCCAATGTCGGGGTGATGCAGATCGTTGAAGACTTTCATATCCGCCATGACGTCGGTGTCGCCCGACAGGTAGATCGTATGACCCTCGCCTTCGATCATGTAACCGGCCTCGGTGCCCGCCCAGACTGGGCCGTCCTTGGTGCCAAAACTTGAAGAATGCGTGGCGTTGACCATCGTCACCTTTACGCTGCCAAGCAAAACCGTGCCGCCTTTGTTGAAGCCGATTGTTTTGGCGCCTTTGGCCTCGGACCAATAGCTCATCAGGTCGTATTGGCCGACGATAGGGATGTTGAGGCGCGCCGAAAGCTGAAGCGCATCGGACGCGTGGTCGCCATGGCCGTGGGTAAGCAAAAGAAACGTGCCGCCGGTCACCGCAGGGTCGTATTGATCCTCGGCCAGCATCGGATTGTCGGCAAGCCAGGGGTCGATCAAAAGCACCTGATCCTCAATTTCGATGCGAAACGATCCGTGGCCGAGCCATATGATTTTCATAGCGTCCTCCTGTACTTTGATGCAGACATGCTAGCACGGAGATGCAGAAGGGGAAGCACCGTTGGATTG
>JBELFK010000095.1:0-11497 GCA_042092935.1 Paracoccaceae bacterium | reverse complement strand
CCGTTGGGGTCAAGGAACTTGTCGTTGTCTATGACGACAAAGAGGACATCGACGCGAAAGCCTTTCCAAATGGCATCGAGATGGTGCCACGCGCCCAACTGAACGCTGTGCAAGAGAGATTGCAGAGCGTGCAAGGCGTGACAGCGATCCTCTATATTCAAACCTGTGCTGCTGAAAAACGTCGCCGCCGCAAGCGTGGCACGTTCCCTGATCCCGACAAACGCGTGTTCATCAATACGGACATCTGCGAAGGCTGCGGGGACTGTGGCGTTCAGTCAAACTGCGTCGCCATCACACCAGTCGAAACCGAACTTGGGCGCAAACGCGCGATTGACCAGTCTGCGTGTAACAAAGATTTCTCGTGCCTCAGCGGGTTCTGCCCCTCTTTTGTGACGCTTGAAGGGGCCACCGTTCGTAAAGAAGACCCCAAAGACTTCACCTTGCCGGAAATGCCGGAACCTGAACTACCGGAAATCCATGGCACCCACAATATCGTCATCACCGGCGTCGGCGGCACCGGCGTTGTGACGATCGGCGCTATTTTGGCGCAAGCCGCGCAAATGGATGGCAAGGGCGCAGGTATGATGGAGATGGCCGGTCTCGCCCAAAAGGGTGGTGCGGTTTTGGTGCATTGCCGTATTGGCAACTCGCCCGACGATATCAGCGCGATCCGCGTTGCGACGGGCGAATGTGATGCGCTTATCGGCGGTGACCTTGTCGTGTCGGCGGGGGCAAAAACTCTGGGGCTGACGTCTCTCGGACGGACGGGTGCTGTGGTCAATGCGCATGATATTGTGACGGGTGACTTTACCCGCGACACCGAATTCCGCGTGCCCTCGGACCGTTTGGAACTCGCGCTTCAGGCACGGATGAAGGAGCGGGTGACGCTTTTTGATTCAACCGAACTGAGCCGCGTCATGTTGGGCGACAGTATTTTCTCAAACATGCTGGTGTTCGGCGCGGCGTGGCAGAAGGGGCTAATCCCCATAAGCTATGAGGCGCTGCAAAGTGCCATACGTTTGAACGGAACCGCTGTTGAGCGAAACCTAAGAGCCTTTGAAATCGGGCGCTGGGCCGTTGAGCATCCTGACGAGGCACAGGGGCATTTGACCGATAGCACCGTTGAGTTGCCCAAGACATTAGATGAGAAGATCGCGTTTAGGGTGGACCATCTCAAGAAATACCAGAGCGGCAGACTGGCGCGAAAGTATCGTAAATTCGTCGACAAATCCGATGACCTCGAAATACGCGAGGCACTCGCCGTGGGCTATCACAAGGTGCTGGCTTATAAGGACGAATACGAAGTCGGACGCCTGCATCGTGAAACACGCGCTCAGGCAAAGGACGTATTCGACGGTGACTTCAAGCTCAAGTACCACCTTGCGCCCCCGATCCTGTCAAAGGACGGCCCGAATGGGCGGCCGATGAAACGCGAGTTTAAGGCTTGGTTCGGAGGAGCGATGTCGCTGCTTGCTCGGTTCAAAATACTGCGTGGAAGTGCGTTTGATCCCTTTGGGAAAACGGAAGAGCGTAAGATGGAACGAGCGCTGATCGTTCAATACGAACGCGACATTGATCTGCTGCTGCCTTTGGTGAGCGACCACACCAAGGCTGCATTCCTTGAACTTGCCTTGTTGCCAACGACCATTCGCGGGTTTGGTCCCGTCAAGTTGGACAACGCCGCAAAGGCCGAAAAACGGCGCGAGGTATTGCTGGCTTTGATCCGCGGTCGCGAGGATCATATGCAGCATGCTGCCGAATAAACGAACTGCGGCGTATTGGGGCTGGAAGCAGACCTCGATAGCGATTATCGAGAGTCTCAAAGCTGGGACGATCACATGCCGACACAAAGGGAAATTGCGCGCGATATAAGTTATGCGCATTCGGCAAGCTCAAAAGGCGGCCGCGCGGTGATCCGCGTGCTTGAGAACATGACCGGTCGGATTTCGCTGATTAAGCGGGCGCATGGCTACGAAAAGGACGTCGGAAAAGGGCGCGACTTTTGGCAGGTTCTGGTTGAGCGCTATGGCCTATCGCTTGAGGTCATTGGCGGCAATCTCGACGAAATTCCCAAAGACGGGCCGTTGATTGTCATCGCCAATCATCCCTATGGGATCCTCGATGGGCTGATTATGGGGCATGTCCTGTCGATGGTGCGCGGCGATTTTCGCATCCTTGCCAATAGCGTGTTTCACAAGGCCGAGGATTTGAACCGCATCATCCTGCCAATCAGTTTTGACGACACCCGCGGGGCGGTGAAGCAGAACCTTGAGACCCGCAAAGAGGCGTTGACTTATCTCAGGGACGGGGGTGCCATCGGGGTATTCCCCGGCGGTACTGTGTCGACGGCGTCCAAGCCGTTTTCGCAACCGATGGATCCAGAATGGCGTATTTTTACGGCACGTATGGTGGCCAAGTCTGACGCGACCGTGGTGCCGATCTACTTTGAGGGCCACACCTCGCGGTTGTTCCAAATTGCAAGCCACCTCCATTCAACCCTGCGTTTGGGATTGTTCATCAAGGAATTCAAGAAACGGGTCGACACGCCGGTGCGGATCGTCATTGGCAAGCCTATCCCGCAAGAGCAATTGCAACAACGTGGCGGCGACGCGCGCGAAATGATGGATTTCTTGCGCCGATCCACCTATAATTTGTCGCCTAAACCCCTGAAAAGCATGGAGAACGGTTATGAATTTGAAAACCGTTACAAAAACTAGATGGCAGTAGGTGTATTTGACTCGGGCCTCGGTGGGTTGACTGTTTTGAACGCGGTCTCTCAGCGTTTGCCAGACGTTCCGTTTGTTTATCTGGGTGACAACGCACATGCGCCATACGGGGTTCGGTATGCGGATGATGTTTTTGACCTGACGACCAAAGCCACCGAACGCTTGTGGGAGGCTGGGTGCGATCTTGTCATTCTGGCCTGCAACACGGCCAGTGCCGCCGCACTGCGCCGGATGCAGGAAAGCTGGTTGCCACCAGGCAAACGTGCGCTGGGGGTTTTCGTTCCTCTGATCGAAGCACTGACCGAGCGCCAATGGGGCGACAATAGCCCTCCGCGAGAGGTCAACGTGAATCAGGTCGCGCTGTTTGCGACGCCCGCGACGGTCGCTAGTCGCGCGTTTCAGCGTGAACTCGCCTTCCGCGCAATCGGCGTTGATATCGAAGCGCAGTCTTGTGGCGGCTTGGTGGATGCGATCGAAGACGGCGACATGATCCTGGCCGAGGCCTTGGTCAAAAGCCACTCGGACGCTCTGCTGCGAAAGATGCCCAAGCCGGATGCGGCGATCCTCGGGTGTACACATTACCCGCTGATGGAAAGCGCATTCCAAGCGGCTTTGGGCGAGGGGGTCAAAGTGTTCTCGCAGGCGGATTTGGTGGCTGACAGCCTTGCGGATTATCTTGATCGGCATCCGCAAATGATCGGGTCGGGAACGGAAAGCAAGTTTCTGACAACCGGCGATCCAGAAAAAGTGTCCATGCATGCGATCAACTTTCTAAAGCGAAAGATTACTTTTGAAGCAGCATAGAAACGCAAACACGCCGCATTGAATATTTCCAATTCGATGTTAGGTGACGGTCAGGCAAACTTTGGGTGTGGTGATGAAGTCTCTTAAAAAGAAGCGCAGAATTCAGGTCATAATCGCGGCGTTTGTCGCGCTTGGTGTTTCGGCTGTGCTAATTGGGACCGCCTTTAAAGATGGCATCAACTTCTTTCGCTCGCCGTCCGAAGTGATCGCGTCCCCGCCACCTGAGTCCGAGGTGTTTCGCATCGGTGGGCTGGTGTCGGACGGCAGTTTGATGCGCGGCGAAGGGGCGGTCATCAGCTTTTCAGTGACCGATGGCGGTGCCACGGTGCCCGTCATCTACAAGGGAATTTTGCCGGATTTGTTTGAGGAAAATCAGGGTATGATCGGCACTGGTCGCTACATTAACGGTGTCTTTGAAGCCTCTGAAATTCTTGCGAAACATGACGAAACCTATATGCCAAAAGAGGTCGTCGATGCGCTGAAGGCACAGGGCGTTTATCAAGACCCTGAAGACAGCTAAGCACGTAGCCAAAAGGCTTTCTTAACGCTCTGAACGTGATCTTTCTCTGGTGTTTGCCGCCGGAGTGATTGCCATGCCGAATGTTCAAGAGATTGCCCGACAAATCGTGATCCGCGAAGGCGGGTTTGTCGAGGATCCTGACGATCCCGGCGGTGCAACCAAGCACGGTGTCACGATCCACACGATGCGGCGATTGGGGCTCGATCTCGATCAGGATGGCGATGTGGACCGGCAGGATGTTCAGCGAATTTCGGTGCAATTGGCGCAGGAAATTTTCATCCGGGAGTATTTCGAAAAGCCCCGCATCGGCGATTTGCCCGAGCCGCTTCATGCAACCGTTTTTGATATGCAGGTCAATTCAGGTTCTCAGGCTGTGCGCCTGTTGCAAAAACTGGTTTCACGCATGGGCTTCCCCTGCGCCGTTGACGGGTTCATCGGTCCCCTGACGATCAAGGCGGTGCAGGGTGCATTTGCACGGGCGAAAGATCACATCGCTGACGCCTACGGGATCGAGCGGCGCAACTATTACTTTTCATTGGCGGATCGACGTCCCTCGGCGCGGAAATATTGCCGAACCCGTCGGGGTGGAAAAGGCGGTTGGATACGCCGCGCCGAAGAATTCATCGCACCAAGGTTTCATATGAGCGCAAGTCAGTTTCGGGAAAGGATTGCCAAATGGGCGTAGTCAGCGAAGTTTTAGCGTCAGTCTTTGGGGGCGGTCGCAACGTTGTGGCGGAAACAGCCGAGGTGTTTCGCGTCAATAGTGAGGCACAGGCTGAGCGGGATGCCGAGGCCTCGCACGCCGCTCTTGCGCAGTTTGCAGCAGAATTCGGCGGGGCGCGGCAAGGACGGTTCGATCAGTTTGTTGATGGTCTGAACCGCTTGCCGCGCCCGGTGATGGCCTTTGGCGTTATTGGTCTGTTTGTGTCTGCGGCAGTCGATCCAGTGTGGTTTTCAGCGAGAATGGTCGGTGTTGCATTGGTGCCTGAACCGCTTTGGTGGTTGCTGGGTGCGATCGTCAGCTTTTACTTTGGTGCAAGGTATCAGACGAAGGGCATGGAGTTTCGCCGCTCGGTCGCCGAAACCGTGGCGCGGGTTGCGCCCGTTGTCCCGCCACAAGATCAAAACCCGGCGCTTGACGAATGGCGGGCCAACGCAGCGAACTGAGGTTTATCGGCGTCAAGTCGGATCAAAAACGCTTGGCCACGGCCCTTCGCGCTGAATTATTGGTGGATTGACGCAAGGTTCCCCTTGGACCAAACCGATGTGCACCTACATCTTGCGCATGCGAACAAGGAGCGCCCCCCGTGATTTATGAAACGATAGCCTATCAAGTGTCTGACGATATCGCCGTTCTGACACTGAACCGTCCCGATGTGATGAATGCCATGAACGCGCTGATGCGTGCCGAAGTATTGCACGCGGTCAAGGCCGCCGCGCGTGAAGCACGGGTTTTGGTGGTGACCGGCGCGGGCAAGGCATTTTGCTCGGGTCAGGATTTGGGCGACGGCGGCAACGCGGCCAATATCGACCTTGAGCGGGTTCTGAGGGACGAGTACGTGCCCATGATCCGCGCGATCAGCGATTGCCCGATCCCTGTCATTGCGGCCGTGAATGGTGCGGCTGCGGGCGCTGGTGCGAACTTGGCCTTGGCCTGCGACGTCGTAATCGCAGCCGAGCGGGCAGTGTTTTTGCAGGCCTTCACCCGCATTGGCCTGATCCCCGATGCAGGCGGCACGTATCTGCTGCCGCGTCAGGTTGGAATGCCACGGGCCATGGGGGCATCGCTGTTCGCCGAGCCAATTCCGGCGAGAAAGGCCGAAGCCTGGGGCATGATCTGGGAAGCGGTTGAGGACGATGCATTCAATGCCCATTGGCAGCGACGCGCCAAGCACTTGGCGACGGGGCCAACGGTCGCCTATCAGCATGTAAAAGAGGCGCTTGCAGCGTCACAAAATAACGGCCTTGAGGAGCAATTGCTGCTGGAAGCACGCCTGCAAGGGGCCTGTGGCAAGACCCGCGACTTTACCGAAGGCGTGATGGCGTTTCTAGATAAACGTCCTGCCGAATACGAGGGGCGCTAAACGAAAAAGGCAGGGTCGAAACCCTGCCTTTGTTTGTTAGAACAGCCAGAAGCTGAAATCCCATCCGCCGTTGTCGTCATCATCGTCATCGTCGTCATCGTCGTCCGGATCATCGTAGAATTCATTGTCGACTTCATCGTCATCGTCGTCTTCGGTGTCGCCGAGCGTGTATTGCGCCTGATCGGGTTCGTCCCAAGAAACTGGCCCCAAGATGACCGCTTCGTCGTCACGGTCTCCACCCTCTTCGCCGACCGAGCCAAGGTTGATGACAACCGGCTGACCTTCAAAGTCTTCAAATGTCAGCGGTTCGTTTTCGTGCGTCAGAGTGAACGACGTGAAACGGATGTCATCGACGGGATCCTGATCGTCATCATCGTCGTCATCATCATCGTCGTCGCTATAAAGATCCTCCGATCCGATCTCCACGCCGCCATCGAACTTGTCGAAGAAGTCCTTGATGTCCTTTGGCAGCCTGACGTCACCAAACTTGTCGACTTTGTTGTCGTCAAATTTTGAATCGGTAATGTCGTCGCCCACGACTTCGATGTCATCGGCAAGCGAGTCGTCGTTCATCGCAAAGAAAAAGCCACGCAGATCGCCGATTTGACCGGTATCGCCCAGCACTTCGAGATCGACCTTCATGTCGCCATTTTCAAGCTCGGTCATGGTGACCTCGACGTTGACGTCGCCGGTCACAGTGAACGACTTGGTGGTCTCGTCGTCTGGTTCGTCGTCACCGACGTAGACCCAGCCACCGTTCCCGTCAGGATGCCAGTCGCCGTAGATGTAGTCGTTCATCTCTTTGTCGACATCGGCGTCAGCGTTATAGGTCAGAACGGTGCCCGCACTGGTTTCCGTGTCCACCACCATCGCGAAGCTCTCGAGATCGAGATCGTTCAGCGTGAGGGGGCGATCATCGCTCCAGAGGGTGAAAACCGTCTTGTCGATGTTGCCTTCAACGCCATTGTCGGTGTCAGAAAACTCAATCCGGCCATCGTAGTCCCCGATCAATTCGGTGCCATCAGATAGCGCGTTGACGCCATCATCTACGAATTCGGTCCCAGTGCCGTCGGGCGTCCAAGCATGGATGCTTCCGATTACACTTGGATCAGTGAAGTTGAAGAAAACCGCGTCAAGGTCGCCAACACCGTCGCCATTGTCCAGCGAGGTCATCTTAACAAAGAGGTTTCCGTTATCTTCGACGATGCGGATGTGAACGTTAGGATCACTACCCACAATAAACTCAGCGCTCGGCTTGCCCGGGCTCACATAATTACCAGCCATTACTCGTTACCTTTAAGCAGTCGTATTGCCGCCACACCACCGCCACATTATCAATTTGAACCGCATTTTAGTCAATGAAATCGGGCGATCTCATTGGTATACAAGCTGTTTCCTAAACGTATACAAAAGAACGCCCGGCATCATCGATACCGGGCGTTTCCAATCTTGCAACAGTTATTATCGAAATGATAATTATCTACTTTCGATGTCCACGTAATCGCGCAGGGTTGAGCCTTGGTACAATTGACGTGGGCGACCGATTTTCATCTGCGGGTCCGAAATCATTTCTTTCCACTGCGAGATCCAGCCGACGGTCCGCGACAGGGCGAAGATCGGTGTGAACATGGACGTCGGAAAGCCCATCGCCTCGAGGATGATGCCCGAGTAGAAATCAACGTTCGGGAACAGCTTTTTTTCGACAAAATACGGATCGCTCAGGGCCACTTGCTCAAGCTCTTTTGCAACCTGAAGCAGAGGATTGTTTTCGACGCCCAGTAATTCCAGCACTTCGTCAGCGGATTGTTTCAGAACCGTCGCACGTGGGTCGGTGTTCTTGTAAACGCGGTGACCAAAGCCCATCAGGCGGAATGGATCGTCTTTATCCTTTGCGCGCGCGATGAATTCAGGAATGCGATCAACCGATCCGATCTCTTTCAGCATCTCAAGGCAGGCTTGGTTGGCACCACCGTGGGCAGGGCCCCAAAGGCAGGCGATGCCAGCGGCGATACAGGCGAACGGGTTGGCACCCGAGGACGACGCCAGACGCACTGTAGAGGTTGATGCGTTTTGTTCATGATCTGCGTGCAATGTGAAGATCCGATCCATCGCGCGCGACAGAATTGGGTTCACCTCATAGTCTTCACAGGGCACTGCAAAGCACATCCGCAGGAAGTTTGACGCGTAATCGAGGTCATTTCGTGGATAAACGAAGGGCTGACCGATCGTGTATTTATAGGCCATTGCGGCGATTGTTGGCATTTTTGCGACCAAACGAATCGACGCGACTTCACGCTGCCACGGATCAGAGATGTCGGTTGAATCGTGGTAAAACGCAGACATAGCACCCACGACACCGGTCATAATGGCCATTGGGTGCGCGTCGCGGCGGAAGCCTCGGAAGAAGTTAATCATCTGCTCGTGGACCATTGTGTGGTTGGTCACACGCGATTCAAAATCCTCGAGTTCTTCAGCCGACGGCAAGTGGCCGTATAGCAGAAGGAAGCAGACTTCGAGATAGTGCGATTTGCCTGCAAGCTGGTCGATTGGGTAGCCGCGATGCCAAAGCTCGCCTTTGCCGCCATCAATATAGGTGATGGTGCTGTCGCAGCTTGCCGTCGACGTAAAGCCCGGGTCGTAAGTGAAAACGCCTGCTTGCGCATAGAGTTTGCGAATGTCGATAACATCCGGGCCGGCCGTGGGTGAGAAGATCGGCAGATCAAAATCCTCACCGTCAATTGAGAGTTTTGCGGTCCGAGTGGTTTCAGCCATGGTTATCCTCCTATTCGCAGCCCTCGCGGCGGACCCGCGGGGCAATGGTTGAACGACCAAGGTGGAAAAGGTTTATCCGTCTTCCGCTTTGGCCGCGTCACTAAGCCGGGCAATGGTTTCATCCTTACCCAGCACTAACATCATATCAAACACGCTTGGCGTTGCCGAACGTCCAGCAAGTGCTGCCCGCATAGGCCCGGCAAGCCTGCCGAATTTAATCTCGTTGGCCGCCGCGACAGTGTTTGCGGCAGCCTCGAGATTGTCCCGATCCCAGCTAGCATTTTGCAGGTGCGGCGTCAATTCACTCAGTATACCACGGGATACTAAATCTAGATTTTTCGCCGACTTCTCGTCCGGCACGATGGGGCGATCCGCCAGAATAAACCCTGCTTTATCAATGAGTTCTGGGTAAGTCTTAGCCCGTTCTTTCAGGCAATACATTCCGCGCTCAAAAAGATCGTTTTTTGCCTCGGTCAGCGAAGCTGCGCCGGTCGCCGCAAAAAATTCGTCCAATTCACGCAGCAGTGCAGCATTTTCGGAATTGGCGATATGCTGACCACAGAGATTCTCGAGCTTTTTAAAGTCGAACCGCGCAGGGGATTTGCCAATGCCGTCAAAGCCAAACCAGTCCTTGGCCTGATCGTCGGTGAAGAATTCATCGTCGCCGTGGCTCCAACCCAAGCGGGCAAGGTAGTTGCGCATGCCTGAGGCCGGATAGCCCATTTGCTGGTATTCCTCGACGCCGAGCGATCCGTGCCGCTTTGACAGCTTTTTGCCGTCCGGCCCGTGGATCAGCGGGATGTGCGCCCAAACAGGAACGTCCCAACCCATTGCGGTATAGATCATCATCTGACGCGCTGCATTGTTGAGGTGGTCGTCGCCGCGGATAACGTGCGTTACACCCATGTCGTGATCGTCAACCACAACAGCCAGCATATAGACGGGCGAACCGTCCGAGCGCAAAAGAACCATGTCGTCCAATTGCTTGTTGTTGATGCTCACGTCCCCCTGAACCTGATCGGCAATGACCGTCACGCCATCCTGAGGTGCCTTGATGCGCACAACATAGGGTGCGTCAAGGTGGGCAGAGGCGTCCGCATCGCGCCATGGCGAGCGAAAGAGCGTTGATTTTCCCTCGGCCTTGGCGGCATCGCGAAAGGCCTGAATTTCGTCTTGGGTCGCGAAGCACTTATAGGCTTTGCCGGCCGCCAGCAAAGCATGGGCCACTTCACGGTGGCGCTCTGCGTTGTCAAACTGGCTGACAATTTCGCCGTCGTGATCCAACCCCAACCACGCCATGCCCTTCAGAATCGCTTCCGTTGCCTCGGGCGTTGAACGTTCACGGTCGGTGTCTTCGATGCGCAGCAAGAATTTGCCGCCGCGACCCCGCGCATAGAGCCAATTGAACAAGGCGGTACGCGCACCCCCAATGTGAAGATAGCCCGTGGGCGAGGGTGCAAAGCGCGTGACAACGGCGTCAGACATCGGGTCTTTACCTTTCGGAAACCAGAAATGAATAGATTTGCGACTGTCTAACTGTCCGTCTGGGTGAGGACAAGTGCCCCGAGTTGCCTCATCAATTTCAAACGCGATCCTCGCTCAACAGGGGCAATTGTTCCTATGGGTGCCTGTGTGTCTTGGGCTTGGGATCGCTTGGTTTTTCTCACTAAAGTCTGAGCCACAGCAGAGCGTTTATTGGGCTCTGGCTGTGCCGCTGATTTTATCGCTCGCATTCTCGCGTTTTGACTATGTGGGCCGTGCGATTGTCATCGGCGTTTGCGCCGTTGCGCTTGGGTTTGTGCTGGCTGCCGTGCGCAGTTATTCCGTTGGCGAAGAGCGTCTTGGGTTTCGCTATTACGGTCCCGTGCAAGGGCGCATCATCGCGATCGATAAAAGCGCCTCGGATGCGGCGCGCCTGACGCTTGACCAAGTTGTGCTGTTCAATCAGCGCCCGTCACGCACCCCCGCGCGCGTGCGCATTGCGCTGCACGGCGATCAGGATCACTTCGCACCGGTCATCGGTGAAACCATTCTCGCGACCGCAAACCTGTCGCCACCCTCCGGGCCTGTCGAACCGGGGGGCTTTGATTTTCAACGCCACGCCTGGTTTCAGAAATTGGGGGCGGTGGGGTACACGCGCATTCCCGTGATGGTGCTTGCGCCCGCAGATGATCGTCTGTTTGTGACACGCCTACGACAACGGATTTCGAACCACATCAGAACTGTTTTGCCGGACAAGTCTGGCGGGTTTGCCATGGCGGTCGTGACGGGGGATCGCTCGGGCATCGATCAGGCCAGTCTGGACAGTCTCAGGGCGTCGAACCTTGCGCATTTACTCGCAATCTTTGGCCTTCACATGGGGATGTTGACGGGGTTCGTTTTTGCCCTTGTGCGCGGGGGACTGGCCTTGGTGCCCTCTGTGTCGATGCGCCTGCCGTCCAAAAAGATCGCCGCGCTTATGGCGCTTTTGGTGGCCAGTCTCTACCTCGCAATGTCCGGAGGGGCCATTGCGACCGAGCGGGCCTATGTGATGGTCGTCGTGGCCTTGGTCGCGATTCTGTTTGATCGCCGCGCAATCAGCCTGCGGGCGG
>JBELFK010000094.1:0-11536 GCA_042092935.1 Paracoccaceae bacterium | reverse complement strand
GTTGTTGTCACGCTTTCGGACGCCGAAATCGCGGCCACCAATGATCGCACTGTCCAACAGGCGCTTGAAATCATCCGCCGACGCATCGATGAGGTCGGCACGCGTGAGCCAACAATTCAGCGTCAGGGCGCCGAGCGTATCCTGATTCAGGTGCCTGGCATCGGTTCCGCGTCCGAACTCAAAGACATCATCGGTACGACCGCCCAACTGTCATTCAAACCCGTTGTCACGCGCACAACGGACGAGACAACCCAACCCGGCGCGGGCAACGAATTGGTCCCGTCGCTTGACGAGGAAGGCCAGTATTACATTCTCGAACGCAGCGCCGTCGTCTCGGGCGAAGAGCTTGTCGACGCGCAGCCGACCTTTGACCAAAACGGTCGCCCGGCGGTCAGTTTCCGCTTTAACCCAACCGGTGCGCGGAAATTTGGCGACTACACCGAAGAAAACATCGGCAACCCCTTTGCAATCGTTCTCGACAACGAGGTGATTAGCGCCCCTGTTATCCAATCCTACATTGCTGGCGGCTCTGGCATTATCACTGGCCGTTTCTCGGTCGAGGAAAGTGCAAACCTTGCGGTATTGCTTCGCGCAGGTGCCTTGCCCGCAAGTTTGGACTTTCTTGAAGAGCGCACGATCGGCCCGGAACTTGGCGCTGACAGCATTCAGGCCGGGAAAATCGCCAGTATCATCGCCTTTGTCGCGGTTCTGTTCTTTATGGGGGCCAGCTATGGCTTATTCGGTGTTTTTGCCAACATCGCCCTGATTATCAACGTCGGCCTGATCTTCGGCCTTTTGTCAGCGATTGGCGCAACCCTCACACTTCCTGGTATTGCTGGCATCGTGTTGACAATTGGCATGGCCGTCGACGCAAACGTGCTGATTTTTGAGCGTATCCGCGAAGAAATCGCTTCGGGTAAAGGGCCTGCGAAAGCGATCTCTACGGGCTACGAGAAAGCGCTTAGCGCGATTATCGATGCGAATATCACCACGTTTATCACAGCCGTCATTCTGTTCGCGATTGGCTCTGGGCCGGTCCGAGGATTCTCGATTACTCTGGGTTTGGGCATCCTCACCTCGGTTTTCACCGCGATCTTCGTGACGCGTCTTCTTGTCATCATGTGGTTTGAACGCCGCCGTCCAAAAACGATTGAGGTCTAAGATGCGCCTGCGACTGGTTACCAAAAATCTGGCCTTGAATTTCTTTGGTCGCTCAAAAATGTGGTTGTCGATTTCGGCTGTACTCGTCCTAGCATCAATTTTGTCGGCCTTTGTCATCGGCATGAACTTCGGTATCGACTTCAAAGGCGGCACGACCATCCGAACCCAAAGCGCGCAGCCCGTTGACGTTGGCGCATATAGATCCGCAATTGATACGCTTGGATTGGGCGACGTTTCAATCGCCGAGATTTTCGATCCAACCTTTGACGAAGACCAAAACGTGGCGATGATCCGTATTCAGGCGCAGGAAGACGCCGAAGCCGCCGCCGCCTCGATGGTCGAGGGTGTTCGCGCGGCCCTGCAAACAGTCGCGCCGGATATCCTATTTGTATCCGTTGAATCCGTCGGCCCGAAAGTCTCGGGCGAATTGATCCAAAGCGCGGCCCTCGCGGTATTGCTGGCGATTGCCGCTGTGCTGTTTTACATCTGGTTGCGCTTTGAGTGGCAATTCGCGCTTGGGGCCGTGGTTGCCTTGGTCCACGATATTTTGTTGACCATCGGAATCTTCTCGATCCTGCAAATCAAATTCGATTTGGCAATCATCGCCGCGCTTCTGACAATCGTTGGCTATTCGCTCAACGACACCGTCGTTGTCTTCGACCGTGTCCGTGAAAATCTGCGCAAATATAAGAAACTTGCGCTTGCGGATGTCCTCAACCTGTCGATCAACGAAACCTTGGCGCGTACGATTATGACCTCGGTCACGACCCTATTGGCGCTGATCTCGCTGTTTGTTCTTGGCGGCGACGTGATCCGCGGTTTCGTCTTTGCCATGATCTGGGGCGTCATTGTCGGCACCTATAGCTCGGTCTTTATCGCCTCGGGCGTTTTGCTGCGCCTTGGCGTTACACGCGACTGGAACAAACCGGACGCTAAGGCGGGCACGCAGTTTTCAAACGTTGATGCCTGATGCACCCCAACGAGATTACCTTTTCAACAGCCACCCCGATTGACGGCTATGGACCGGGCTTTTTCCGCGTTGGCGGCAAGGTGATCGAAGGGTCGGTGTGTTTGACGCTTGAAGCCGCGCTTGACTGGCATGGCATGGACGATCTGGACCTGATTGGCAGGTTGCGGGCCAAGGTTGACGTGGTCTTGGTTGGAACGGGCGCTGACATGCTGCCGATCCCATTGGCCACTCGCAGGGCGTTTGAGGATGCCGGTTTGGGGATCGATCCGATGGCGACCCCTTCGGCGTGCCGAACCTATAATATCCTGCTATCCGAGGGCCGCCGTGTCGCTGCTGCGCTTCTACCGATCTAAGTTTACCGGAATTTCCGCTTTCTCAATATGGCGCGCTCGGATATTGCAGAGACATGGCAATGCAAGTTGAAAACCTCGCCGTTTCCCGTGGCGGCATCCTGATCCTTGAAGGGATCAATTTTCAGCTCACCACCGGCCAAGCCCTGATTTTACGCGGGCCAAACGGATCGGGCAAGACGACCCTTTTGCGTGCGCTGGCGGATCTTCAGCCCGCCGCGGACGGCAAGATTACCTGCGCGCCCGACAGCATTGCCTATGCCGCGCATTCTGACGGACTCAAGCAAATGCTGACCGTGCGCGAGAACCTTGAGTTTTGGGCAAGCGTCTTTGGCGCTGGAACCATTGACGCCGCCATCGACGCATTCTTCCTTGAGCCGCTGTTGAACCGCATGGCCGGTGCGCTGTCGGCTGGCCAAAAACGCCGGTTGGGCCTTGCGCGTCTTTTGGTGACGGGGCGACCCATTTGGGTACTGGATGAACCCACGGTTTCGCTGGACGTCGAGGCCGTTGCCCGTTTTGGCGAAACCATCAAAGCCCACCTTGCAAATGGCGGCTCGGCTTTGATCGCGACCCATATCGATCTGGGTATCGAGGCCGATGTGCTGGACGTCACCCCCTTCAAAGCCAAACCGCCAGCCCTGCCAGCCTTGGACGAGGCGTTCTTATGATTGCCTTGCTCACCCGCGATTTACGTCTTGCGATACGCGCTGGCGGCGGCTTCGGGCTGGGGCTTGCCTTTTTTCTGATAGTCTCGGTTCTAGTGCCCTTTTCGGTCGGTCCACAGTCGCAGTTGCTTGCCACCATCGCCCCCGGCATCTTGTGGCTTGGCGCCCTGCTGGCCTGTCTTTTGTCGCTCGACCGCATCTTTGCCTTGGACTTTGAAGACGGCAGCCTCGATTTGCTGGCGACGGCCCCCTTACCGATGGAGGGCGTTGTCTCGATCAAGGCTCTGACGCATTGGTTGACGACGGGATTGCCTTTGGTCATCGCAGCCCCGTTTTTGGGCGTGCTGCTCAGCTTGCCACAACAAGGGTATTTCTGGCTGTTTCTGTCACTCTTGCTTGGAACCCCTGCCCTATCGGTCATTGGCACATTTGGCGCAGCACTCACTGTCGGCCTCAAACGCGGAGGCCTGTTGCTGTCGATCCTCGTTCTACCGCTCTACGTGCCGACGTTGATATTTGGCGCTGAACTGGCGCGTCGGGGGGGCATGGGAATGGAAACCCAGACACCGCTTCTTATGCTTGCCGGGATAACATTTGCGACAATTGCGCTATTGCCCTTCGCATCTTCGGCCGTAATACGTATCAATCTGCGATGAATAGCAGGGAGACAATTGAATGAGCCAACGTCGATCTCTGTGGGAGTACGCCAACCCACGTAAATTCATGGGCCTGTCGGGCACCGTCTTGCCTTGGGTGGCAATCTCTGGCGGCGTGCTTTTGGTGCTGGGTCTGATTTGGGGCTTCTTTTTCACCCCTGATGACTATCGCCAGGGCGCGACCGTAAAAATCATCTACCTGCATGTTCCCTCGGCACTTATGGCCATCAACACATGGTTCATGATGCTGGTGGCCTCATTGATCTGGCTGATCCGGCGTCACCACGTCAGCGCCCTTGCAGCCAAGGCCGCCGCACCCGTGGGCATCGGCATGACCATTATCGCCTTGTTGACCGGTGCGATCTGGGGCCAACCCATGTGGGGCACATGGTGGGTCTGGGATCCGCGACTGACATCCTTTCTGATCCTGTTTCTGTTCTATCTCGGCTATGTGGCGCTTTGGTCGGCAATCGAGAACGACGACACGGCCGCCGACCTGACATCGATCCTGTGCATCGTCGGCTCGGTTTTCGCGGTTCTGTCGCGCTACGCCGTCAATTTCTGGAACCAGGGCTTGCACCAAGGCGCGTCTCTGTCTCTCGATAAAGAGGAAAACGTCGCCGATATTTTCTATTACCCGCTGCTTGTCAGCATCGCAGGCTTCGTGTTGATCTTTGTCGCATTGGTTCTCTTGCGGACCAGAACTGAAATCCGCTCGCGCCAATTGCGGGCCTATCTGGCACGGGAGAGAATGCAATGATCGTCGATTTAGGCAAATATGCCGTCCCTGTCTTGTCAGCCTATGCGGTGTCTATCACGGTTTTGGTTCTGATGATCTGGCAAAGTCTTGCCCGCTCGGCCAAGGTGAAACGCGCTTTGTCCGAGTATGAAAAATCGCGCAAGACCGATGCCTAGGATCGGGCTTTTGCTGGCGACGGCGACTCTGATTGTCGCCGCACTTGCCTTCTTATTCTATGTCGGAAATTTCAGAGGCAACGACAGCGCCTTGCCCTCGGCCTTTGTTGGTAAACCAGCGCCCGCCGTCACCGAAGATGCCCTGGCCAACTATCCCAAGGTGACGCCGGACATGCTGCAAGGCCAAGTGACGCTCGTCAATTTCTGGGCAAGCTGGTGCCTGCCTTGTCGCGCCGAACACCCGAAACTTCTTGAATTGGCGGCTCAGGGGATTCCCATAGTCGGCATAAACTACAAGGATGAGGCACCGGACGCGTTGCGCTACATTGGCGAACTCGGCAATCCCTATTCGGCCATCGCGTTTGATCCGTCTGGACGCACGTCGCTTCGATGGGGCGTCTCGGCTCTGCCTGTAACTTTCATTCTGGACGCAGAGGGCACGGTTGTTTTCAGCTTCACTGGCACCATGGTTGGCGACGACTACGATCAGAGATTTGCGCCAGAGCTTGAAAAGGCCCTCAACGGCTGACTTTACGTTCTGAAGGTCGCATTGGCCACGATGCACCCTAGCCGATAATGGCCAGCCACACCCAAGCGGTCAAAACGCTGCTGGCGGTTGCCAAAAGCACCGACGACGCCGCGACCCGCCGTGCTTTGCCGTACATGTCGGCGAAAAGATACGCGTTGATGCCCGGCGCCATGGCCGACGTCAGAACCATTGAGCGGAAGGCAGGTTTGGCAAGACCAGTCAGGTTTCCAAGCGTATAAACAATGACCGGATGCAGGATGAGAGATATGCCGCAAACCATTGCAATAATGCGCAAATCGCCTTCGGGGCGATAGCGATACAGCACACCCCCCAATCCAAACAACGCCGTCGGCAAGGCTGCACGCACCATCAGATCAACCGCATCCGTGACCGGCAAGGGAAGCGACACGCCGCTGAGATTGACGATAATACCCGCGAGGATCCCGAGGATCAAAGCGTTCTTGAACATCGCACCAATGACCTTGCCACTCAAGGCGCGCAAGCCGCCGCCCTTGGCCTTGACGATCTCCATCGTTGTGATGCCGACCGCGTAGCAAAACGGGGCGTGAAAGGCGATGATCGCATAGTTCGCCGCCAGATTTTCTGGCCCAAAGGCACGTTCGGAAATCGGCAACCCCAAAAGAACCGAGTTCGAAAACAACGCTCCGAACCCGATGGCGATGCTGTCTTCCCAATCACGCTTGAACAGGAAATGCGCGCCCATGACCCCAGCCGCAAAGCTGAGGATCGCGCCGGTATAGAAGCTGAACAATAGCGCGGGCTGAAAGCCGACCGACAAGTCGAGCGATGACATCGCGCGAAACAGCAGAAATGGAATGGCGATCTTTTGCGCGAACCCCATCAGCGCATCAATGGATGTGTCGCTTATCAGCCGCCGCCAAACCGCCGCATAGCCAAAGCCAACCACCAAAAAGACCGGAAGAATGACCTCGACAAGTTCAAACATCAGCTTTTCAGAGGGTAGCTGAGCACCATCCCGTCATAGGCCGGCTGAATGTGATCGGGCGTCTCGGCGCGGATCGTTTCATAATCCAAATCGTTATGCATATTGGTCAGCACTGCGGTTCTCGGGGCGACGCGCTCGATCCAGCTCAGGCTTTTTTCAAGATGGGCATGGGTCGGGTGCGGCGCGCGGCGAAGCGCGTCCAAAATCCAACACTCAAGCCCCTCAAGCTGGTCCCAGGCGTCATCATATATCTCGGCCACATCTGGCATATAAGCCACATCATTGACCCGCAGCCCAAGTGCGTCGATTGACCCGTGATTGACTTTGATCGCCTCAAGCCGAACCACGCCACCTGCCC
The DNA here is from genome assembly GCA_042092935.1 of Paracoccaceae bacterium. GTDB lineage: Bacteria > Pseudomonadota > Alphaproteobacteria > Rhodobacterales > Rhodobacteraceae > JASMHC01. The sequence continues at coordinate 4,962 of JBELFK010000094.1, read as the reverse complement.
CATCAACCTCGATCACGCCCAAAATCGTGTTCATTTCAAGGATCGGCGGATAGGGTGAGTCATCGGGCTGCACGAAAGCATAGCCGAACCGCGATAGCAGTGCATCCTGCGTGGCACCATCGGCCCAGACCTTTAGCCGCTTGCGGGTATTGAACACGATCTGGCGCAGATCATCGAGACCGTGAACATGGTCGGCGTGGGCATGGGTATAAACAACGCCGTCCAGCACCCCGACACCGGCGTCAACAAGCTGCGCGCGCATATCAGGGCCGCTGTCGATCAAAACACGGGTGATGCCGCTTTGGGTCTCCTGCTCGATCAGAACCGAGCATCTTTGACGTCGGTTCTTTGGATTGCTCGGATCACATGCGCCCCAGTTCCCCCCGAGGCGCGGCACGCCACCGGACGAGCCACAGCCCAGAATGCGAAACCGGATTTCATCCATTAGACGGCCACCTGAAATTCTGCCGCCTTCCAGAAAAGCCGGTCAAAATTCTTTTGGGTCTGCGCTGCAAAATCTGCCCACTCCATGCCAAAGATCGTCGCACCGACTTGCGCTGTATGCACTGAATACGACGGTTCATTGCGCCTTCCACGATAGGGTGGCGGCGCCAGATAGGGCGCGTCGGTTTCCACCAGAATTCGGTCAACCGGTGCCATCGCGAAAATATCGCGCAACTCCTGAGACTTCGGAAACGCGGCAATCCCCGACATCGAGAGGTAAAACCCCAGATCAAGCGCTGCCTTGGCCAATTCAGCCGAGGAGGAAAAGCAATGCATTACACAGCTATACGCGCCGTTCTTAAACTCATCCGTCAGGATTTGCGCCATGTCGTCATCCGCGTCGCGCGAATGGATAATCAGCGGCAGACCGGTTTGTCGGGCAGCGGCGATATGATTGCGAAGGCTGTCCTGCTGGATGGCCTTGCTGTCGGCGGTGTAGTGATAATCCAGACCGGTTTCGCCAATCCCGACAAACTTCGGATGCCGGGCAAGTGCTACCAATTCATCTACAGACACCAAAGGCTCTGCGGCGGCACTCATCGGGTGGGTTCCGGCAGCAAAAAAGACCGAGGGAAACGCCTCGGCGATAGCTTGAACCTGCTCAAGTTGGCGCAGTTTGGTGCAAATCGTCACCATACGCGTAACGCCTGCTTTCTCGGCACGGGCCACGACTTCAGCGCGATTGTCGTCGAAATCGGGAAAGTCCAAGTGGCAGTGGCTGTCTGTGATCTGGATGTCGGTGCTCATGTCCGTCCTTGCGAAGACGTATCAGCCTTCGACCGTTTGCTGGATCTTGAAAACGGTATCTAGGATGAGCGCAGCAGGGTCAAGGTTGACGGCCAACCCATGCTGATTGCGCTCGCTTATGGCCTGCGCCGTTGTCGCCCATTTTCGGGCCGTGCTGGCGTCAGGGCAGAGTCGTCTGAACAGGTCATACTCGCCTGCGATGACCTCGTGCCCGTCGTTGGTCAGAACGCCCGCGCGACTGATCCGCGCCATCACAACGTCGATCAGCGTAAACAATAGTGCGCGTCGTTCTTCACTGCCCCGCCCCGTCACGGTTTCCGCCAAGGCGATCGCTTGTTGGCGGTCAAACTTGGGCATGGTGTTCAAAACACCAAGCAGCGCGCGATAGAGCTTCATTCCCTCGAGGTTCACAAGCCGGACCGCTTCACCGACCGAACCTTCGGCAAGAACAACCAGACCGCTGCTGTCATCCGGCAACGCCTGACCAACGCCCTGCAACGCCAGCGCCATATCATCGGGCCCGAGCTTTGGCAGACGCAACTCTCGACAACGCGACCGAACCGTTGGCAGCAAGCGCGAGGGTTGGTGCGACACCAAAAGCAGCGTTGTCTTGGCGGGCGGCTCCTCGAGCACCTTCAAAAGCGCATTCGCAGCCGAGGCATTCATTTCATCAACCGCATCAACGATCACAACCCGACGGCCACCATCGGTCGCGCTGAGGGCAAAAAAATTCTTGAGCTTGCGGACCTCGTCAACCGTGATGACCGACCTCAGGCGCTTGGTTTTCTCGTCATGGCCGCGACGCAGGACAAACAATCCCCCCGCGGATCCGGCCTGCATGCGTCGCGCAACGGGATGATCCGGGGAAACATCCAACGTCTCAGGCTGGATAGGTGCGTCGCCAAAGAGGCCACCTGCATCGGCGTCCGGTGTTGCCAGCAGAAAGCGCGCGATGCGCCACGCAAGCGTCCCCTTGCCAACGCCTTTGGGGCCGGTAATCAGCCACGCGTGGTGCAGACGGCCCTGAGTATACGCATCAAGAAAACTGGCTTGCGCCGCATCCTGCCCGTAAATCTGCATCGTCTCGGACGGGTGCGGTGCCCCGTCAATACGGTCAGGTTCAGGCAGGTGGTCGTCGCTCATTTCAGGTGATCCTGAACGATTGTGCGAATGCTGGATTGCACGTCGTCAATCGGGCGCGCCCCGTCAACCACGACGATACGCTCGGGAAATTTGGCGGCGAGATCGAGAAACCCCTGTCGCATCCGCCGCTGCATGTCGACGCCAAAGCCTTCAAAGCGTTCTTCGCCGCCCTGACGTCCGAGCGCCCGCTCAAGACCGACATCGGGGTCCATATCCACGAGGATCGTCAAATCCGGCTCTTGACCGATCACCAGCGCATGCAGGTCATCGACCATCTGCCCGAGCGCCGCCCGCCCCAAACCCTGATAAATCCGCGACGAATCCGCAAAGCGATCCGAGATCACCACGGCCCCCTGCGCCAATGCGGGACGAATGGTGCGTTCAAGGTGATCGCGCCGTGCGGCCGTGAACAACAGCAATTCGGTTTCTGCCGACCAGCGGTCCGCCTCGCCCTCCAGCACCATTTGGCGAATTTCCTCGGCCCCCGGCGAACCGCCCGGCTCTCGTGTCAGGATGACGCTGTGGCCGGTGTCGGACAACCATTCGTGCAATAGCCGCGCCTGCGTTGATTTTCCCGATCCGTCGATGCCTTCGAAACTTATAAACGTTCCACTCACTGTGTCGCAGCGCCTTCATTCAGGCTACGCAACAACACTTCCGTCGACGTGCGCATTCGCGGCAAAAACCCCGCCAATCCAACGTCGCGATCTGCCACCAGCGGTGCACGGAAATCCTCAATTCCTGAGCGTGGAATGACCAGTGTTCCCAACTCTTGCCCCTTTTTAATCGGCGCTTGAATGGGTCCACTGTATTCAACACGTGCGCCAAGCTGATCGGGCAAGGGGATGGGCAACAAAACCTGAATATCCTCGGGCGCCACCAGCCCGACCGTACCGGCGCTTCCCATCCAGACTTCAGCCTGCGCAAGGATGGTCCCCGCATTTGCAACTTTGCGCTCAAGGAACTGGCGGTAGGACCAATTGACAACCTTCTCGGACTCAAGGGCGCGTTCAGCAGCGGAATCCATCCCGGTCAGAACAAAGATCACCCGACGCCCCCCCTGCACGGCGCTGCCAACCAGACCAAAACCGGCTTCTTCGGTGTGTCCGGTTTTCAGGCCATCTGCCCCGATTCCAAGCCCCAAAAGCGGGTTTCGGTTGCGGGAATTTGCAGGCGCGCGCCCGTCAAACTTGAACTCGGTCTCGGCAAACATTGGGTAATACTGCGGGAATTCTTTTATCAACCGCTCTGTCAGGATCGCCAGATCGCGGACGCTCATGCGGTGTCCCGCCGCCGGCCACCCGTTGGAATTTACAAAGGTCGAATTGGTCATGCCAATCTGGCGGGCGCGTTCGGTCATCAGCCGCGCAAAGCCTGCTTCGGTCCCATCGGGAGAAAGCGCCTCGGCCAAAACGACACAGGCATCATTGCCCGACAAGACGATGACGCCGCGGATCAAATCCTCGACCGTTACCCGATCCGTGGTGTCCAGAAACATCGTCGAGCCACCGTAGGCCATCGCCGCCTCAGAAACGGGCAGCTTTTGGCTCATGGTCAGTCGCCCCTCGTCCAGCGCTTCAAACACCATCAACAGCGTCATCAGCTTGGACATCGAAGCGGGGGGCAGAGGCGTATCGGCGTTGCGCTCAAGAAGCGTTGTTCCGGTCTCAAAATCAACCACGACCGCCGCACGCGCGCCCAACTGAAGCGTTTGCGCCGATACCGGCATCGCCAGAAGAACAATAGCAATGACTTTAGCCAGCAACGAAATACGCATCTGCAAATCCTTTCTCGCGAACTTTACCCAGAAGTGCCCGTCGTTCCGTCGCATTTGCAGCAGGACCGACGAGAACACGCCAGAAAGTTTTGTCTTGAACGGTGTATTCTTTAACGGTCGGCACAATACCGTCCGTACGCATCGCCGTCGCGGTGTTGCGTGCATTGGCCTCGACCCCGAAAATACCGATCTGAATATAGGGCTTATCAAGGCTCGACGTCTGCGCCGGTGCAACCGGTTCTGGCTGCGGTGTTTCTGTAAGCGCGATTGGCTGCTCAGCAGGGCGCACTTCGGGGGCTTGCGCACCGCCGGTCTTGGGTTCTTCAATCGCCTCGGCCGCAAGCTCAGCCACATCCGGCACAGGCGAGACCGTAGGCACGGGATCGCTTGGCGGTGCCAGCTCAAGCTCGCGCTTGCGAAGCGCCGTAACGCTCAGTTCAATCGGCTGGCCTGCGACCATGCCCAAAGCCACTGCGGCATCAGACGACACCTGAAGACGAGGCCCGGGTACTGCGCGCTCGCGGATAAACAGCGAGCCGATCACAAATTTGCCGTTGCTCGAGTTGCGGATAATCACCTGCTCGGGGTCAAGGGTATCTGGATGCGCAACCCAAATTCCACCGAGTGACGGGCGTCCATCCCACAGGCCGGTCTCAAGCGCGTAGAACACCTCAGGGGCTTCAACCTCTTGCTCAATCACCGTGACTGTCGTTTCCTGCGGCGTTTCCGAGGGCTGGAGAAATGTCGTCAACTGTTGCGGATCCTCGCAAGCGGCCAGAAACAACGTAGAT
>JBELFK010000093.1:0-11560 GCA_042092935.1 Paracoccaceae bacterium | reverse complement strand
GCAAAAACGATGAGAACCCACCTCGGTGAGGAAAAATTGCGAAGGGGCTGCCAATTGGCGGCCCCTTTTGTTTTGGGGTAACGAATGCTCCTCCTACGGTCCCCTGTCATCCCCGCGCAAGCGGGGACCTCGTGAGGCAAGGCGCTCGGTTGCTACCGGTCCCCGCTTGCGCGGGGATGACAGGGCAGGCAATCACCACCCCAGCGCGGAACAAGCCGCAGGCGCCGCGCCAGCGCCTACACCGTCCATTGGTCGCTCGGACCAATGGCGCAACCAAGGACGAATCCGGCGGGCGGGCGCTCTGGTGAGCCAGCGCCGGTTCGATATGGCTGGGCGTATGAGGAAGGATAAACTGCGATCAGACAGGTGGTCTGCGCCACCCCACGGGCAGACGCACACTTTCGATGCAGATGGGATTAGTGTTCAGTTGTAGGTTTGTTTTGATCGCGGGTCAGGGTATCGAGGCGGAAATCAGTTTTTCAAGGATAAATCATCAGATGGATGAAAATGTGTCTTATGACGAGATGCGTCGCATGTTTGAAAAGACTATAGGGCGTGCAGTGAGGCTCAGTGAAACTCGAATGGGTGTCGAGCATACGGGTCGACAAAACCGAGCACTATTCGTCTATGCAAAGCTTGTAACCCATTCCCTCAGCGTTTTGACGATTTGCGATAATGCTTTAAAATCTACTGAAGGTGAGGGATTACTCGACCACTTTTCGATTGGGGCTTTGACGCGCGTAATTGTCGATACAGCGATAATGACAATGTATCTTTCCGAACCCAGTTTAACAAAGGAAGAGTGGGACCTCCGGAGAAAAGTCCTTTACCTCCACGATCTTGTGAACAGAAAACGCTATCTGGATGTCGGAAAAAGGTTGCATCCTCAATCAACCGAACCTCAATTTTATAAGAATTACCCGACTGGAAAGTTGAGACTTCAGAAAGAGATCGCCCAAAATTGCATTTTTCTTGGATTCTCATTGGATCAATCCAAAGAATTACAGAACGGTCAAAAAGTTTTTCTTTTCGGTGTAAGGGGGGCGGCGAAAGAGGCAGGGTTTGGTGTAAAATTTTACGATTTTGTGCAAGTATATTTGTCAAATCACGTGCACGCTCATCCTGGAAGCTATATGAATGCAGAGGAACAAGGTATTTCATTCACCTCGCCTTCTTTGTATCAATATGAAGTAGTAAGATTTTGTCTCGCAGTTTGTAAGGACACGCTCGACACAGTCAATGCAAGAATGGAAAGCTTTACAGGGCACCGATCTGACGATCCTTTGGATGATGGTTAAAATTTGAACTTTTGCTGTCGCAAAACCCCTTGCCACACCCCCCAACCCCCTCTATACCGCGCGAGTTCCTGTAAGGGACAATTCGGCGGGGTGATTCCCGCCGTTTGAGTTCGACGAGGGTTTGCGGTGGTCGTAGATCTTCCTCTCAACTTAGATGCCAATATAAGGCTGTAGTAATGCAAAGCCAAAATATCCGTATTCGGCTCAAGGCATTCGATTACCGCGTTCTGGACGCCAGCACTCAGGAAATCGTTAACACTGCCAAGCGCACCGGCGCCACTGTTCGTGGTCCGATCCCGCTTCCGAATAAAATCGAGAAGTTCACGGTTCTCCGTGGTCCTCACGTCAACAAGAAATCCCGCGATCAGTTCGAGATCCGTACGCACAAGCGTATGCTCGACATCGTTGATCCGACCCCGCAGACCGTAGACGCGCTGATGAAGCTCGACCTCGCGGCCGGCGTGGACGTCGAGATCAAGGTATAAGGGGGCATAATCAGATGCGCTCTGGAGTAATCGCAAAGAAAGTCGGCATGACCCGGCTTTTCATGGAAGACGGAAAGCAGATCCCTGTCACCGTTCTTCAACTCGACAGCCTACAGGTCGTTGCACAGCGCACCGCCGAGAAGGATGGCTACACAGCTGTTCAGCTTGGTGCCGGCACTGCAAAAGCAAAACGTACCAGCAAAGCTATGCGCGGCCATTTCGCCGCAGCCAAGGTAGAACCGAAGCGCAAGATCGTGGAATTCCGCGTCGCCGAGGAAAACCTGATCGAAGTTGGTGCAGAAATTGCAGCGACCCATTACCTCGACGGCCAGTTCGTTGACGTGTCGGGCACATCGATCGGTAAAGGTTTTGCCGGTGCGATGAAGCGCCACAACTTTGGTGGTCTGCGTGCGTCGCACGGTGTGTCGATCAGCCACCGTTCACACGGTTCCACTGGTCAGTGTCAGGATCCGGGCAAAGTTTTCAAAGGTAAGAAAATGGCAGGCCACATGGGGGCGGCGAAAGTCACCACTCAGAACTTGCAGGTTGTTCGTACCGATGCAGACCGTGGTCTGGTGTTCATCAAAGGCGCCGTACCTGGTTCCAAAGGCGGATGGGTCACCATCAAAGACGCCGTGAAGAAAGCAGCCCCTGCCGATCTTCCGCTGCCCGCAGCGATCAAGACCGCAGAAGCAGCCGCTGAAGCACCTGTAGAAGGAGGCGAAGCATGAAACTTGACGTCATCAATCTAGACGGCGGCAAAGCCGGTTCCGTCGATCTCGATGAGGCTCTGTTCGGTCTCGAGCCACGTGCGGACATCCTGCACCGTGTGGTCCGTTGGCAGCGCAACAACGCGCAAGCTGGCACCCACAAGGTCAAGACCCGTCGTGAGACTTCGTACTCGACCAAGAAGATCTATCGCCAAAAAGGCACCGGTGGCGCACGCCATGGTGACCGTAACGCGCCGATCTTCCGTGGTGGTGGTATCTACAAAGGTCCGGTTGTCCGTTCGCACGGCCACGACCTGACCAAGAAGTTCCGCAAGCTCGGTCTGAAGCACGCTCTCTCTGCCAAAGCGAAAGCTGGCGAGTTGGTCGTCATCGATGCAGCCGCGACCGAAGGTAAGACTTCGACTCTGGCCAAGCAGGTTGCAAAACTTGGTTGGAAGCGCGCCCTCATCATCGACGGTTCTGACGTGAACGAAGGGTTCGCGCAGGCAGCTCGCAACATCACTGGTCTGGATATCCTGCCAACGATGGGCGCAAACGTCTATGACATCCTCAAGCGTGATACACTTGTCATCACGAAGGCTGGTGTCGAAGCATTGGAGGCACGCCTGAAATGAGCGCCAACGCAGCACAGTATGATGTGATCCGCAAACCGATCATCACCGAGAAATCGACCATGGCGTCGGAAAACGGTGCGGTTGTTTTTGAGGTCGCAATCGACAGCAACAAACCCCAGATCAAAGAGGCTGTAGAAGCTCTCTTTGGTGTGAAGGTGAAGGCGGTGAACACCACCATCACCAAAGGTAAAGTCAAACGTTTCCGCGGTGGCCTCGGCCGTCGTAAAGACGTCAAGAAAGCCTATGTGACCCTTGAAGAGGGCAACACAATCGACGTGACCACAGGTCTCTAAGATTGGGTTTGATGGGGTGTAACCCCATCCTACGGTATTGAAATTGAGAACTCCTGCGCTGTGAGGCGTGGGGGTTTTTTGTAGTTTTATATGCGGTGAAGTTCGCCTACAACTATATCGAGAACATTCTCTTGTGATTTCTTGAAGGGTAGAGAAATGAACTTTATTGACCCGCTTCGAAATGCGCTTGAGGCCAATAGTAAAACGGTTTGGAGTGTGTTTCTTGCGTGTAGTTTTGCACTAATTGCCGAACATTTTTTCCCTGCAGAATTTGTTGGTTTGCCGGTATGGGCACTTCCCTCCCTTAGATTGATAGCAATACTCTTTCTGATTCCGGTCATTCTATCGATTGCTTCGGAAATTTGGAGGTGGAAAGAAAAGTCGGCCAAAAGGAAACGGATGCAGAAATGGAAAGAGTCGATTGAGAAGACTCTGTTAGAGGTGTCGTTACCTGAGTTCGCACTGCTTGCGGCTGCCAGAGCTAGACAGAATAGAACTATTCTGCTGTATCCAGATCATGATTTGACTGTGCGATTGGAAGAACGCGGACTTATTACGTTCGACTCATATCAGTATGCGCCACTGGATGATCGGTATTCCTACGTTATTCCAAAAGACGTGTGGAGAACCATGCTTAATCTTGTGGAATACCTTCCAGATGATTTCGAGGGGCTAGTAAGTCGCATTGAGAGCGGTCTCAATCTCAGGCAAATTGTTTCACTTCTTCCTAAAAGTCATCCGGCAGTTATACAGTTTAAAAAAGAAAACGACTGGAGCGAATAGCAGCCAAAGGCTGCTGCGTCAGCGCCGACCCGCCCCAAGGGGCGGCGCTTTTGCACCCTCTTGCCAAATACATCCGTCCGACGGGATTGCAGGATATATTGCCCTGCTGGTAGCCCTCCAATACCACCCCGCGGGTCGGCGCTGGTGCGTATGGCGTGCTCAGGCCTTGGGCCGGGGGCTCTTGGGTGGTATGAGGTCCCGGCTCAGGGCCGGGACGTGGGGAGTGGGCTTGCAAGCACGTAAACAAGCGGTGCGTGCGCTGTCATCCCCGCAAACGCGGGGATCTCGTCAGGCTTAGCGCCTCGTTGTGGGAGGCCCCCGCTTTCGCGGGGGTGACACGTGTTTCACCACTCCCCCATTGGCATTCCCTGCCGCACCCGCTAGCCTCGTCCCATGAAACATGTTCCCAAAGAGACCACCGATGATGCGCTTATTCAGGAGTTCCTGAACAAAGGCGGTAAGGTCACCAAGGGCAAGACCAAGCCTGCGCGGCCTGAGCTTGGGCTGAGCAAAAACGTTTGGAACCAGACTTTGACCAAAGAAGAAAAAGCCGCGCGCGATAAGAAGTGATTGCGGTTGTCTTTAGCCTCGGTGCCGATCCGGCTTCGCAGGTCGGGGCGCGCTGCCGTCTTGCGGTGGGGGCTGTCGGCGCTTGTTCAAATGAAGCGCGCATCTGAGATCAGTTTTATCCCTCTACCAATGTCACCGAAAAGCAACCTCTGGCAGGGCGCGGGGCCTTCGGTCCGGCGTTCTAACCCGCCGCGCTGAGGGCGCAACCCTCGACCGTCACGCGGTGCATCAGGCGGCGTTGGCCGTGGTAGTCGTTGATCGCTTTGTGCCACGTCGCGCGGTTGTCCCACAGGGTAACGTCTCCGGCCTTCCAGCGCACGCGGCATTGAAACTCGGGTTGCTGGATGTGGGTATAGAGCATTTGAAGCAAGGCATCGGATTCCGAGGCCGCCAGACCGGCAATATGCGTTGTGAAAACGGGGTTCACATAGAGACAGCTTTTGCCCGACAGCGGATGTCGGATCACCAGCGGGTGCAGCGCGTCTTGGGTGGCGGCGTCTTGGTTTGACAGGCGGCCGGTTTTGGCGGCCTCGCTGTTGGAGGTGTTGACGCCGAAGACGTGGCGCGAACTGTGCCATGCGCTGAGGGTTTTGAGGAAGGTTTGCATAGCCGGGGACAGGGCGTCATAGGCCTTCGACATCGAGACAAACAGCGTGTCGCCGCCGACCGTTGGCATTTCGATGGCATGCAGGATGGATCCGAGTGCCGGCATCTGGTCGTAAGAGTGATCGGTGTGCCAGCCTTCGCCCACGGCCTCGGTCTGGTCAACGTCTTTGAAGACCACGGCGATTTCAGGGTGCGAGGGCAGGGCCGAAAAGAAGCGGTTCACGTTGATCTCGCCAAAGCGGCGCGCAAAGGCCAGGTGATCGTCGGGCGAGATGCCTTGATCGCGGATCACGAGCACCGAGTAATCGGCAAACGCCTGTTGGATGCTTTCAAAACCCGCCGCATCGCGCAGGTCGGCCCCGAATATTTCGGCCCCAAGACCGCCAGTCAGTGGGAGAATGTCCATCGTTGCGCCTTTCATTTGTCGTAACGCTGCCAGAGACGCGCTTTGGATCAAAGCAAAAAGACATCCGCGTGACGCGGGGAGCGTAGATTGCGTGGTCTTGCCCCTTGTCACCACGCACGACTCCGGCTATATCGCGCCAGTCGCATGGCCTCGGATTCGTCCGGGGCCTGTGATCTTATTCGGGGACCTGTTCACGCAGGGCCCTTCACATAGGGCCGCAACAGCGGTCCGCCAAGCAAACGGAAGACAGAAAGCATGGCACTCAAGTCGTACAAACCTACGACGCCGGGCCAGCGCGGGCTGGTACTGATCGACCGTTCGGAGCTTTGGAAAGGACGTCCTGTCAAGTCTCTCACTGAGGGTTTGACCAAATCGGGCGGCCGGAACAACACCGGACGGATCACCTCGCGTCGTCGTGGCGGAGGCGCAAAGCGTCTCTATCGTATTGTAGATTTCAAACGTAACAAATTCGATGTTGCAGCAACGGTTGAGCGGATCGAATACGACCCGAACCGGACTGCATTCATCGCTCTTATCAAGTATGAAGATGGCGAGCAGGCCTATATCCTTGCTCCTCAGCGTCTGGCTGTTGGTGACACTGTCGTTGCCTCGGCAAAAGCTGACATCAAGCCGGGCAACGCGATGCCGTTCTCGGGCATGCCGATTGGTACCATCATCCACAACATCGAGCTGAAAGCTGGCAAGGGCGGTCAAATCGCACGTGCTGCGGGCACATATGCCCAGTTCGTTGGTCGTGACGGTGGCTACGCGCAGATCCGTCTGTCTTCGGGCGAGCTTCGCCTCGTACGTCAGGAATGCATGGCCACCGTTGGTGCCGTGTCAAACCCTGACAACAGCAACCAGAACTACGGTAAAGCCGGTCGTATGCGTCACAAGGGCATCCGTCCAAGCGTCCGTGGTGTTGTCATGAACCCGATCGATCACCCGCATGGTGGTGGTGAAGGCCGGACATCTGGTGGTCGTCATCCGGTTACGCCTTGGGGTAAACCGACCAAAGGTGCACGGACCCGTAACAAGAACAAAGCGTCGCAAAAGCTCATTATCCGCTCGCGTCACGCCAAGAAGAAGGGACGTTAATCTATGTCTCGCTCTGTATGGAAAGGCCCATTCGTTGATGCTTACGTGCTTAAGAAAGCCGAAGCCGCGCGTGAATCGGGTCGCAACGATGTCATCAAAATCTGGTCGCGTCGCTCAACGATCTTGCCTCAGTTCGTAGGCCTGACGTTTGGCGTCTACAACGGTCAGAAACACATTCCTGTAAACGTCTCGGAAGACATGATTGGTCAAAAGTTCGGTGAATATTCACCAACGCGCACCTATTACGGTCACGCCGCAGACAAAAAAGCGAAGCGGAAGTAAGCCATGAGCAAGGATAAGAATCCCCGCCGCGTGGCAGACAATGAAGCAATGGCCAAAGTGCGCATGCTTCGTACAAGCCCGCAAAAGCTGAACTTGGTCGCGCAAATGATCCGTGGCAAGAAAGTTGAAAAGGCTCTTAACGACCTGACTTTCTCGAAAAAACGGATCGCGGACGACGTGAAGAAGTGTCTTCAGTCGGCTATTGCAAACGCCGAAAACAACCACAACCTCGATGTGGACGAGTTGATCGTTTCAGAAGCCTATGTTGGTAAAAACATGGTCATGAAGCGTGGTCGTCCTCGGGCGCGTGGCCGTTTTGGCAAGATCATGAAGCCGTTCTCGGAACTCACAATCACTGTCCGTCAGGTTGAGGAGCAAGCATAATGGGTAACAAAACAAACCCGATCGGTATGCGCGTTCAGGTCAACCGCACCTGGGACAGCCGTTGGTACGCCGATAGCAAAGACTATGGTGATCTTCTTCTTGAAGACATCAAACTTCGCGAGTTCATCAAGGAAGACTGCAAGCAAGCTGGTATTGCGCGGATCATCATCGAACGCCCACACAAGAAGTGCCGCGTGACGATCCACACTGCACGTCCTGGTGTTATCATTGGTAAGAAAGGTGCAGACATCGAAACTCTGCGCCGCAAACTTGCCGCGATGACCGACAGCGAATTGCACCTGAACATCGTCGAAGTGCGCAAGCCAGAGCTTGACGCCCAGTTGGTTGGCGAGTCCATCGCGCAGCAACTTGAGCGCCGTGTTTCGTTCCGTCGCGCGATGAAGCGTGCGGTTCAGAACGCTATGCGTATGGGCGCCGAAGGCATCCGCGTAAACGTCGCTGGCCGCCTTGGCGGTGCAGAGATCGCGCGGACCGAATGGTATCGTGAAGGCCGCGTGCCTTTGCATACGCTTCGTGCCGACATCGACCACGCGCATGTTGAGGCTCTGACGGCCTATGGCATCATCGGGATCAAAGTTTGGATCTTCAAAGGTGAAATCATGGAGCACGATCCTCAGGCGCGTGATCGTCGCTTGCAGGAAATCCAAGACGGCCCAGCACCTCGTGGTGCCGGCGGTCGTCGCTAAGGAGGACTGAGAAATGCTTCAACCAAAGCGTACTAAATTCCGCAAGATGATGAAGGGCCGGATCAAGGGCGAAGCCAAGGGCGGCTCTGATCTCAACTTCGGTAGCTACGGTCTCAAGGCAACCACACCCGAGCGTGTGACCGCCCGCCAGATCGAAGCTGCACGTCGTGCCATGACGCGTCACATGAAACGTCAAGGCCGTGTGTGGATCCGTATCTTCCCAGATGTACCGGTCACTGCAAAGCCGATCGAAGTTCGTATGGGTAAAGGTAAAGGCTCGATCGACCGTTGGGTTGCCAAGGTCAAGCCGGGTCGCGTGATGTTCGAGATCGACGGCGTCAATGACGACATCGCCCGCGAAGCCCTGCGTCTTGCGGCTATGAAACTGCCCGTCAAAACGCGCGTTATCGTTCGCGAAGACTGGTAAGGTTCGGGCAGCAATGCCCACCCTAAAGACTATCACAACCCCCGTCTGAAGGCTCAGGCGGGGGTTTTGTTTTAGACGCCTTCTTTTATCTGGCGCGTTTCCTCATCCGCATCAAACCACCCGAGCGAGGTTTTGACCTTGAGGTTCTCGTCGAGATCCCATTCCTCCCATCCTGGAAGGCAGACCGAGTTGCCGGTTTCAAAATGGGTGCCCTTTAATATCCATCCGAACATCACATGGTCGCCTGCGACCCTGAGGTGCTCAAGCTCGACCGTCAGGCCCGGAAACTGGCCGTAAAAGCCGGACACCATGCCAAGCAATGCCTCTCGCCCAACAATGGGCTCACCCCGGTTAATGATGATGACCCCGTCCGGACGGTAAAAAGAGACGACCTCTTCTGGATTGCCCGAGCTCCAGGCCTTGGCGTAGGCGTTGGCGAGTTCTTCAATTGTCATTCTTTATCCTCTTCGTTGATTGTTTTGGAACGGTAGCAGGTTGGGCGTGAGATTTGTGTCGCAATTTTTATGCAATTTGAGGCCTACGCCGTGCCGGCCATGTGCGGGTCAATTCATGCGCGCTTTCGGGCCTCGGAAAACGGCCACCAATTGCTCTTGCTTCTCAAACCCACAACGACGGTATACGCGGCCCGCGTCTCCGTCGCTGGCGGCGATGATGATGGGGCGGGTGTCGGGATAGCGCGACCTTGCCCATTGGGCGGCCGACGTGACCAATGCGGCGCAAATGCCGCGACGGCGGTAGTCCACGCGGGTTTCCACAGCTTGATAGCGCGCGGTTCTTTGGTCCGCATAAATTCCAAGATCACCAGCGAGGGTTTCCCCGTCAAAGGCACCGAGCCAGATGCCCAACCCGCCTTGCGTCAGTCGCCGACACGTCTCCATTCGGGTTTTGATATAGGGTAGGTATTCGTCTGCAAGATTTCCCTCGGCCACGCCGATGATGCCCTGAAGCTCGGTCGCTTTCTGCCAGTCCTCATCGCTTTCAAGTGGGCGGATCGTGATCCCGTCGGGCGCGCGGCTGGGGATCAACTCTGCTTCAAGTGACAGAACATCGGAGTGGTCGACTTTGAATCCGAAGGCTTGAAAGGCATCCAAACGGGCATCGGCCTGCATCCCCACGACATCCCACGCAAGGGTCACGTGGCGGGCGTTTGGAAAATCTGCCTTGAACTGGGCAATCTGGGGTTCGGGATCAATGCTATCGTCGCGAAAGATCACCATATTGCCAAACCAGTAGTCAGGCTCATTGGGCGAGCGCAGAATGAACCGGTCGGGTTGTTCGTCAAGCGTGCTTTGGTCGCCAAGAACCATGACGTCGCTTGCAAGTCCTAAACTGGTAAGAGGCATATGACGGCTCCGGCTGCGTCGTCAAAGGCTGACGTAAAATGTCGGAAAGGGCAAGTTCGCGCCTTGCGCGCCGGGGTGTCTGGCAACATATAGATCGGCAAACTCAAAAGGTATGGTATGCGCGCACAGGTTTCCCGTTTTCTCGATCACCCGATGACCACGACTGTCATCATGGGCGTGATTTTGTTCAATGCTTTGATCCTCGGCCTCGAGACCTCCAAAACGGTTATGGCTGCCGCAGGTGGGGTGATCCAGTTTCTGGACCGCCTGTGCCTGACCATCTTCGTCGCGGAAATCCTCGCCAAGCTCTATGCGCGCCGATTAGGGTTCTTCCGCGATGGCTGGAACATCTTCGATTTCCTGATCGTCGGCATTTCGCTGTTTCCGGCGGCGCAGGGTCTGGCCGTGTTGCGCGCTTTGCGCATTTTGCGACTGCTGCGTGTGGTCTCGGTGGCGCCGACGCTTCGTCGCGTGGTCGAGGGCTTTCTGACGGCATTGCCGGGCATGGGGTCGGTGTTTCTGCTGACCGGCGTGATCTTTTACATCGCGTCGGTGATGGCGACCAAGCTGTTTTCCGAGGACTTCCCCCAGTGGTTCGAAACGCTCGGCGACAGCGCTTACACCTTGTTCCAGATCATGACGCTGGAAAGCTGGTCTATGGGGATCGTGCGCCCCGTGCTCGAGGTTTATCCGTGGGCGTGGCTGTTCTTTGTCCCCTTCATTCTTGTGACGACCTTCGCGGTGGTGAACCTCGTGGTCGGTTTGATCGTGAACTCGATGCAAGACGCCCATGCCGAGGAAAGCAATGCAGCGACCGACAGCTACCGCGATGACGTGGTCGAGCGTTTGGAACGGATTGAAGCAGCGCTAAAGGACCGAAGCTGACCGCTATTTGCTGTGGCGGATGAACGGCGAGTGGCTGGGCGCGGACGGCCTGAGCCGCCCGTGATCGTCAAAGTCACCGTCGGAATTGAAGGCGAGCGCTGGCCGAGCGTCAAACCCCGCTATGAGGTCCGCTTGCGTATCAAGTACGGTCTTCAGTCGGGCATCGAGGTCGGCTTTTTCGATGCCTTCAAAATAGCCATGCACGCCAAAGACGATTTGCGGGGCAAGCACGGTCATGCCCAGATAGCGCAGGGTATGGGCTGAAGGCCAAAGCTGCATCTGCACGTCGCCCTCTTTCCCGTTGTGGGCGCATTCAGCCTCGGTCGCGCCAGTGGTGACGCAAAACAACGCTTTGCGCCCTTGAAACAGCCCCTTGTCAAACCGCTGGTCAACCGAATGCAGGCGCCCATGCAGCAAGACGCGGTCAAACCAGCCTTTCAGAATAGCAGGTGGTGCAAACCACCATATCGGAAAGTGAAAGACGATACGGTCAGCCTGTTCGACCTTGGCGATTTCCGTGGCGACGTCTTTTGGGATGGTGCCGCCGGTATTTGCCTGCTCTTGCGCTTTCAGCGGATCAAAACGCGCCGTTTCAGCTCGGGCAGGGTAGTGCGCTGCCCGCTCGAC
>JBELFK010000092.1:0-11589 GCA_042092935.1 Paracoccaceae bacterium | reverse complement strand
CTCGCGTTCGATGACCATGGAAATTCGCGAAGGGCGCGGTGTGGGTGAAGGCGGGGATCACATCCACCTGAACCTGTCGCACCTGCCGCCTGAGGCCTTGGCCGAACGTCTGCCCGGCATCTCGGAAAGCGCCAAGATTTTCGCCGGTGTGGATGTCACCAAGGAACCGATCCCGGTTCTGCCGACGGTGCATTACAACATGGGCGGCATTCCAACCAACTATTGGGGTGAAGTCGTCAACCCGACGGCTGATGATCCAAACGCGATTGTTCCCGGTTTGATGGCGGCTGGAGAAGCGGGGTGCGCCTCGGTTCACGGCGCCAACCGTCTCGGGTCGAATTCGTTGATCGACTTGGTGGTCTTTGGACGAGCGGCCTCGATCCGTGCGGGGAAGGTTGTTGATAAGGATGCGCCGAACCCAGTGTTGAACCAAGCCTCGGTCGATGCGGCGTTTGATCGGTTCGACAATCTGCGCAATGCAAAGGGCGGCATTCCAACCGCTGATCTGCGCCTTGAGATGCAAAAGACGATGCAGTCGGATGCAGCCGTATTCCGCGCGTCTGAGTCGCTGGCGCAGGGTGTCGAGAAGATGACGGCCATTGCCGCCAAGATGAATGACCTGTCGGTGACGGACCGGTCGCTGGTTTGGAACAGCGATCTGATGGAAACGCTAGAGTTGGACAACCTGATGCCCAACGCCTTGGCCACCATTGTCGGCGCGGAAGCCCGCAAGGAAAGCCGTGGGGCACACGCGCATGAGGATTTCAGCACACGCGATGACGAAAACTGGCGTGTTCACACGATCAGCCGCGTGGATGGCAACAAGGTTGAGCTGAGCCATCGTGCAGTGGGTGTCGATCCGCTGACGACGGAAGAAGATGGCGGCATCAGCCTCAAGAAAATCGCGCCAAAAGCGCGGACGTTCTAAGGAGAGGGATCATGGTAGAACTTACGCTCCCGAAAAACAGCCGTGTGCGCACAGGCAAAACCTGGCCAAAACCGGCAGGCGCGACAAATGTTCGGGCTTTCAAGATTTATCGCTGGAATCCTGACGACGGGGAAAACCCTCGTGTGGACACGTATTTCCTTGATATGGATAAATGCGGCCCGATGATTTTGGACGCGCTTATCAAGATCAAGAACGAGGTCGATCCGACCCTGACGTTCCGCCGGTCTTGTCGCGAGGGGATTTGCGGGTCTTGTGCGATGAACATCGACGGGATCAACACATTGGCCTGCATCTACGGTTTGGATGAGGTGAAGGGCGACGTGAAGATTTATCCCTTGCCGCACATGCCTGTGGTGAAGGATTTGATCCCGGACCTGACGCATTTCTATGCGCAGCACGCCAGCATTATGCCTTGGTTGGAAACCAAGACGAACCGCCCTGCGAAAGAGTGGAAGCAGTCGATTGATGACCGCAAAAAGCTGGATGGTCTTTATGAATGCGTGATGTGTGCGTCTTGTTCGACATCGTGCCCGTCCTACTGGTGGAACGGGGATCGCTACCTTGGGCCGGCCGCGTTGTTGCATGCGTATCGCTGGATCATTGACAGCCGCGACGAGGCGACGGGCGAGCGTTTGGATGAGTTGGAAGATCCGTTCAAGCTCTATCGTTGTCATACGATCATGAACTGTACCAAGACCTGTCCCAAGGGGTTGAACCCCGCCAAGGCGATTGCCGAGATCAAGAAGATGATGGTCGAGCGCGTCGTTTAAATCGCGCAAAGGGTGGGGGCTGTCTGCCCCCACACCCCCGAGAGTATTTTGACAAAGAAAAAGCAGAAGGCACGCCGGTTCGGAGTGCCTTTTGCGTTAGGCGAAGGCCGCTTCGAGGGCGATTTTCACCATGTCGCCGAAGCTGCGTTCGCGGTCTTCGGGGGGAAGGGCCTCATGCGTGAGCAGGTGATCGCTGACGGTCATAACCCCGAGCGCGCGGGCGCCGTGGCGGGCGGCGACGGTGTAAAGCTCGGCGGCCTCCATTTCGACACCGAGAATGCCGTGGCGTTGCATCAGCTCGTTTAAATCGGGGCGTTCGTCGTAAAAGACATCCGATGAATAGATGCCGCCGACGTGGATCGGGCTGTCCAGTGTTTCGGCGGCTTTGACGGCGGCGCTGAGCAGGCTCCAATCGGCGCAGGGGGCGAAGTTGAGTTCCCGCATGATGCCGCGGGACGGGGTGGAAAGCGTCGTCGCGGTCATCGCGATGACCACATCGCGAACCTTGACGTGGGGCTGCATCGCACCGCAAGAGCCGATGCGGATCAGGGTTTTGGCACCGTATTGGCTGATAAGCTCGTTGGCGTAGATCGAGATTGAGGGCATCCCCATGCCCGAGCCGTGGATCGTGACGGGGTTGCCATTGTAGGTGCCGGTAAAGCCCAGCATGCCGCGCACTTCGTTGACGAGGCGCGGGTTGTCCAAAAAGGTCTCGGCGGCCCATTTGGCGCGATAGGGATCGCCGGGCATCAGGACGGTTTCGGCGATGTCGCCTTTGGCGGCGTTGATATGGGGGGTCATTGGGATCTCCGGCTGACGAAACAGGGTGTTTGCGCCAGCCTAGATCGAAACGGGCCTAAATGGCCAGATCATCCTCGGACGCGCCACTGGCGAGGGCGTCGCGGAACCAGATCGGTTGGCGGCCACGGCCGGACCAGGTTTGCGCGGCGTCGGCCGGATTGGCGTATTTTGCCGCGACTTTGCGGGCGGGCTTTGCACCATCGGTGAGTTCAGCGAGGGTGAAGCCATGTTCGCGCGCGGCCTCTTGCGCGGCTTTCAGCGCCTCGGCCTTGCGGCGGCTGTCGATGGACTTGAGGGCTTTGTCGACTTCTGTGCGAAGGGCGACAAGCTCGTCTTTTGACATTGCGTTTAAATCAAGGCTCATTAATTCAATCCCCATAATATTAATCAGTCCAGTATTATTAATACTTCGATTAATGGGATGTAAATAGAAACTCTAAAGGCCGTGATATTGTCTGGCTTTTAGAGTTTATTCCGCCGCGATTTCATTAGGGTCGGCTAATTGGATAATATCCGTCATAATCGCATTTAGTTCGAAATCCTTAGGCGTGTAAACGCGGGCAACACCCATTGCGCGAAGTTTTGCGGCGTCTTCGTCCGGGATAATGCCACCGACGATAACCGGCGTTTCCGAGAGGCCAGCGTCGAGCATGCGCGTCAAGGTTTCTTCGACCAAGGGCAAATGCGACCCAGACAGGATCGACAGGCCGACCACATGCGCGCCTGTTTCCTTGGCGGATTGCACCAGATCCTCGGGGGTCATGCGGATGCCGTCGTAGTTGATGTCCATGCCACAATCGCGGGCGCGGAAAGCGATTTGTTCTGCGCCGTTGGAATGGCCATCAAGGCCGGGTTTTCCGACGAGGAAATTCAGGCGGCGGCCGAGTTTGTCGCTGACCGCATCCACGGCGGTGCGGAGATCATCCAGCCCTTCGGTCTTGTTGCTGACCGCGCGGGATACGCCGGTCGGGCCGCGATACTCGCCGTAGACACTGCGCATCTGGGCGGCCCATTCGCCGGTGGTGACGCCTGCTTTGGCGGCCCTGATCGACGGCTCCATGATGTTGCGGCCGGCACTGGCGGCAGCGCGCAGATCGGAAAGGGCTTTGTCAACGGCGGCTTGATCGCGGCTATTGCGCCAGTCGTTCAGTGTCGCGACCTGTTCGGCCTCGACGGCGGGATCGACGGTCATGATGCCGCCGTCCTCGGTCATCAGGGGCGAGGGTTCGCCATTTTGCCACCGGTTGACGCCGACGACGATGGTTTCTTCGCGCTCGATTTTGTTGAGGCGTTCTGCGTTGGAATCGACCAGACGCGATTTCATGTATTCGATGGACGAAACCGCGCCACCCATGCTGGCGAGGTTGGCAAGCTCGTGGCGGGCACCCTCTTTCAGCGCTTCGACCTTGCGGTCCACGGCTGGGTTGCCGTCGAACAGGTCTTCGTATTCCAGAAGATCGGTTTCATAGGCCATGATCTGTTGCATGCGCAGCGACCATTGTTGGTCAAACGGACGGGGCAGGCCGAGCGCTTCGTTCCACGCGGGCAGTTGCACGGCGCGTGCGCGGGCCTTTTTCGACAGGGTGACGGCGAGCATTTCGATCAGGATGCGGTAGACGTTGTTTTCCGGCTGCTGTTCGGTCAGGCCGAGGCTGTTGACCTGCACGCCATAGCGGAAGCGGCGAAATTTGGGGTTTTCGACGCCGTAGCGGTCACGCAGGATTTCGTCCCAGAGATCGACGAAGGCGCGCATTTTGCACATCTCGGTAATGAAACGGATGCCGGCGTTTACGAAAAACGAGATGCGGCCGCAAAGGGCGGGGAAATCTTCGACTGGGACGCGAGGGCGGAGTTCATCAAGAACGGCGGTTGCGGTGGCCAGTGCAAAGGCCAGCTCTTGCTCGGGCGTCGCGCCAGCCTCTTGCAGGTGGTAGGAACACACGTTCATCGGGTTCCATTTGGGGACGTTGGTGTAGCAATACTCGGCCACGTCCGCGATCATCTTGAGAGAGGGCTTCGGCGGGCAGACATAGGTGCCGCGCGAGAGGTATTCTTTAATCAGGTCGTTCTGGACGGTGCCTTGCAGCTTGCTGACGTCGGCGCCTTGTTCCTCGGCCACGGCAATATAAAGCGACAATAGCCAAGGGGCGGTCGCGTTGATTGTCATCGAGGTGTTCATCTGCTCAAGCGGGATGTCCTTGAACAGGGCGCGCATGTCACCGAGATGGCAGACAGGCACGCCGACTTTGCCGACTTCGCCACGGGCCAATGTGTGATCGCTGTCGTAACCGGTTTGAGTTGGCAGATCGAAGGCCACGGACAGGCCGGTTTGGCCCTTGGCAAGGTTCGAGCGATACAGCGCATTTGACGCCGTTGCCGTCGAGTGGCCAGAGTAGGTGCGGAACAGCCAGGGACGGTCTTTTTGGGTCTCGGACATCGGGGCCTCGTGAATCAGTGTCGGTAATTATCTTGCGTTACGCTGTAGATACGTGGAATTTTATACCAATGTCAACTCGCTGCGTTGCGGCGACCCCGCGTCAATGTGGTGCTACGATTTGAGTGGTGCTTCGGGCGCGAAACCGTTAATAAGCATAAAATCAAGGCTATGGGCCGGACGAAGAAGCCGCGCCCTGTGTTATCTGGGGATACGGATGATGAGACTTTCCGCACTTGGGTTCGGCGCGATTGCCGCAATAGCCCTATCGGCAGGCTCCGCTTTTGCGGAAGGCCGGGAAATGCGCATTGTAAACCAAACTGGCTTTGAAATCGTTGAGTTTTTCAGCCTCCACAAGGGTGAGGTTGACTGGGGCGAAGATCAGCTGATGGGGTCGCCAATTGGCGGCGACGATGAACGGTTGATCGATTTGGACGACGGTTCGGGGTATTGCCTGTTCAGCTTTCGGGTCATTTTTGACGATGGTGAGGAACTCGTGAGCGAAGACATCAATGTCTGCGACCTGACAACCTTCACCTACTACTAGGTTTTTTAGTCACTTTCGTCCTTTGCCCCGCCACCGAGCGGGGTTTTTTGCATGTGCAGCCAAAATTTCTGCAATTGCTGGGTTATAAAATTACAAATTTGTGTATTGATGTGTTGCATTGTTGCGTGATGGCCGATATTCCGGTGCCCAGAAGCAACGATTCTGCGTTGCAGCAGAAACAGACACAGGAGGCCGCCATGGCTTTGGACACCACTGCTGGACCCATCCAGTATGACGCCCCGATCAAGGATCTTTATGAAGTAGGTGAAATGCCCCCGATGGGCCATGTGCCAAAGCAAATGTACGCTTGGGCCATTCGCCGCGAACGCCACGGTGAGCCTGATAAGTCGTTCCAGCAGGAAGTTGTTGACGTGCCCGCATTGGACGCCCACGAAGTTCTGGTGCTCGTTATGGCGGCTGGTGTGAATTATAACGGGGTTTGGGCCGGTCTTGGCACGCCGATTTCACCGTTTGACGTGCATGGTCAGCCGTTCCACATTGCGGGTTCGGATGCGTCGGGGATTGTTTGGGCCGTGGGTTCAAAGGTCAAAAAGTGGAAAGTCGGCGACGAGGTTGTCATCCACTGTAACCAGGACGATGGCGACGATATTGAATGCAACGGGGGCGATCCGATGTATTCGGATACCCAACGCATTTGGGGCTACGAGACGCCTGACGGCTCGTTCGCCCAGTTCACCAATGTTCAGGCGCAACAGTTGATGCCGCGGCCTCAACACCTGACATGGGAAGAGGCCGCTTGCTATACGCTGACGCTTGCGACGGCTTACCGGATGCTGTTCGGACACCCTCCGCATGAGTTGAAGCCGGGTATGAATGTGCTTGTTTGGGGCGCATCGGGCGGATTGGGCACCTATGCGATCCAACTGATTAAGGCGGCCGGTGCGAACGCGATTGGTGTCATCTCGGACGAAAGCAAACGTCAGTTCGTCATGGATCTTGGCGCGAAGGGCGTCATCAACCGCAAGGATTTCACCTGCTGGGGACAGTTGCCGACGGTCAACACGCCGGAATACAACACGTGGTTCAAAGAGGCGCGTCGTTTTGGCAAAGCGATCTGGGACATCACTGGCAAGGGCAACAACGTGGACATCGTGTTCGAACACCCCGGAGAAAGCACATTCCCCGTGTCGAACCTCGTCTGTAAAAAGGGTGGTATGGTTGTGATCTGCGCGGGCACGACCGGCTACAACCTGACATTTGATGTGCGCTACACCTGGATGCACCAGAAGCGCCTTCAGGGGTCGCACTTTGCGCACCTGAAACAGGCGTCGGCGGCGAACCAGATGATGATCGAGAAGCGTATTCATCCCTTCCTGTCCGAGACCTTCCCTTGGGATGAGATTCCGGCGGCGCACACGAAAATGCTGAAGAATGAGCATTTGCCGGGCAATATGTCGGTGTTGGTTCAAAGCCCGAAACTTGGTCTGACGACCTTGGCCGAGGTTGTTGAAGCCGGTCAGTAAGCCTGTTTTCACGATTCTGATGCCGCGCGATTCGCTATTGGGTCGCGCGGCTTTTGTGTTTCCGAGGCTGACGCAGGGGAATCAAAGCCTTGTTGCGATCAACCCACCATTTATGGGGGGTCAAATTCCGCGAATATCGTGCAGATACGGTCTCATGCTAGGGTTGTATTAACACTTCGTTAACTCCCTTACCTGAGGCTGGCTATGAAAAATGATTGGATTATCGACGTTTTGGCGGATCTCAACAGCTTTGCCAAAAGCAATGGTTTGCCGGAGCTGGCGAAGCAGTTAGAGGAAACGGCCATATTGGCCTCCGTTGAATTGGCGTCGCATAGCGCGGGGGCCTCAAATGGCGAGCCAAGACCTACGTTTAAACACGATTTTCAAGAGCCTGGACGACGCGTCGGTTCTTGAGGATCTGCAACAGGTTATTGAGGACGCGCGCGATCGTTTTGAGGTTTCGCACACGGTATATCACTGGGTAAGCGCGTCGGGCGATCAATACGGTTGCGGGACATATGATCCTAAATGGGTGCAGCGATATATTGAGCAAGATTACTTGCGTTTGGATCCCGTTATCAGCGGTTGTTACCAGCGATTTCATCCGGTGGACTGGCGGAATCTGGATTGGAGCCAAAAGCACGTTCGCGGGTTTCAACGCGAGGCGCAGCAATTTGGCGTCGGGCATCAGGGCTATTCGATCCCCATTCACGGCCCACATGGCCAGTTTGCCTTGTTCTCGGTTTCGGACCACCGAGAGGATAAGGACTGGGACGCCTTCACGCTTGAGCATCGCCGCGCGCTGATCCTGCTGGCACATGCTTTCAACGAAAAGGCGCTCGAGTTTGAGCCGAGCAAGGCCGATGAATCTCAGGCTCATTTGTCCCCACGCGAGATTGACACGATGACGTTGCTGGCGATGGGCTATAATCGCGCGCAGGTCGCCGACACACTGTCGATCTCTGAGCACACGCTGCGCGCCTATATCGAATCCGCCCGCCTGAAACTGGGCGCACAGAACACCCTTCAGGCTGTCGCGCGGGCCATGTCGCGCGGGATGATCGTCGTGTAGCGAGCGCAGGTTCAGCGCTTTGTTAACGCTCTGGCCTCATGTCAATCCGCAGCAAATGCGGGGGCTGGGTGTGATAAAATTTCTAAGAGCAGATGAATTGGCGGCGTTTCCAAGGCTGCAAGACAGCATGTTTCGTGATCGCGCCGATCAATTCAGGCGGCGGTTGGGATGGGACGTGACGGTGGCGGAAAACGGGTGGGAACAGGATGACTACGACGCCTTAAACCCGCTTTATGTCATTGCAACGGACGCGAACGGGCTGCACGCCGGATCGATGCGCTTTTTGCCCACAATCGGGCGCACAATGATCGACGATCACTTTCACCACTTGTTGAACAGGGTACAGGTAAATGACCCGAAGATTTGGGAATGCACGCGGTTTTGTCTTGGGCGGACGGCGGGGCCGCTGTTGGCGGGGCAATTGATGGCAGCGGGGGGCGAAATCTTGCGCGGCTTTGGCCTGAGCGGCTTTGCCGGGGTTTTTGATGAACGCATGGTGCGCATCTACAATCGCATCGGTTCGGGACCGGAAATTCTGGGCGCCGAGGGCAGCGGTAAAGATCGCATCAGTGTGGGCGTGTGGCGGTTTAGCGATGCCGCGCGGGCGCGGGTGTCCCGGCGATCCGGGTCGTCGCAAATGGTCATGGCGCATTGGTTCAAATGCAGGTTTGGGGCCGTCGCAGAGAACCCGTTTTCAACGTCTATCGCATGATATTGGTTTAACATCTTCGGCCCTTTCAGTAGGGTCGCCGCATGACCCTACCTGCGCTTCAATTCTCGCACGATCAGGCCGAAGCCTTTGATACGATTGCAGAAGCCCTGAGAAGCGCTGGCGTTGATCTTGATGAAAGCCTGCTGACTCCGCCAAGGGATGGTAAAGAGCGTGTGATGGCCGTTGTCGGTAAAGCGGGCTCGGGGAAAACCTTGCTTCTGGCCGAGCTTTACAAGGCGCTCGAAGGGGCGGGCGTTGAGATTGTGTCGGGCGATTACGAGGGGCGAAAACGCAAGGACCGGCGAACCCTGGCCATTCTCGCGCCGACCAACAAGGCGGCAAGCGTTCTGCGCAATCGCGGTGTGCCAGCGACGACGATCCACCGGATCCTCTATACGCCTGTCTATGATCCCGAGTACGAAAAGATCGCCGAGTGGCTGGCCGGACAGGGTGAGAAACCCGAAATCGAAGGCTTGACGGAAACCGCGCTTGAGCGCGCGGCGGCATTTTATGCCAAGAACAAATCCATCCCCGGGGCCTTGGCTGCGGCTGGCTTGCGCGGGTCGGATTTTATCACCGGCTGGAAGCGACGGGACGAGCCGCTGGACATCGGGTTTGTCGACGAAAGTTCGATGCTGGATGAAAAGCAGTTTGAAGATCTGCAAGAGATTTTCCCGACGCTTCTGTTGTTTGGGGATCCCGCCCAATTGGCACCGGTGAACCAATCGGGCGCGATGGTTTTTGATGATATGCCCGAGGGGCAGAAACTGGAATTGCATCGGATTCACCGGCAGGAGAGAGACAATCCGATTTTGGATTTGGCGCATGCACTGGCGGACCCTCAGCTTGGGTTTGACGATTTTGAACGTATGGTTCAGGCGCACGCCGCAAAGGATGATCGCGTGGTCTGGGGCCAAAGGGTCGAGGTTGATCTGATGGCCCGCAGCCCCGTGTTGGTTTGGCGCAATGCGACCCGTATCCGGTTAATCAACGCGTTCCGATCCGTCTATGGCGCACCCGAGGACGCCCTGCTTGAGGGCGAGCCGCTGATTTGCGACGGGTTGGAGTTGCCGTTGAAACACCGCAAAAAGCGCCTGGACCTTGAAGCGCGAGGGCTGATTAAGGGCGCGCAGGTTGTTTATCTCGGGGCGGGGCGCAAGCCCGGGTTTTCGCGGCTGCATGTGATGGGGGCCGAAGACCCTCAGGTGAGTGCTGCGTCGATCGTCAAAATTGAAAAACCCGGCGAAGAGGAACCGTTCATTCCCTTTGCAGCCCGCATGGGCGCGACGTTTCTGCATGGGGCGGCTGTGACGATTCACAAGGCGCAGGGGTCGCAGTGGAACACGGTGCAGGTGTTTGCGCCGGATCTCTATGCCGCTGCCCGCGCGGGCAGAAGCGAGGCCGGCGTGCCGTTGTGGAAGCGCTTGGCCTATGTCGCGATCACCCGCGCAGAAGAGCGGTTGATTTGGGTTGTGCGCAACCGATTGTCCAAGCCAAGCGAGACGCTCAGGGTTGATGATCTACACGCGCCAGCGCCCAAGTTTACCCTTGTGGCGCCGGACGAGATCGACTGACTATTGGCGTCGGAACAATTGGAACACGGCTGACGCACCCCATCCGGCGATGATGGCAATTGTCAGGGACAAAAGCCCATAGATCAGCGGCTGATTGCGCGACAGGTCGAACAGGAATTTCTCAAGCCCGACTTTGCGCACGTCCAACTCGGTCTCAAAAGACGAGACTACCTTGCCAGCGCGGGTCAGGAAGATGCGGGTGGTGTAGTCGCCCTCGGTCAGGTCAGACGGCAGATCGATCGAGGTGCGAAACAACGTCTGTTGGTCGAAATTGACCGAGTTTTCGTTCAGTTGATAGAGGTTTTTCTTGGTTCGAATGCGGATCAGTGCATCGGTGAAACTCTGTGAATCCGTGACGGTCATTGGCGCACCAACCGAGCGGATGGCCCGTGGGATCGACACGTCGTTGCGCAGGTCTTCAACGTCGCTGAGGATGTCTTTGAACGGACCGGTCGTTGAAATCGCGTAGAAACTTGGGGCAAGGTCAATTTCAACCGCATCGGCGTTGACCCAAATTCCAAACTTCTTTTCCTTGCGGCGCAGGGTCAAAGGTTCCTTGGGGCCTTGCACGGCGATGATGACTTCAAGCGGCTCGTCCGTGGAAATCGGCTCTTCGCGCTTCACGGCACCAAAGATCAGCAGTTCAGAGCCGTCAAAGCTGGTCGTGATCGAGATCGTGTCGCTGCTCATCCCAAGCACGACTTCTTCGGCTTTCAGAGGCAAAGCTGCGATGGTGAAAAGAAGGAGCGCGCGCAGGAACATCAATGCACACCTGCTGGGCCGATTGAGTAAAGCTCGCCCGGCATAAGCAAGAGGTCAAGCGCCAGCTTGATGCACACGCCGAGCACCAGAATGGCGAGGAGAATACGCAGTTGTTCGGCCTTGAGGTGGACGCCGATACGGGCCCCGATCTGGGCACCAATGACTCCGCCGATCAGCAAAAGAACAGCAAGCGCCATATCCACGGTGTAGTTGGTGGTGGCGTGAAGAAGTGTGGTGAAGCCCGTCACAAAGATAATCTGGAACAAGGACGTTCCGATCACGACTTTCGTGGGCATGCCAAGGATATAGATCATGGCAGGCACCATGACGAACCCCCCACCGACACCCATGATCGCCGCAAGAACGCCGACGAATAGGCCGACCAGCGCTGGTGGGATGACCGAGATATAAAGACCGGATGTGCGGAAGCGCATCTTGAACGGCAGGGCGTGGACCCATGTGCGGTCACGGCGCTTCGGGATCG
>JBELFK010000091.1:0-11828 GCA_042092935.1 Paracoccaceae bacterium | reverse complement strand
CTGTGACCAAAGGTGGGTTGGAAACCCACCCTACGGTGGGGTATCGGTTCTGTTATGTTTCGCATCACTGCCCTTACCTTCCTCCTGACGACCCTGCCCCTTCGGGCGGATGAGGCTTTGGTGGCGGTGGCGGCGAATTTTCTGAAGCCTGCCGAGGCTTTGGCGGCGGCCTATGAGGCCGAGAGCGGGCATCAAATCGCCTTGGCCAGTGGGTCGACGGGGCAGCATTATGCGCAAATTCTGCATGGTGCGCCTTATGATGTGTTTCTGGCGGCGGACTCTGAGCGCCCATTGTTGCTGGCCCAGCAGGGTTTGGCGCAAGACCCTGTCACCTATGCGGTCGGGCGGCTGGCTTTTGTGTCCAATAGCGCTTTGCCCAAGGGTGACTGGCAAAGCGCGGCTGAAAAGGCGCGGCTTTTGGCGATAGCCAACCCCGATCTTGCCCCCTACGGGCGGGCCGCGCGCGAGGTTTTAGAGGCGCTTGGTCTGTGGGATGCGCGCCGGACGGTGCAGGGTCAGAATGTCGCTCAGGCATACGCTTTGGTAGCCTCGGGCAATGTTGAGGGCGGGTTTGTCGCCGCGTCGCTGGTGCAGGGTCATGACGGTGGCGTCGCTGCGGTGCCCGTCGGCCTGCACAGTCCGATCCGGCAGGATGCGGTGCTGTTGATGCGTGGCAAAGGCGATCTGGCGGCAGAGGGGTTTCTGACCTATCTTGCCTCGGATGCCGCTTTGGACCTGATTGAGAGTTTTGGCTATGACCGACCGGACACCCTTGAATGAGCGTTGATCTCGCGCCTCTCTGGTTGAGCCTGCGCCTGGCGCTGGTGACGACGTTGGTGTTGCTTTTGCTCGGCACGCCACTCGCGTGGTGGCTGGCGATGACCAAATCGCGGGTGAAACCGTTTTTTGAAGCCGTGACGGCCCTGCCCTTGGTGTTGCCGCCGACGGTTCTCGGGTTCTATCTGTTGATCCTTTTGTCGCCCAATAGTGCGGTCGGCGGCTTGTTCCTCAGCGTGACGGGACAGACGCTGACGTTCAGTTTCACGGGCTTGGTTGTGGCCTCGGTCGTCTATTCGCTGCCGTTTATGGTGCAACCCTTGCAGTCGGCGTTTGAGGCCGTCGGGCGCGGCCCGCTTGAGGCCGCCGCAACGCTGGGGGCCTCGCCGATGGATCGGTTCTTTACGGTGGCCTCGCCCTTGGCACTGCGGGGATACATCACCGGTTTCGTGCTGAGTTTTGCCCATACGCTGGGCGAATTTGGCGTGGTGTTGATGGTTGGCGGCAATATCCCCGGGCGGACCAAGGTGATTTCGATTGCGATCTACGAGAATGTCGAGACGCTGGACTACGCGCAGGCGCATTGGTTGTCGGCTGTATTGCTCGGGTTTTCCTTTGCGGTGTTGCTTTTGGTGTTCACGGTCAACCGGCGCATTCCGGTCAAGGTGATCTGAGATGGCGCTGAGTGTTCGCATCGATCTGCCGCGCAAGGATTTCCGGCTTAAGATCGACCATGACTTTAGCGTCGCGGGCGTGACGGCGCTGTTTGGGCCGTCGGGATGTGGCAAGACGTCGATCCTGCGGGTGATTGCGGGACTTGAGCGCGGAGCCACTGCCAGCATTGTCTGGAAGGGCCTTGATTGGCAGATCGCGACGCCGCCGCACCGCCGCCGTATTGGCTATGTGTTTCAGGATGCGCAGCTGTTTTCGCATCTGAGCGTTGAGGGAAACTTGCGTTTTGCTCAGAAGCGGGCCGTTGCAGGGGATATTGAGCGCGGCGACGTCGTTGAGGCCTTGGGCATTGGGTCGCTTTTGGGGCGCAGTGTCGCCGATCTGTCCGGTGGCGAACGACAGAGGGTCTCGATTGCGCGCAGCCTGTTAAGCCAGCCTCGGCTGATGCTGATGGACGAACCTTTGGCCGCACTCGATCACCGCGCGAAAGCGGGGATATTGCCGCTGATCCAATCGCTGCCCCGCCGGTTTGGGGTTCCGGTGATTTACGTCACCCATGCCTTGGACGAGGTGGCGCAGGTCGCGGACGGCGTGTTCATGATGAAACAGGGGACGATTGTCGACACAGGTCCGGTGGCTGAAATGCTTGAGCGGCCCGACATGCAGGCGCTGACAGGCCGGTTTGAGGCAGGGTCGATCCTTGAGGGGGCCATTGTGGCGCATGATATGGCGATGCGTTTGACACAGGTCGACGTCGGCGGTTTGCCGTTCGAGATGCCCTTTCTGGATGCGCCTGTTGGAACCGCCCTCAGGCTGCGTGTGCGCGCGCGGGACGTGACGTTGGCCACAGCGCGCCCCGAGAGGATCAGCACCCGTAATATCCTAAAGGGTTCGGTTCTGCGTCTGATGCCCGAAGCAGAGACCGCCTTTAGCGAGGTTCTGGTCGATCTTGGCCCTGCGCATGTGCAGGCGCGGGTGACGCACGCCGCTGTGCGCGATTTGGGGCTGAAAGAAGGGTCGCGGGTTTACGCGTTGATAAAATCCGTGAGCTTTGATCGCAGGGCGTTGCCGGGGGTGAAGCCGGGGTAATGCCCCAAGGCGGTTGCCCCGCCCTTTCGCGTTCTTGCCTGTCCAAGCGGGCGTGTCGGTTGGGTCACAGGTTTTATCAGTCAGGAAACACAGACTTCCAAAATGTCGCACCTTGTCTATAACGCCCCCAGCCGCAACACTACGAGGGAGGGCGTTATATGAAATATCTTAGCAATGCTTATCCTGAATTTGCGGCGCATGGCCACGTTTGGTCACCGCTTTGCGCATGTTCGCAAACAAGGTCATTTGTCCAAGCGGGCTGATAGACCTTTCACCGCGCCATTGGCGCGTTTCAGAAATGGCAGTTTGTAGTGGATGACCCCGACGGGGCCCCAAACGCGTTCTGTCTTTATTCACATTTCCAAACAAGAGGCCCGTTCGCTGATGCGAATGGGGAATATCATGATCCTTACGAATCCCTTCGTTGAAGACCAAACACCGCGCTACGACGTGGAAACCATTTTGCGCAGGCATGGTTTTATGACGGTTCTCGTCGCAATGAGCGCAGCTGTCGTCACCGGCAGCCACCGAAACGCGACCGATGTGACACACTTGAGCGACCACATGCGCCGCGACATCGGGCTGGAGGATACCCGCCCAAGCTGGCATCCGCCGGACTTGATGCGGTAAACAGTGGTGGGGGGTGGGCACGCCCTGCCCCCCCTTGCCCGATGCATGGCTTGCGCGTATAGCCGCGCCATGCTCGACGATCTTGATGATATCCACCCGCTTTTTCACGGCGCGCCCTCGACGACCGAGTTCAAGAAGCTCCGCAAACGCATTGTGCGCCAAACGCGCGAGGCGGTTGAGCAATATGGCATGATTGAACGTGGCGCGAAGTGGCTTGTGTGTTTGTCGGGTGGCAAGGACAGCTATACCCTGTTGGCCGTGCTGCACGAGCTCCAGTGGCGCGGTATGCTGCCGGTTGAAATTCTGGCCTGCAATCTGGATCAGGGTCAGCCGAATTTCCCTGCGACCGTGCTGCCCGAGTTT
Organism: Paracoccaceae bacterium; assembly: GCA_042092935.1. Lineage (GTDB taxonomy): Bacteria > Pseudomonadota > Alphaproteobacteria > Rhodobacterales > Rhodobacteraceae > JASMHC01. The sequence goes on along the minus strand of JBELFK010000091.1, from coordinate 8,297 downwards.
CTGGAAAAGATGCAGGTGCCGCACCGCATTGAATACCAAGACACCTATTCGATTGTGAAAGACAAGGTGCCTGCGGGGCGGACCTATTGCGCGCTCTGTTCACGCTTGCGGCGGGGGAACCTTTACCGGATCGCCCGCGAAGAGGGCTGTTCAGCCGTGGTGCTGGGACATCACCGCGATGACATCCTTGAGACCTTCTTTATGAACCTGTTTCACGGCGGGCGAGTCGCGACGATGCCGCCGAAACTTGTTAACGAAGAAGGCGATTTGTTTGTTTATCGTCCACTTGCGCATGTTGCCGAAGAAGATTGTGAAAAATTTGCACGATCTATGAATTACCCCATCATCCCTTGCGATCTCTGTGGGTCTCAGGACGGGTTGCAGCGCCAGCAGGTCAAGCAAATCCTTGATACTTGGGAAAAAAACAGCCCCGGGCGGCGTCAGGTGATGTTCAAGGCACTGACCAACATTCGCCCCTCGCATATGCTGGATGCGAAGCTGTTCGACTTTGCAGGGCTTGGTTTGACAGAAAATACACAAAGTTTGGACGAAATTCCTAAGCTGCGTTAACGGGCTAATCATAATTGACGCCCTAGGATGATCTTGTTTTGTTCTCACAGACAGGTCGCCTATGCCCCGCTTCAAACTGCCCGCATCCATTCACCAATACACGAAATTTCCGCAAATCGCTGCCTTTGTGCCTGCGATGGCGCTGGGTGCCTATTGGTTATTCGGTGAAACCGCACTTTTGACGGTGGCGCTGGGCGTTCCGTTGTTTTTGTTCGTCGTCGGGTCTCCGCGGACAGCGCGGGCATCGATTGAACCGGAAACCCCGTTACAGGGGGCGACCGAAAAACTGAGCCGCATTCAAACCGAATGCCTGTCGTTTGGGCGCAATTCGGCATGTTTCGTCTTGGCGGTCGATGAACATGATGCGCTGGTATCGCGCTATGGTGCGGTTGGCATGGACAGCGTCATGGGGCAAATTCCCCAACGGCTTCTGTCTCGGCTGCGCACCGGCGATCGGGTGTTTCGCATCACCGACAATCGCTTTGCCGTGGCGCTTGAACCGTCGATGCGCTGCGATCTTGAATCGGCGATTCAACTGTCGGGTCGCCTACAGGAAGCGATTGAAGCGCCGATACACCTGGATGAAACGGCGCTCTATCTTAGTGCATCCTGCGGGTTTTGCCTGACATCCAAAAGCCCCGAGGCGACGGGGCGTAGCCTGTTGCAGGCCGCACAGGTCGCGCTTGAGGATGCCCGCGCCCAGGGCGGCGGTTCAATCCGCGCCTACACCGACGCGATGCGGACGCGCCAATTGGAACAGGGTGAAATCGCCAAGGATGTCGAGCGCGCGCTGGAAACCGGCCAAATCCGCGCTTGGTTCCAGCCGCAGGTCTCGTCCGACACGGGCGACATCACAGGGTTTGAGGCTTTGGCCCGGTGGGAGCATCCCGATCGCGGCATGATGCCCCCGTCGGATTTCCTTCCGGTGATCGAAAAAACCGGCCTCATGCCCCGCCTCGCCGAGGTCATGTTGCACGAGGCTTTGCACGCGCTCAAAACATGGGACCAGACAGGCAAGGACATTCCAACCGTTAGCATCAACCTGTCGCAAGCCGAACTGGGCGATCCCAAGTTTCCTGACAAAACGAAATGGGCGCTCGACCGGTTTGACATTCCGGCGGATCGGCTGTGTGTCGAGATTTTGGAAGACGTGGTTGCCCCCGGGACCAGCGATGTTGTTACCCGCAATCTTGCCAGCCTGTCCCGGATGGGCTGTCAGATTGACCTCGATGATTTTGGCACCGGTCAAACATCCATCACGGCGATCCGCCGCTTGTCGATCCAACGGCTAAAGATCGACCGCAGCTTTATCACCCGTCTGCACGAGGACAAAGAACAGCAGAAAATGGTCGAGGCGATTTTGACCATGGCCGAACGCTTGGGATTGGAAACCGTGGCCGAAGGGGTGGAAACCGTCGGCGAACACGCCCGGGCCTCGCAATTGGGCTGCACGCATATACAGGGCTTCGCCATATCGCGCCCCTTGCCGCTTGAAAAAACATCTGACTGGATCGCCCATTACCGTTCGCGTTTGGCCAGAACCCCTGAAATTCGCCGCAATGCCGGTTGAGGGGGGGCCATTCCGCCCAGAAAGTTGAAAACCCCTTGACCTTTTCATAGTTGACCTATTGAACCACGCAGAAATCAGTCGATAGGTGGCGGTCCCAATGGACAATCAAAATAAGAACCTCTTTCTTGCAACAGCTCTTAGTTTTGCTGTCATTCTCGTATGGTTTTTGTTGTTCCCGCCCCCCGAGACCACAACACCGACCGTTGATCCGACGACCATCGCGCAGGATGTCGCCACCTCGTCGTCCACGCTTCCAGGCGTCGAGGGCGACACTGTCGCCTCGGCCACCCCGACCGAAGCTGCGGTGGCGGTCGAAGCGCCGCGGTTGCCAATCGAAACCGACCGCATCGAAGGATCAATCTCACTGACGGGCGGTCGTATCGACGATCTTCGCCTGAAAGACTATCGCGAGACACTGGATGACGACGCCGAGATCGTCACATTCCTGTCCCCCGTGGGCAGCGACAACGCCTATTACGCACTTTATGGCTGGGCCGCAGCATCGGGTCTAAACGCCGATCAGGTTCCCGGGCCGGACACCCCTTGGACCGTCGAAAGCGGCACGGTTTTGACCGCCGACAATGAGATCGTTTTGCGCTGGGACAATGGCAACGGTCAGATTTTCCGCCGCGCGATTTCCGTCGATGAGAACTTCCTGTTCTCGATCAATCAAAGTGTCGAAAATAATGGCGCTGCGGACATCACATTGCGCCCCTATGGCCTGATCCGCCGCCACGGCGAACCGGCCGATCTTAAGAATTTTTTCATCCTGCACGAAGGTCTTGTCCGCATGTCGGACGGCGAATTGCAGGAAGTTAAATACAGTAAGATGGAAGACTTTGGCTTTGACGAACGCGAAGGCACGACCGCCGACCGTATCGACGTTGCTGAAAACGGCTGGATCGGGTTTACCGACCACTTCTGGATGACAACACTGATCCCCGATCAAAACACGGGGTTCCGCTCGGTCGCCAAGTATTTCGCAAGCCGTGAGATTTACCAAACCGAGGCCGTCGGCCTGCCCGTCACGGTCGCGGCTGGTCAATCCTCGGAAGTTGCAACGCAGCTTTTCGCCGGTGCGAAAGAATGGGAAGCGATCCGCAACTACGAGAAGGCCGGGATCACAGGTTTCCTCGACAGCATCGATTGGGGCTGGTTCTTCTTCCTGACCAAACCGATATTCTTTGTCCTGCATTGGCTGAACGCAACCTTCACCGGATTGGGCATTGCCGGATCAATGGGTTGGGCGATTATCGCGCTGACGCTGTTGATTAAAGCCGCCCTGTTCCCGCTGGCGTATAAATCCTATGCCTCGATGGCAAAAATGCGCGAGCTTCAACCGCAAATGGCGGAGATGAAGGAAAAATACGGCGACGACCGTCAAAAAATGCAGCAAGCGACGATGGAGCTTTACAAGAAGGAAAAGGTTAACCCCGCCTCTGGCTGTCTGCCGATCCTTCTGCAAATTCCGATCTTCTTCTCGCTCTACAAGGTGATTTTCGTCACGCTTGAATTGCGCCACGCGCCGTGGATCGGCTGGATCAAGGATTTGTCCGCACCAGACCCAACGTCCATCCTGAACCTGTTCGGCCTGTTGCCAAACGCCACGCCAGAACCGGGGTCGATCTTCTTTATTCTTAGCCTTGGCGTGCTGCCGATCCTTCTCGGTATCTCTATGTGGATCCAGCAGAAATTGAACCCGGCGCCAACCGATCCGACGCAGCAGATGATCTTTGCCTGGATGCCATGGATCTTCATGTTCATGCTCGGCAGCTTTGCAAGCGGGCTTGTCGTGTACTGGATCGCCAACAACACGATCACGTTTACGCAGCAATACCTGATAATGCGCAGCCACGGCTATAAACCGGATGTGTTTGGCAACATTCTCAAGGGCTTTAAGCGCAAACCGAAGTCGGACAAAAAGTAATGGGTGTTGTCGCAGATATCTGGCGACACCCGATCAAGTCCCATGGGCATGAACGTATCGATCAGGTCGCGCTTTCGGCGGGCGAATGCCTTCCGTGGGATCGTCGCTGGGCCGTCGCGCATGAGAGGTCGTGTTTCGATACAGATCGCCCCCGATGGGAACCCTGTAGCGAGTTTTCGATTGGCGCAAAGTCACCGCGTTTGCAGGCGATCCAATGCGTGACGGATCCTGCTTTTCGATCCTTGACGCTTAGCCACCCCGATCGTCCGGATCTGACGATCGATCCCGATGACGAAGGTGATGCCAATCGGTTTATCCAATGGGTGATGCCCATTTCAAACGGGTCGCGATTGCTTCCCGCGCGCCTCGTGCGGGCCGAAGCGCCGATGACAGATACCGATTATCGGTCAATATCGCTTATCAATCTCGCGTCGCACCGCGACGTCGAAGCGCAGGTGGGCCATAGCCTTGATGCGCGTCGTTGGCGCGGCAATTTCAACATCGACGGGCTTGAACCGTGGCAAGAACACGATCTGATCGGCAGGTGCCTGCGCCTTGGCGCGGCCGAAGTTGAGGTGCGCGAGCGGATCAAACGCTGCAACGCGACGATGGTCGATCCCGAAACCGGTGAAAAAGACGCAAATACCCTCGCCGCTCTGCGCGATGGGTTTGGCCACACGGATTGCGGCGTTTACGCTGTGGTAACCAAATCCGGCCTGGTGCAACAAGATGATCTGGTCGAGGTTCTGTAATGCAATTGTCGTTTCCTATCGCCGAAACCCCGGATCATGCATCGCTTGAAAAAGGCCGTTTGCTGTTTGCGGGCGAGACCGAGTTTCTAAAGGGCGTCGTCGCAATGAATGGCCTGCCCCCCGCCGACCGATTGGAGGTCTGCTTTGCCGGGCGCTCGAACGTTGGTAAATCCAGCCTGATTAATGCGCTCACTGGCCGCAAGGGGCTAGCGCGTGCGTCAAACACCCCCGGCCGAACGCAAGAGATCAACTTTTTCACCGCTGGCGAAGATCACTATCTTGTCGACCTGCCGGGCTATGGCTATGCCAACGCGCCGCTGGCCGTGGTTGAGAAATGGCAAAGGCTTCTCAAGCAGTATCTCTCGGGCCGCCAATCTCTGCGCCGTGTCTTTGTGCTGATCGACGCCCGCCATGGGGTGAAATCCGTGGATGAGGAAATCATGAGCTTGCTCGACAGCGCTGCGGTGACCTTTCAGGCCGTTTTGACCAAGACCGATAAGGTTAAGGACAAGGATCGGGCCAATATTCTGGCGCAGGTGCGCGAAAAGCTGGCCAAACATCCCGCGGCTTTCCCCGAGATGATCCTGACCTCAAGCGAAAAGGGCGACGGTATTGCGACCCTGCGCACAACCATCGCGACGCTGGTTTAACGCAGGCCCTTAGCCCCAATGTTCCTTCCCCAAAGGGGAAGGTCAGGATGGGGGTCATGAATGGTCTTGCGCGATAGCGCCCCTTTTAGGATAAGCCTCGTTAAGCCCGCGAGGACCAAAACATGAAGAAGCAGACCATGAACCGCGATTGGATCGCCACAGCCCGTACCCTTTCAGAAGCGCTGCCCTACCTTCAGCGTTACGACAACTCGATTGTTGTCATCAAGCTGGGCGGGCACGCCATGGGCAGCGACGAAGGCATGGAGATGTTCGCCCGCGACGTGGTTCTGATGCAGATGGTTGGGGTCAACCCCGTGATCGTTCACGGCGGCGGGCCGATGATAAACGCGATGCTCGACAAGCTCGATATTCAAAGCGAGTTCGTCAACGGCAAGCGGGTCACCGACGCGGCGACTGTCGAAGTTGTTGAAATGGTGCTGTCGGGGCGCGTCAACAAGCGGATCGTTCAGGCGATCAACGCGCAAGGCGGCAAGGCCGTCGGCCTGTCGGGCAAAGACGCCAACCTTGTGATTTGCGATCAAACCGATCCGGCGCTTGGATATGTTGGCACACCCAAGGACGTTGACCCTTCGCTGCTTGAAAACCTGTTTGAAAGCAACACGATACCCGTGATCGCCCCCTTGGGTGCCGGTCGTGAGGGCGAGACGTTCAACATCAACGGCGACACGATGGCCGGTGCGATTGCCGGTGCGCTGAACGCCGACCGCCTGTTGCTTTTGACGGATGTGGCTGGTGTCAAAGATGGCTCGGGCGAGGTTGTGACCGAACTCAAGGCCGGTCAGATCAAGGACATGATCGCGGATGGCACGATCGCCGGCGGCATGATTCCCAAGACCGAAACCGCGCTTGACGCCCTGTCGCAAGGCGTGCGGGCTGTGGTCATTCTTGACGGACGTGCGCCAAACGCCTGCCTGCTTGAGCTTTACACCGAACACGGCGCAGGTTCGCTTATTCGGGGATAATTCAGCTTGTTCTGACGGGTCGGCGGCTTTACATTCCCGTCATGGAATACGAAGCCACCCTCCGCCTCGGCGTGTTTCTCGGATTGTTTGTGCTCTTTGCAATCGCCGAGGCTCTCCTGCCCCGACGCAACCGCGTTCAAAGCCGTATGCGGCGCTGGCTGACGAATTGGGTTTTCAGTTTTGCGAACACAGGCACGCTGCAACTCCTCGGGCTTGGATTGCCGTTGCTGGCCGTTGGCGCGGCGGTGGATGCCTCGGTCAACGGGTGGGGGGTGTTCAACCTCGTCAATTTGCCTATCGGGGTCGAGATTATCCTGGCGATCCTGATCTTTGACTTCGCGATTTGGGCGCAGCATCTTATCACGCATAAAATCCCGCTGCTTTGGCGCTTTCATCGGGTGCATCATGCAGACCGCGACATTGATGTGACGACCGCAATCCGCTTTCATCCGGTCGAGATTGCCTTTTCGATGTTGCTGAAGATCGGGCTGATTTATGTGTTCGGCCCTGCTGCCGTCGCGATTGTGATTTTTGAGGTGATGTTGAATGGCACCGCCTTGTTCAATCACTCAAATCTCAAACTGCCGCTTGGGCTTGACCGCGTGGTGCGCGCCATTCTTGTCACCCCCGACATGCACCGCGTGCATCATTCGGTCCACCGGCATGAGCATGACAGCAATTACGGCTTTGCGCTTTCGATTTGGGACCGTATCTTTGGCACCTATATCGCGCAGCCGGAAAAGGGGCATGAGGGGATGACAATCGGTCTTGAATGGCAGGATGACAGTCCAGCGAAAATCGGCTGGTCCATGCTGCTGCCCTTTCGGCGAAAATGACCTACGACGCGGTTGCGTCGGCAGCGCAGGCGCTAGGCCTGAGCATTGTTGGCGGCCTGCATCCGCCCGAGGGCGGCACGCTGTTGCTGCTCGGGCCGGACGAACCTGCGTTTTGGAGCCTGTTCAAATCGTCGAAAGAAAAGGCAGACGGGGCCGCAGACCCGATGGATCGCTGGTCCAAACGGGTGATCGGGGCATTGGCCCTGCGCTATGACGCTCAGGCGGTTTTTCCATCAGACGGGCCACCCTACCCCGCGTTCCTTCAGTGGGCGCTAGACAGCGGCCGGTGCTGGTCGTCGCCGGTGCATTTGCTGGTGCATGACAAAGCGGGGCTGTTTCTTTCGTTCAGGGGGGCGCTGAGGCTACCGCAGCGTCTGGAACTGCCACCCACGCCCTCGCAAAGCCCATGTAGCCATTGTATGGGCCCCTGCATCCCTGCCTGCCCTGTCGGCGCGTTCGCGTCTGGCGCCTACGATGTCGACGCCTGCCGCGCCTATCTCGACACATCGGCGGGACGCGACTGCTATAAGGGCTGCAAGGTGCGTCGCGCTTGCCCTGTCAGCCACGCTTATGGCAGGCTTGAGGAACAATCCGAATTTCACATGAAAGCCTTTCATCCCAAATGACAAAACGCCTAATCCTGATGCGCCACGCCAAATCCGATTGGTCGCATGATCTCGATGATTTCGACCGGCCCTTGAACAAACGTGGCCGGCAGTCCGGCTATGCGCTGCGCGATTGGTTGGGATTGAATGACTACCGCCCGGATCAAATCCTGTGCTCGGCGGCAGAGCGAACCACGGAAACCGCGTTTCGCCTGGATCAAAAGGCCGAGACCACCTATCTGCGCGAGTTGTATTTGGCGGATGCCGCAACGTTGCTGGCGGTTTTGAAAAAAGCGACGGGCGACTGCGTGCTTATGATTGCCCACAACCCCGGCATTGCTTGGTTTGCCTCGCAGATTGTCGCCACCCCGCCCGAACATGCGCGGTTCGCGGATTATCCGACC
>JBELFK010000090.1:0-11946 GCA_042092935.1 Paracoccaceae bacterium | reverse complement strand
TGGGGGGCGGTTGCTTAGTGTTCAGCTCACGGTGAGGGTAAGAGGACCCGTGTTCGTTTTTTGTTCTTTTTCGCATAATGAAGTTTATGTTAATAATTGAACAAACGGCGCAGAGGGTTTATTATGTAAAATTGGGATACTTGAATGGTGTTTTTGGCGACTGAGCCTCAGGGGTCATGGTGAAGTGAGACTTGGCCCGGCGCTGTTACTTTGACGCATCGCGAATGCGAACACCCATAGCCCCGCAAGCACCAGACTTAACAATGCGTTCCAACTGGCCATCGACAAAGTTAGAAATTCCCATGCCACCTGATCGCACATGACTAAGTTAGATGCCCCATCGGTAGACAAAAGGTCCTCGGCCGACATTGAGCTCATGTCGAGCCCGGATCCCGTACAGGACGTAGGCCCTTCCCACCAATCCCGTTCGACACCCGTGTGGAAGACGCCGAGTGCCGCAGTCGTTGCCGCAGAAGCTGCGCCGATGAGCAAGAGTGGAATTATCGGTAGCCCCATCGTCAAAAGCAGACCCATGCCGATTGCAACTACATGCGGATACCGCTGCCAAATGCACATCGCGCAGGGTGCATAGCCCAAAGCCTGAAACACGAAAGCTGCAAAGAGCAAAGCCGCCGACCCAGCAGCCGCGAGAAGACCAATTTGTTTTCCCGAATAGCTCAAGCTTTAATCCGTTCATGACAGCAATATCGCCAGAGGCTGAAGATGCATTTGCACTCAACCTCCGATCGCTTGACTATCTCCGCAATGCTATGTTTTCACGAATAATATTGTATCGGTTTGTAAAGTTGACGCGTCGCAAGTTGAGACGGTATGATTGACCGCCAATGCGACCCCAATTTACGGCTGAGGATGGACACCAAGAAGCGATCAACGCTATTGACGATCGGTGCGATCTTAGCGGGTTACACTGCCCTCCGTACGGTGCCCTCTTTGCTGCCCGAAAGGCTCGAACTCGTTCCGCTCGACACTCCGATTGGTTTTCGAAAATATGTGGCGGGAGAGACTTCAGGCGGATTTGACCCATTCGTAGGTTTGGGCAACGTTGACAGTGCTGAGGCGACAGCACGGAAAGCCGCGGCCCTGAAGAGGGTTTCCGAAGATATTTGTGGTGCGCTCTATGGGGGTCTTGAAACGACTGCATCGAAGATTCCGATGGCCTCGTTCTCAGATTATTACTGTCCTTTCTGCCGAGTGCAAACCAAACGTCTGGCGGATATGTCACAAGAGATGGATGACGAGGTTGTGGTCGCATGGCATGAGCTTCCGTTGCTCGGAGATAGCTCGAACCTGGCCGCCAAAGCCGCGTTAGCGGCAAAACGACAAGGGGCCTACGTCGCGTTCCATGAGAGGTTGATGAAGAGCCCATTTCAAGCAACGCCCGAGTATCTCCGTCGACTTTCGGATGATCTTGGTGTTGATGGCACCCAATTGGTTGCCGACATGGAAAGCGCCGAGATTGCCCAAGAACTGGAAAATAGTGCGGCTCTTGCCCGGGTCTTTGCCTTTGTAGGCACACCTGCGCTTGTGATTGGTCGTACCGTCGTTCAAGGCCAGATCAGCGACAAAATGATCGGACAGATCGTCGAACTGGAACGCGAAGAAGGTTGGGGCGTGGTATGTGTTTCAGTGTAGAGCCTAATTGGATTTGCCATGCCCGTCTCCTTCGGGGCCTTAGGAACTGTCGCAAAAATTCCGCCGCCAATAGGTTGGCCCAGGGATCTGCGCCTGCTTTTGAGCAACAACGACGAAAGCGCCCCAAATGATGTTGCGAGCCCCGTGGTGTCTTGTTTTGGCGTTGATGGCGTGTCTCTGGGCATCCATGAGCGTCGCAGCGTCAACTGATACTTACGAGAACACGGCGATTTCAGCGCGGCTTATCTCTGTCGAAAATGGCGTTGCGACGAATTCCGGAACTTTGTCACTCGGCCTCGACATCAAGCTGGCCGAGGGCTGGAAAGCCTATTGGCGCTCACCCGGCGAGGTCGGTCTGCCGCCTGAAATCTCGTGGGATGGATCGACAAACCTGGCGACGGCACAGATACTCTGGCCTGCGCCTGAGCGTTTCACAGCATTCGGGATCGAGAATTTCGGGTACAACAAACGTGTTGTCCTTCCCATCCAGGCGGTTCTTGAAACAGCCGGACAGGCGGTCGAGCTTCAGGCGGGAGTCACGCTGTTAACCTGCTCGACCGTGTGCGTGCCCCATGATTTCAACCTCGCTCTGACGATCCCGGCTGGCGCTGGAATTGATGCGGCCTCCGCTGCGCTTATCTCCGAGTTTGCCGAACGGGTGCCGCTTGGTCCCGATGCGGCTGACATCGAGGTCGAGACGGCTGTAATCGCCGATGGCGCGCTCTACGTCACAGCGCGCAGTGCAAACGCCTTTGTGAACCCGGACGTATTCCCGGAAATGGGACCGACATTTACCTTCGGAAAGCCGGACATCCGAACGAATAGCGCGGGAACGGAACTTTGGGCGAAATTGCCCCTCTTGGCCAGTGAAGAACAATTGCCACTGTTGCAAGTTACGGTGACAGACGGGTCACGCGCCGTGACGGCCATGCCTGAGTGGTCAAATACCGTCCCGGATGCGCCTTTCGAGCTTGTGGCGAACCTGCCTGATCTGGCGCAGATACTGGCGATCGCCGCCTTTGCTTTCCTCGGTGGTTTGATCCTGAATGTCATGCCCTGCGTTCTGCCCGTCCTGTCCATCAAACTGACATCGGTTCTCAATCATGGAGACAAACCATCACACGAGGTTCGGAACGGATTCCTGATGTCGGCGCTTGGCGTGCTGGTGTTCATGTGGGTGCTGTCCGCTGGAATTTTGGTCTTGCAGTCCGTCGGGATCACGGTGGGATGGGGTCTGCAATTCCAAAACCCTGTTTTCCTGACAATCATGTTTCTGGTCCTGACTGTCTTTGCCGCCAATCTGTTCGGGATATTCGAGATTTCGCTGCCTTCCGGGTTACAGTCGCGGCTGGCCAGATCAAGCGTTCGGGACGGTTACATCGGGGATTTCGCGACGGGTGCCTTTGCTGCGGTACTGGCAACGCCCTGTTCAGCCCCCTTCCTTGGGACGGCGGTGGCCTTTGCCCTGTCCGGTCGCCCAATTGATGTCATCATCGTGTTCACGGCTTTGGGCCTTGGGCTGTCCCTGCCCTATCTGCTGTTTGCCTGGAAGCCCGGCATGGTCCGACTGTTGCCCAAGCCCGGCCGATGGATGCTTGTCGTTAAGTGGGTGCTTGCCGGTCTTTTGGCTGGCACCGCGATCTGGCTGCTCTGGGTCCTGATGGGCGTGTCGGGTGTCCGGGTTGCCGTCTCGGTTCTGGTACTTGCAGTGCTCTTCGTTCTCTTTGCCACTATCCGGCTGCCGGGGAGATATACGCGAACTGCCGCGCTGGCTGCCGTTGCCGTCCTCAGCCTTGCACTTCCGGGTACCTTGACCCCCCCGCCAACGATAAAAGAGATTGGTCAGGATTGGGTCACATTCGACCGCTCCGAAATCCCAAGACTGATCTCTCAGGGCCAGACGGTCTTTGTCGACGTCACCGCAGATTGGTGCCTGACCTGCAAGGCAAACAAGACGCTGGTGCTGGACCGAGTGCCGGTCGTTGACCGATTGCGAGACGAAAAAGTCGTCGCAATGCAGGCCGACTGGACGCGGCCCAATCCCGATATTTCGCGATATCTGGAGGCTCACAACAGGTTTGGGATACCCTTCAACATCGTCTATGGGCCGAATGCACCAGACGGGATCATATTGTCCGAAGTCCTGACATCTGACGCTGTTCTAAACGCATTGGACGCCGCCGCGCTCGCCACAGACAAATAAGGTCAGGATCCTTTGGCGAGGTCCTCCAGTATTGGACAATCTGGCCGATAATCGCCTTGGCACGCGTCAACGAGGTGCGATAGCGTCTGTCGCATTGACTTGAGTTGCGCGATTTTTCTGTCAATGGCCGTAAGATGCTCTTTCGCGACCGATTTTACTTGCGCGCTTTCGCGGGATTCATCTTCGTAGAGGTCGAGAAGCGTGCGGCAGTCTTCAATCGAAAAACCCAGTGTTCGGGCACGGCCCAGGAACGCCAGCTTGTGAATGTCGCTCTCCCGAAAGGCGCGGTACCCGTTATCGCTGCGCAGAGGTCGAACAAGACCAATATCCTCGTAGTAGCGGATTGTCTTTGGTGGCAAGCCCGCGCGTTCTGATACTTCCCCGATATTCACCTTGTTCTCCTATTCTGCTGGCTGCGTTGTGAGTTTCGTTGCGGGTTGCTGGGGCGCGTCACCTTCTGCCATCGTCGGTTTGATACGGCGCAGACGAAGCGCATTGCTCAGAACCGATACCGAAGACAGCGCCATGGCCCCGGCGGCAAAGATGGGTGACAACAGCAGCCCAAAGGCGGGATAGAGTGCGCCCGCTGCGACCGGAATCAACGCCACATTGTATCCAAAGGCCCATATGAGGTTCTGCCGGATGTTGCGCATGGTCGTGCGAGCCACTTCAATGGCGTTCACCACGCCGCGCAAATCCCCGGACATCAACACCACGTCGGCACTTTCAATGGCCACATCCGTGCCGGTTCCGATGGCGATGCCGACATCGGCATGGGCCAGCGCTGGTGCGTCGTTGATGCCATCGCCGACAAAGGCGATCTTGCGATTGCCCTGCTTCAGTTCCTGGAGCGCTGCAACTTTTCCATCTGGCAGCACCCCGGCCACAACGTGGTCGATCCCGACCTCGCGGGCAATCGCGTCTGCTGTGGCCTTCTTGTCGCCAGTGATCATGGCGACTTTGATCCCGCGATCATGCAGGGCACGGATGACATCGGCGCTGGACGATTTCACCGGGTCAGAAACAGCAATCACTGCCGCAAGGGATCCATCAACGGCGGCAAAGAGCGCGGTACGTCCCTTGTCAGCCAATGCCCGTTCCCGATCTTCCAACGGGCCAATGTCGATGCCCCGTTGCGCCATGAAGCGATCGGCGCCAACAAGTACTTTGCGGCCCTGGACCAGAGCTTCGACGCCGTAGCCCGTCACGGAACGGAACTCCGTAGCATCCGGCCAGGACACGCCTTCGTTTTCCGCAGACTGCACAATGGCTTCGGCCACGGGATGCTCGGATTGCGCTTCGACAGATGCGATGAGGGCGAGTGTCTCTGCACGATCAAAGCCATCAGTCGTAATGAGATCGGTCAGGCTTGGCTGACCGTGTGTGACGGTTCCCGTCTTGTCGAGCGCAACAATATCAACTTCATCCAGATGTTGCAGCGCATCCCCTTTGCGGAAGAAAACCCCCATTTCGGCCGCGCGGCCCGTGCCCACCATGATTGAGGTAGGCGTGGCCAATCCCATGGCACAAGGGCACGCAATGATCAAAACAGACACGCCTGCGACCAGGGCAAAGGTCAGGGCCGGATCAGGACCAACCAGAAGCCAGACAGCCACGGTCACGAGCGCCAGAACCAGAACGGCCGGTACGAACCACATGGTGACACGATCGACAAACCCCTGGATCGGCAGCTTCGCGCCCTGCGCTTCTTCCACCATACGAATGATCTGGGCGAGCGTGGTATCGGCCCCGACCCGAGTGGCCGCGATGGTCAGGCTACCGGTGCCGTTCACGGTGCCGCCGGTCACTGGATTGCCCGCCGTTTTCGGAACGGCAAGGGGTTCGCCAGTGATCATGCTTTCATCGACATTGCTTGACCCGTCTGTCACGTCGCCATCGACGGGCACCCTTTCACCGGGACGCACTAGGACCAGATCCCCGATCCGCAGTGCCTCGATCTCGACCTCGCTGGCCTTTCCGTTGCGCAGAACCCGCGCCGTCCTTGCCTGCAAGCCCAAAAGCGCCTGTATGGCGGCACCGGTCTTACCCTTTGCGCGGGCTTCCAGAAAGCGCCCCAGCAGGATAAGCACGACAATGACCGCAGCCGCTTCGAAATAAACGGCTCGAACGCCGTCGGGCAGCAGGTCGGGCAAAAACGTCGCCACGACTGAATAGCTCCATGCCGCACCTGTGCCGAGTGCGACAAGGCTGTTCATATCCGGAACACGTCTGAGCAGCGCCGGAATGCCTTTTGCAAAAAAGCCCCAACCCGGTCCAAACAGAACCACCGTCGCAAGCGCGAACTGGATCAACCAAGAAGTCTGGATGCCGATTGTACGCTCAATCAACTCCTCAAAGCCCGGGATCGTGTGTTTGCCCATTTCCAGAATGAACACCGGAACGGTCAGAATAGCGGCAAACACGACGCGGCGCGCCAGGGCCTTTGCCTCGTCGGCCTTGCGTTCTGATCGGCTGACCTGCGCATCTGTATCTGCAACTTCGGCAGGGTATCCTGCAGCCGTGCTAGACTCGGCGATTTCTTTAGGTGCGATGACATCTGGCAGATAGCTGACAGCCGCCGTTTCGGCAGCGAGATTGACCGCCACGTCTAAAATACCCGGCGCGGCCTTTAGGGCCTGTTCAACCTGACCCACACAGGATGCGCAGGACATCGCCCCCACATTCAACGTGACCCGGGCCGTTCTGGCCGGATAGCCAGCAGCTGACAGGGCCTCGATTGCGGCACCTGTGGCGGCAGGAAAATCACTTTGGAACCGCGCCGTCTCATTGGCAAGGTTCACGCTTGCGCCCGAAACACCAGGCACATCATTCAGGGCATTTTCGACCCGTCCGACACATGACGCACAGCTCATGCCGGTGATTGAAAGCTGTATGGAACTGGAACCTGTCATCAAAGCATCCTCTACCAAGTCGCTTTCAATCTAAGGCTTCCAGTTGCGGGAAGCTCAAGAGGGGAACTGAATTTTTTTGCGGTCAAAAGTGTCTTGACCTTCCCGCCAGTGGAATCAGCAACAGTCAGGTCGCGTTGCAAATGGAGACCCTCATGATTTTTTCCGTCCCGAAAATGACCTGTGAACACTGCACATCCGCCATCGAAAGCGGTATCAAGGCGAAAGACCCATCGGGCGTCATTGCGACCGATCTGGACCTTTGCCTCGTCACTGTCCAAAGCACATTGGAACAAGCCGCCGTGCGGCAACCCATCGTTGACGCAGGCTACGACGCTTCAGCCGCGTAGGCTTGTCCTTATTCGGCGGCCCGGGCCTGATCGACAAGTTCAATCATCTGGTCCGCCTGAATCAGACCCGGCGCAAGACTGTCGCCGATCACGAATGAAGGTGTGCCACTGAACCCCAGCGACTGCGCAAGCCGCATGGAAGTTTGAATGTGCTCTTCAATTTCCGGTGCGGTCATGTCGCGACGCAGCTGTGCAACATCGAGGCCGATGTCTTCCGCAACGCGAATAATCGTGGCTTCCTCAGCGCGTTGCTTTAACTGCATCATCGCCCAGTGGAATTCTTCATACTTGCCCTGATTGCGCGAAGCCAATGCCGCGCGGGCGGCAAACACCGAACCCTCCCCCAAAATCGGCCACTCTCGATACACGACCCTGACGTTGGGATCGGCGGCAAGCAGTGCCTCCATTTCAGGTTTGACCCTACGGCAATATGGGCAGTTGTAATCGAAGAATTCCACAACCGTGACATCGCCCTCCGGATTGCCCAGAACAGGTGCGTTTGGATCATTTTCAAGCGTGGCTTTTTCAGTATCGAGAACCTCCGCTGCGGCTTGCGCCTGCAAAGCTTGTTGCTGCTCTTCGAACAATTGGGCGGCCTCGAATACAATGCCCGGATTTTCGCGGATGGCTTCCAGCACAAGTTCCTTGATCCGGTTTTCGTCAAGGCCGTCTGCCATCGCAGCTATGGGAAGCATCACAAGTGCAGCGGTGGCTAAAAATCTCTTCATTACCCGTCTCCTTTTGACGCTATGTCCTGTGCCGTTCGATCGGCCTGCGCGGCGCGTTCACGCTCCGGCCAGATTGATTTGATGTATGCGAGGATGTTCCAGATGTCCTCGTCGCTCAGTTGTTCGCCGAAACCCGGCATGCCGCTGTTGAATTCAATGCCTTGCGCGGCGAGCGTCGCCTGGCCCCCTTGCTTGGTGTAGGTAAAAAGCATGCTGTCAGGATGATGCCATGTATGTCCGGTCGCGTCGTGCGGAGGAGCTGGCAGGCTTCCATCTTCGCGCGGCGTGCGCCAGTCTTCCTCGCCCTCTAGGTTTGCACCATGGCACGCGGCGCAGTTTTCCGCGTAAAGGATCTCACCTGCGGCTATGTCGACCGGGCCGGCGCTCGCGGAGTTTGACGAAAGGGGCGCGTCGCCGATTTCAGTCCAAAGGAAGGCCGCAACCGCCGCGACACCCGCAAGTCCAAGCCCGAGATATGCAGATCGGGTCATCATCCAACAACGATCTTGGTCATCATGCCCGAGGCCGCATGTGACAACATATGGCAATGCAGCAGCCACTGGCCAGGATTGTCCGCCACGAACGCGACTTCACGCGTCTCTCCGCGTTCAAGGAGCGTGGTATCACGTAGTGGTCCGAGCGTGCCATCCTCTGCCACTTCATGAAAGTGCATACCATGCAGGTGCATGGCATGTGGGAAAACCGTATCGTTCACCATCTTCAAACGCACATTCTGCCCTCGGTCCAATCGCGCGAAAGGTTCGCCGTCGATACCGTCAACCTTCCCGTTGAACGACCAGAAATACCCGGCTTGAACAAGCTCGCCCATCGGCTTGATTTCCCCACCAAGAGAAGCGGAACTCAAACGGCCCATCGCGCCCCCTTCCATACTCAGACTGAGCGTTGTGGCGTCCTGCAGATCAACCATTGCGTGGTCATTCGGAGGCAGGGCCGCGGGCGCATCCCTGCGGTTTACGGTGCCACCTTCCTCGACCTCGAAAGCGACCTGGCTAAAAGTCTCTTCGCGACCAACCTGAACGATATGGGCCGTTTCTCCGACGTTCGCCGTTACATCGACGATTAGGTCAATACGTTGGGCCGGTGCAAGGGTCATGGTGTCAGTTACTTTAATTGGTGCAGTCAACGGCATCCCATCAAGGGCGACCATCCACCCGTCGAGGCCATCGAGGCTCAACTGGAAATTGCGCGCGTTGGAGGCATTGACGAGCCGCAGACGCAGGCGTTCATTCCTGCGCGCAGACAAAGCGAGATTAAAAGTCCCGTTGGTCGTAATCAGGTTTCCGAGCCTTCCCGCGTGGCTGAGATCACGAGGCGCACCAAAGTCATTCTGGATCTGGGCGGTTTCGGGATTGATGCGCCAATCATCAAGTATCAAAATCTCCTCCCGATCGATATCGAGGGCCTCCGCTTCTTCAACGATCAGGGCGCCATAGAGTCCCCTGGCCACCTGTTCCAACGAACGGTTATGCGCGTGATACCAGTAGGTGCCAGCGTCCGGGACAATAAAGTCATAGTCGAAGGCATCCCCTGGCTGGACGGCATCCTGCGTCAGGCCCGAAACGCCATCCATGGCGTTGTCGATCCGGATTCCGTGCCAGTGCGTTGAAGTTCCTTGGGAAAACCGGTTGACTAATCTGCGCTGCACCCGACCACCTTGGGCGACACGGATTTCCGGGCCCGGTGAACTCCCGTCAAAGCACCAAAGCGAAGTTTTGCCATAGTCACCAGGCAGCAACTGCACGTCGCTCTCTTGTGCAATCAGGTTGGTTGGCGGCGTATTCGCGAAACCAGCAGACGCCGATATCCCGGCAAATGCGCTGGACGTAGCGAGAAATTGTCGGCGATTGAGCGTGATCATCAGTTGATTTCCAGTACTATATATCGTTGTCCATAAGGTAGATGGCCATCGCGGTCAGGTCTGCATCGCTTAGGAAGCTCGTTCCATAGCGTACAACTTCGGCCATTGATCCGCCAAAAACATCACCCGAAGGCGTGATGCCAGATCGCAATGCATAAGCCAGATCGTCTACTGTCCAACCTTCTGACAAAAGATCGCCGGAACGGATCGATGGGGCCTTGCCGCCTCCAGGCAGGGCATCGTTGCCCGAAAACCGTTCAGCCACAATGCGTGCACCTACAACGTTCCGCGTCGTATGACAGGCAGAGCAATGTGCGGCACCGTTAACCAGCAGCTTGCCTCGGTTCCAGACGTCGCTTTTGTCGGCTTCGGGTGCCGTAAAGGGTTCCGTCAAAAACGCCGCTCTCCAAAGCTTCATCCCCCATCGTTGATCGAACGGAAAAGGGACGTCGTGGGCTGGCGCTGGCACGTTCACGGCTGGCACGGTCTGGAATGCGGCCCACAGGTCAGCAATATCCTGATCCGTGAAATTTGCATAAAACGGATACGTAAAGGTCGGATAATATGGATCGCCGTCAGGAGAGATACCCTGCCTCACTGCTTTTGCGAAGTCTGCCACGGTCCAGTTTCCCATTCCATGTTCCGCGTCGGTTGTAAGATTTGGCGGGTAAAAGGTGCCAAAGTCTGTCTTGAGAGGAGCACCCCCGGCCAGCGGGGCACCTCCGGATTCAAAGTTGGTGTGGCACGCGATACAACCGCTGGCCCGTGCCAAATACGATCCCCGGTCAATATCCCCGGCCAGACTTATCTCTGTAACGGCTGCTCCGATCGGCCAGGCTATCGTTGCCGCGACAACGCCGATCCCGCCGACGCCCACCGCGCCAATAATCCAACGCCCCCAACGCACTTGCTTACTCGTCTTCTTTGCGGAATTTCTGATGACAGGCCGAACATGTCTGAGCAACCATTGTGAACGCCGCGTCTGCGGGCATGTTGGCAAACATCTCGCCCGTCATGACCTGGTTCGATTCCATCATACCTCCACCCATCATGGAGGAAGCGCCACCGCCCATCATCCCGCCGGTTGTACCGCCCATCATTGATCCACTGTCGTTGCTTTGTGCTGTGGCCAGCCCATTGCCTGCGCTCAACTTCAATCCTTCTGCGGCTGTTTTCAGGTCTTCCGCGAGGGCCGCGAACTGTTCGCTGTCTTCCCACACTGACGGCAACGCTTTGGACACGCCCCCACCCGACCCCTCGGGAAACAGCCGTGCCATCTGTTCACCCGAATGCCCGACCATTGCGTCTGCCTCACGACGTACCAGATCGGCATCGTATGGAACTTGACCCCGCATCATCGGGGTGAGTGTCTTGATGGATTCTCCCATCGCAGACATGCCTTGCATGCGCTCGAGGACAACACCCGTTGCCCCAGTATGCGCCCAAGCCGCGACGCCGATCGTCGCAATGACCGTGGATGTGATCCAAACCTTTATTCGCATTTCCAGCACTCCATTAGTTGATCCCGTTTGCACGCTGCAGTTCCCGCACATATGCAACAGCCATTTTCACGCCGCTGTTTATGAAGCTTTCGACCGGCTGCAACTGCTGCCAGATCACAGGCGCCCCCCGACAACCAGGACCGCCGCGATGAAAATGCCGGATCTCGCCATCAGATTAGCTTGACTTGAGTGCCAACTGGCGTCTGGTCATACACTTCGATGATTTGTTCGTTAAACAGACCAATGCAGCCGTTTGATGAGCGCCGCCCGATCTTGCGTGTATCGTTTGTCCCGTGGATTCTGTAATACTGCCATGTCAAATGCATGGCCCGGATGCCCAAAGGGTTTTCCGGTCCGGGGGGCACATAGGATGGCAGAGTGGGGTCTCTTTCAAGCATGGACGGTGTTGGCGCCCAGTCCGGCTCTGGATCCTTGAAGACGATTTCGGTGTATCCGCGCCGCGTCAGCTCGTCTGTCATCGGCACGGACGTTGGATATATACGCATTTCGCCGTCTGCCGTCCAATGCTGCAGAACACGTGAGACCGTATCCGAAATGATGATGCCATTTCCGAGCCGATCAAAGTGATCCTGCCAAGCATGCGTTCGGAACGAAGACATGTTGCGCCGAACCGGAGCTTGTTCTTGAGCGCCCAGAATAGAAGGCGCTGCGAATGCTGCCGCCCCTACCCCGGTAGAGAATGCGCGACGTGTCAAAACTGT
>JBELFK010000089.1:0-11970 GCA_042092935.1 Paracoccaceae bacterium | reverse complement strand
TCAAATCGAGTCGCGAAAGGCGTCCAGATAGGCAGCAACGCTTTCTTTCACGCGGCGAAACCGGTCTCCACCGAGCCTCACGCCGCCGTACCAGCGGGTCACCACGATGATGTGATCCTTGATCCCGTCGTGCTCAAGCATGTTGAGGATAACCATCCCCGCGCCGCTTTCCCCGTCATCGCCTTTGAGCGGGCCACCGTCCGAATGGACCACCGCCCATGTGTTGTGGGTGGCCTTGGCAAACCGCTTGTTGCGTTTCAGCGCCTTGAGGAAGGCGTCAACCTCGGCCCGGTTTGTGGCACGGCCACCGGAGACCGCGTATTTTGAACCGCGATCCGTCAAGACGTTGAGGATTTGCCGGATCTCAGGTGCGGGCGTCATGGGTCGAATTTATTCGCAATACCGTCCAGCAATGCTACTTGCGTACCAGAACGATCGCGTAGTTTCCAAGATAGGCGGAAAGCGTCGGAAAGCGGTTGTCCAAGGCATCAAAGAGAAGCCACAAGGCCTTGGTTGGCCAGCGCAACTCGGATACCGACTGGTTGAACGCGGTTGAAGGTATCCCGCCGTTGATAACGCGGGTGCTTTGGCAGCGGGCAAATTCGCGTTTGTAAGCTGATATCTTGGCCGGACGATAGGGAATAGGCGAGCTGCCCTTTACCTTGCGCGCAATTTGCGAAAGCACGGGCGTATCGGCGACAATCCTTATCAACATTCGCGCCGGAAACAAAAGCGGTCTGGGGTTCGCTGTTGTCAGAACCAGCGTGCCACCAGGTTTAAGAACGCGCACCATCTCTTGTAGGGCTGCACTTTGCGAGGCTTTGTCGACGATGTGATAAATCATATGGGCCGAATAAACCGTATCAAAGGAAGCGTCTTCAAAGGGCAGATCAACCGCATCTGCCTCGACAAACCGCGCGTTGGCAGGGTGGTTTTCAAGATTTTTTGCCGCAAGAGCAAGGCCAGCGGATGAAAAGTCGGCACCGCAATAGGTGCCGCAATCCTTGAGCATTTCAATGCTCGGTGATCCGCCACATCCGACCTCGAGCACATCAGGGGGCGTGTCCGTCCGAATGTGCTCGCGAATACGCTGCCATTTTCGGTCGGACATGCGCTGGCGCAGGGGTCCGTCCTCTTTGGTGCCAAAGAGTTCCTCGTCCACGCTGACGCCAGCCTCATCGGTGCGCCAGCCGACATTGTCGTAGAAATCTTTGGTGTCCTGCGTCCCTTTGACGTCCATTGCTCAGCACCCTTTTTTGAGACGCAAACCGCGCACTGGGCAGCCGTAAACTACGGGCTTTCCAAGTGTTTTCGCGATGAAGGTTAGTCGCATCTCGATTATTTATCAACGTGACGCATATTTCAGCGATCTGGCAGGGTTTGGATCATCTGTTGCAGGTATTCGCAACGCGATGCCAGAGACCTATAAGCGCGGTGCGGCTCGTTTTTGCAGTTCTCGGCCGCCGTCGCACCTAGGCCTTATGCTGCGCAAAGACGTTCGCGTTGCGGCAATACTCCGGTGGGTTTTCCAGCGGTTGCCCCTGGGCCAACAACTTTTCGCAGGCCTCGGGATCGGTGCAGCCCTGACAGCGATGCACCATCATGCGAACGTCTTCTGCATCGATCTGACCGCGCTGCATCTCTTCGACCAGATCGAGACCAACCCGATCTGCCATTTTTGAAACCAACCGCGCATGGCGCACGTATTTGTCATCCTCGGCCATTGGCCCGTCCTTTTCTGTCGCCTCTCTATTAAGGCAACGCCAGTGGGGGCTTGCCTTGACCCAGATCAACTTCGGATGCCGAATGTTTCGGACAGGTAGCGCTTGATTATGCCGATGCGCAGGTTAGCCTGCGGGTATGTTTAGTATCGAACACGAATTTGACTCGTCCGTTATCACGCTTGTCGACGACGGCGCAGCCCCGTTGCAGGAAGACGTTGTTATCAACGCATTTGCCGAGTGTATTACGGTCGAGCAATACGACCCGCGCACAGATCGCACGCAAAAAATTACGTTGTCGATCAGCCAGCTGGATGACCTGTCCGTGGCTTTGGATCTGCCTGAGGGCGTCTATCAGTTGAAACGCGAATAGCAACGCGGTTTTCCAAGAACCACTTGCGCTTTGGGTGCGTTCACGCAAACCTCGGCCGAAACGGGGGATATGGGATGGCGACCGGCTTTTACTGGGACGAAAAGTGCTTTTGGCACGCAGGCGAGGGCTACGCGGGCAACTATCAGATCGGCGGCCACGTGCAGCCGCTGTCCTACGGAGGTTTGCCGGAATCCCCTGAAAGCAAGAGGCGTTTGAAATCACTGGTTGATGTCACCGGGTTGGGCCGTGAGTTGATCCAGCGCAGCGCCCCAATGGCAACCCTGCAAGAGCTTGAGCGCGTGCATCCCCCCGCGTTTCTGCGCAAGTTTAAAGAGCTTTCTGACGCTGGCGGTGGTGAGCTTGGGTTGCGCACCCCGTTTGGGCGCGGCGGATTTGAGATTGCAGCGCTTTCAGCGGGTTTGGCCCGCAGCGCGCTTTTTGCTGTGCTTGAGGGCGAAGTTGACAACGCCTACGCCCTGTCCCGCCCGCCTGGGCATCACTGTCTTCCCGATTGGCCGAATGGCTTTTGTCTGCTGGCAAATATCCCCGTCGCAATTGAGGCGGCATTGGCCGAAGGCTTGCTCGAACGCGTCGCCGTCGTGGATTGGGATGTGCATCACGGCAACGGCACCGAGGCGATCTATTATGATCGTGATGACGTCCTGACGATCAGCCTTCATCAGGACCGAAACTATCCGGTGGACACTGGCGAAGCCGAGGCCCGTGGCGCGGGTGCGGGCGAAGGGTTCAATCTGAACATCCCGCTGCCCGGAGGAACCGGTCATTCCGGCTATCTCGAAGCCTATGACCGTTTTGTCACTCCTGCACTTGAGGCCTTTCAGCCGGATGCAATCATTGTTGCCTGCGGGTATGACGCCTCGATCTTTGATCCGCTCAGCGCGATGATGGCCGTGCCTGATACCTTTCGGCAGATGACGCGCAAGATTATGGAGACCGCTGACGATCTCTGCGACGGCAAACTGATGATGGTTCACGAGGGCGGATATTCGGACGTGCATGTGCCGTTCTGCGGCCATGCGGTGCTTGAAACGATGGCGAGATCGCGGACCCGTGCGACTGACCCGATGGCCGAGATTGTGATGAAACGCCAACCGAGTGCCGCGTTTGACGCCTTTCTGTCGGTCTGGCTGGATGAGGTTGAAGCAAAAATCTAAGCGCCGGACGGTTGATCTTTTGCTCTTGGACTCTGACATAAGAGAGACCGATTCACCATAACCGAGACTTTCATGCCTGTACGCAATCAAGCCGCCTTGGATTTTCTTCTGTCCCGCCGTTCTGTACCCGCAAAAACCATGACGGGGCCAGTACCGGACAAGGACGAACTGAACGTCATCCTGACCGCGGCCGCGCGCACGCCGGATCACGGCAAGCTGGAACCATGGCGCTTTATCGTTCTGCAAGACAAAGCGTTTGACCGCATTATCAACGAGATCAAGAAGGCCGGTGCACGCCAGAAACGCCCCGAAGAACAGATCGCGAAACCCATGCCGCATTACATCAACGCCAAACTTGCGGTCGTCGTCGTCGAGAGCGTCGATGCCGACGCCAGCGTGCCCGTGGTCGAACAGGTCTACTCGGCAGGCGCGG
This sequence comes from Paracoccaceae bacterium, assembly GCA_042092935.1. Taxonomy (GTDB): domain Bacteria; phylum Pseudomonadota; class Alphaproteobacteria; order Rhodobacterales; family Rhodobacteraceae; genus JASMHC01. Next base: position 8,268 of record JBELFK010000089.1, on the reverse strand, counting down.
TCTGTATGGCCCTGACAAACGCCGCTTTGGCCTCGGGTTGGGGCGCGAATTGGTTGTCGGGCTGGTTCAGCCACGATCCAACCTTCCGCAAGGACGCGCTTGGTTTGGCCGAGAACGAACGGATCGCGGGAATCGTCCATATCGGAACGCCGAAATCCGAACCCTCGGACCGCCCACGCCCTGATGTTGCAGCCCTGACAAGCTGGGTCAGCGCATGATTTTCGCGAGCTTCGGAAAAGCCGTCGCCCAGATTTCAGACCCGCGGTTTCGGCGCGTGTTTTATCTGGGCATCGGACTGACATTCGCGCTACTGGTCGCAGCCTACGCGGCGTTCTTGCTCATTTTGAACTGGATGTTCGGCGAAGACGTCATTCTGCCCCTTGTCGGAGAGGTCACATGGTTGAACGATTTGCTAAGCTGGTCGTCGTTTTTCGTGATGGTGCTTTTGTCGACTTTTCTGATGATCCCCGTCGCCTCGGCGATTACGTCGATCTTTCTTGAAGACGTCGCGCAAGCGGTCGAGGACGCACATTATCCTCATCTACCAGTGGTGCCCAAATTCGGTATCTGGATGGCGATCCGAGACTCGGTCAATTTTATGGGGGTCATCATCCTCGCCAACACTTTGGCGCTGATCCTCTACGTCTTTTTCACGCCATTTGCGCCGCTGATATTCTGGGGCCTTAACGGATACTTGCTGGGACGCGAGTATTTTCAACTGGCCGCGATGCGGCGGGTTGGGATCAAACAGGCCAAGGAATTGCGTTCAAAACACGCAGGAAAGATCTGGCTGGCTGGGTTCTTTATGGCGATCCCACTGTCGGTCCCGCTGCTGAACCTCGTGATCCCGATTCTCGGGGCGGCGACGTTCACGCATATCTATCACGGGGTGACAGGCCAGCGCTCCCGATAGCGGAATTTTCAAGCAGCCCTGACGCCTCGCCGACTAGCCAAGCATGTTCATCCAGTCAAAATCACGCACGGTGATCTTGCCTGACAGAATAATGTAGACCGTAATTGCCCATAAAACCAAAGTGATTGCCGTGGTTATTTTGGCCTTACGCTTGATCTGAGGGTTCGTCGGGGCCGACGAATGCGTTCCGGGTACGATTTCGCCAATGTCGCCCTGCGTTTTCAATTGCTGTGGCAGGATCATCAGGAACAGCATGAACCAGATTACGGCGAATAACACGAAGGCTGCGGTGATCGTCATTTTGCGCTCCTAGCGGCATGGGATTTGAAATGGTCTAACATCGCACGATTGTTGTGGCCAGATCAAACCTGTTCAAGCTCAACAAGGCAACCGTTGAAGTCTTTTGGATGCAGAAACAGCACAGGCTTGCCATGTGCGCCTATTTTCGGCTCGCCCGAGCCAAGAACGCGGGCGCCTGTGGATTTCAGGTGGTCGCGGGCGGCGAGAATATCGTCAACTTCGTAACAAACATGGTGAATGCCGCCCGAAGGGTTTTTCTCGAGAAACCCATTGATCGGACTGTCGTCGCCCAGCGGATAAAGCAGTTCGATCTTGGTATTGGGAAGCTCGATAAAGATGACTGTCACACCATGGTCCGGTTCGTCTTGGGGCGCTCCGACTTTCGCCCCGAGCGCATTGCGGTACTGGTTGGCAGCAGCGTCCAGATCCGGCACTGCGATGGCAACGTGGTTCAAACGACCTATCATGGTGATCTCCTCGTGAATTTCCGGCTGTATGCCGCGTTCCGGGACGCGCAGCAATGCGGCATCAAGACGTGGGGGCGTGTTTTGTTTTACCCAATGATCCCTTTACGCGGTTCTTCAGCGCCGTTTAACCAACCGTTAGGGAGTTGGGCGGAAATTGGGCGGGATAGGAGACGAGAATCATGGACAACTTCGCCCGCTACGGAATGACCCCCGCCCCGACCGCGCAAAGGCCCTTGCTTGGGTTGACGGTTTTGGTCGTCGAAGACAGCCGCTACGCGTCCGAGGCCTTGCGCCTCATGTGTTTGCACAGCGGGGCGCGTCTTCGGCGGGCCGACAGCCTGTCAGCCGCGCGGCGTCATCTGGCGATCTACCGGCCCAGCGTGGCTTTGGTTGATATGGGGCTGCCCGACGGCTCGGGTGCCGAACTGATTGGCGAACTTGCGCAAATGTCGCCGCGTATCCCGACGATCATGGGGACCAGCGCTGATAGTTTCGCGGAATCCATTGCGATCGCGGCGGGGGCCGATGCGTTCTTGCTCAAGCCGCATGACAGCCTGTCGACCTTTCAGGAAACGATTCTGGCGCATTTGCCCAAAGACAAACAATTCGGTGGACCACGGGCCATCAATCAAGCCGAGATCAACGCCGACCTGATCGGCTTTCGCGACGACCTCGCCCATGTGGCAGAGCTTTTGCGCCGTGATCCTACGCCGGACGTGCGCGGCTATGCAGGGCAGTTTTTGGCTGGAATTGCGCAGCAGGCCCATGATGAAACCCTTGCCATGGCAGCGCAAAACCTTGTCTCAGGGAAAGCTGGCGAGGGTCAGTTGGACCGTGTTTGCATGTTGATCGATGATCGAATTGAGCATGCGCCGGTGATCTGACGGTTTGCGACATTTCCCACGTCGCACTTAAGCTAGAGCCGAGCTTTCGGCGCTTTCACCCTGACAGAAAGTCAGGAGAGCGCTATGGGCGAGTTAAACCTAGATCAGATTACCACCGCGTATGAACGCGACGGCTACGTTGCCGGCGTGCCTATTTTGACGACTGATGAAGCTGCGGATCATCGCCGTCGCCTTGAGGCGGCCGAAGCCGAGGCGGGATCGATGCACTACCAGTCCAATGTCCACACCATCCTGACCTCGGCCGCGGAGTTGGCCACGCACCCCCGCGTTCTTAATTTGGTCGAGCGGATGATCGGTCCGAATATCCTGCTGCACAACGCGACCTATATCATCAAGGAAGCCCACACCAAAAGCCATGTCAGTTGGCACCAGGATCTGACGTTCTGGGGTCTCAGCCATGACGATCAGGTAACGCTCTGGCTGGCCCTGTCCCCCGCGACACAGGAAAGCGGCTGCATGCGGATGATCCCAGGAAGCCATATCGGCGGGGTGAAGCATCACGATGTGACAGAAGACGAAAACAACGTCCTGTTGCAAGGACAGACGATCCAAAGCGTCGACGAAAGCAAAGCCCGTCTCGCCCCCCTTGCCCCCGGCGAAGCCAGTTTTCACCACGGCTGGACGCTCCATGCGTCAATGCCCAACAATTCCGACGACAGGCGCATCGGGTTGAATGTCCAATACCTTGCCACCCATGTCCGCCAGACCAAACATGATCTCGACACTGCGCTGCTGGTGCGAGGGGTGGATGAGTATCACAATTTCAAACCGGCAAAGCTGGCGACTACCGATCTGAACCCCGAGGCGGTTCAGTTACAGGCCGACATGGACCGGCTATATCGTGAGACGGCAGGGACGATGTAGGGGATAGACTTTCAGCCAACAAGACTTGGGCGGCGGCAATTGCCGCCCTCAATCTCAATCCTGCGGAATAACGCGCAGCGAAAGCTCCATCAATTGATCTGACGACGGATCGCTTGGGGCGTTCATCATCAGGTCTTCGGCGCGCTGGTTCATCGGGAACATCACGACTTCGCGGATGTTAGCCTCGTCCGCCAGAAGCATCACGATACGGTCGATGCCAGCCGCACACCCGCCGTGTGGGGGCGAGCCGTAGTGGAATGCGTTATACAAAGCACCAAATCGGTTTTTCACTTCGTCTTCGCCGTAACCTGCCAGTTCGAACGCTTTCAGCATCACTTCGGGTTTGTGATTTCGAATAGCGCCTGACACCAACTCATAGCCGTTGCACGCAAGGTCATACTGGTAGCCCAAAACGTCCAGAGGATCGCCGTTCAACGCATCCATTCCGCCCTGAGGCATCGAGAACGGGTTGTGTTCAAAGTCGATCTTGCCGGTTTCCTCGTCTTTCTCGTAGATCGGGAAATCGACGATCCATGCGAAGGCGAAACGGTCCGTGTCGGTCAGGCCCAGTTCGTCGCCGATAATGTTGCGGGCACGTCCTGCGACGGGTTCAAACAACTTCGGTTTGCCGCCAAGGAAGAACGCCGCGTCGCCGATGCCAAGGCCGAGTTGCTGGCGGATCGCCTCGGTACGCTCGGGGCCGATGTTTTTGGCCAAGGGGCCAGCGGCTTCCATGCCACCTTCGACTTCGCCGGATTTCAGCATGGCTTGGGCTTCTTTGACCTTAATACCCAATTCTTGCGCCACGGCGTCGGCGGTTTTCTCGCGCCAGAAGATGTAGCCCATTCCGGGCAGACCCTCTTTCTGGGCAAAGGCGTTCATGCGGTCACAGAACTTACGGCTGCCACCGGTTGGCGCTGGAATGGCGCGCACTTCGGTGCCGTCTTGCTCAAGTAATTTCGCGAAGATCGCAAAGCCCGAACCGCGGAAGTGTTCTGAGCAGTCCTGCATCTTGATCGGGTTGCGCAGGTCAGGCTTGTCCGAGCCGTACCATTTTGCTGCGTCTTTGTAGGAAATCTGCTCCCACTCGGTATCGACCTTGCGACCGCCACCGAATTCCTCGAATACGCCTTGGATCACCGGCTGGATCGTGTCGAATACGTCTTGCTGCTCAACAAAGCTCATCTCGAGATCAAGCTGATAGAAGTCGGTGGGCGAGCGGTCGGCGCGGGGGTCTTCGTCGCGGAAACATGGGGCGATCTGGAAATATTTGTCGAAGCCCGACACCATAATCAGTTGCTTGAACTGCTGAGGCGCCTGCGGCAGCGCGTAGAATTTGCCAGGATGCAAACGGGACGGCACGAGGAAATCGCGCGCACCTTCGGGCGATGAGGCCGTGATAATCGGCGTCTGATACTCGCGGAAATCTTTCTCCCACATGCGTTTACGCACCGAGGCCACGACGTCTGAACGCAGCTTCATGTTGTCCTGCATCGCCTCGCGGCGGAGGTCCAAGTAGCGGTGACGCAGGCGGGTTTCTTCGGGGTATTCCTGATCGCCGAAAACCATCAGCGGCAACTCGTCAGCGGCTCCGAGAACTTCCATGTCGCGCACGAACACTTCGATTTCGCCGGTGGGCAGTTTGGCGTTCACAAGATCTTCGTCCCGCGCTTTGACGGTGCCATCGATACGAATGCACCATTCGCTGCGGACTTTTTCAACCTCGGCAAATACGGGCGAATCCGGATCACAGAGAACCTGAGTCACGCCGTAATGGTCACGCAAATCTATGAACAGAATGCCGCCGTGGTCGCGGACACGGTGGACCCAACCTGAAAGGCGAACGGTTTCGCCGACATTGGCTTTGGTCAGAGCGGCGCAGGAATGGCTGCGATAGGCGTGCATATGCTTGTCCCTTTGGGAAAATCCAGAGTCGCGCTGATACACCTTTTCGCGCGAGTAAAGTCAAGGGAAGCGGGCCGCATTCGCCCTAAAAAGACCGATGCCGGTCGCTGAAACGTCAAATCCAGCGGCTTGGCCGAATTTCGGTGCCGCGAGAAGGCGGCACCGATGTTGTTTTTAACCGAGAAGACCTTGGCTTGCGATCATCAGTAGCAGCGCAACCAGCCAATAGCTCATCGCGACGGCCGCAGCACCTTTGGTCGCGGCGGTGAACAACGTGTGTGCGCCGTTCAGCATCGCGAAAGCCACGGTCGCCAGAATGACCGTTAGCAGTGCATTATTCGTGGCGGTGACGCCGACAAACCAGGACATCAGGAACAGCCCAAGCGTGTTCATTCCCATGGCCAGTGCCGGAAATTTTTCGGGCGGTGTCAGGCCGACCCCGACACCCTCGGCCCAAATTTTGCCCAGCTTGCTTTTCGGATTGAACCATACAAAGCCCAATCCCATCGACAGGATCATTCCTACGATCACTGCCAGCCAATTCACATTTGCTGTAATTTCATTCATCGCGTTCCCCTCATATTTTTAAGGCGATGGCCTACATTTCCATCGCTTCTGCAATTTCGATGCTGCCGTCTGGTGCGTCCAGCATCGGGCAGGATTTTCCAAGCTCTATGGCTTGCTCCATGGAGTCTGCCTGAATGATACTATAGCCCGAAAGTGGGTTTGCGCCTCCCCCTTCTTTTACGCCATTCGACGTAAGGGTCGTGGACATGCCGACCGGATTGCCTCCGTCGACCAGATGATCGCCAAGGCCCGCCATCCAAGCGCCCCAAGCCGCCATGACTTTTTCGCCTTCTTCTGGGGATGAGGGTGCGCCGCCGCCGTGATACGCAAATACATAGTTCGCCATTTTATTTCTCCTGTTGGTTTGTTGGTGTGGATTGTTTCAAGACGCCATTGCTTCAAGTTTCCGCAAGGATGACGTCCAGCCCTGCGTATGGTTCTTGGCCGAATCTGCATCAGCCAGATTGGCGTGGGTCAGGCGAAACAGCGTTGCGCCGTCTTGTTCGCTCAGATCAATTCTGACGTTGCTCTCATGGCCACGTTGGTTCTGATCGTCATGCCAGGCCCATGTGAAGGCCACCGAGTTTGGCGCGTTGACCTCGGTCACGGTGCCGCTGACGGTATAGCGGTCACCATCGGAATTCTTCATGACGGAATCCCAAGGCCCGACACGGCTGAAATCAAGATCGCCTTCTGGAACCGTCATGCCTTCGGGTCCCCACCATTTTGTCAGGTTTTCCGGTTGGGTGACGAATGCAAATACGCGATTGATGTCAGCGCTTAAGGTGCGTTCAAGAACGACGTCAGGCATCATTTATCCTCTTCCTGTTGTAGGGCTTTCTCCAACCGATCGAGGCTGGCTTCCCAAAATTTGCGGGCTTCGTTGATCCAGTCCGAAATCGCTTTCAATCCCTCGGGCTGAACCGAATACATCCGCCGCTGCGCTTGCCGACGCCTTTGAACGAGGCCGGTTTCATGTAAAACAGACAGGTGCTGTGACACCGCTGGGCCCGAGATCGTGAATTTTTCGCCGATCTGACCCGCCGACAATTCGCCTTCGCGCAGAAGTCGATCAACGATTGCAAAGCGCACCGGATCGGCAAGGGCGGCGAAACTGTTTGTCAGGTCGGGCATGGGGGCTACAGGCTCAAAATTTATCGGGGCTCAGCATGGTGCGGAGTATTATTTAAGTCAACACTTAAATAACATTTCACCTCCGGCCTGAAACCGGTCTGTTTTGGGGCGTTTGCCCCTTGCGCCTAGGCTTCCGATGACTATAACCCACGACAATTTGCTCGGTCTTGCGACTCTGCAATCCTGTCCGTTTGCCACTCTGATCGAGGTCTGCCATGCCTAAGAGAACTGATATCGACTCAATCATGATAATCGGTGCGGGGCCAATTGTTATCGGCCAAGCCTGCGAGTTCGACTATTCCGGTGCACAAGCCTGTAAGGCGCTCCGCGAAGAGGGCTATCGCGTGATCCTTGTGAACTCGAACCCAGCCACGATCATGACGGACCCTGAGTTGGCCGACGCCACCTATATCGAGCCGATCACACCCGAAGTCGTCGCGCGCATCATCGAGAAAGAGCGCCCGGATGCGCTGCTGCCGACGATGGGTGGACAGACCGGCCTCAACACCTCGCTCGCGCTTGAGGAAATGGGCGTGCTCGACAAGTTCAACGTTGAAATGATCGGCGCGAAGCGCGATGCGATTGAAATGGCCGAGGACCGCAAATTGTTCCGCGAGGCAATGGATCGTCTGGGCATCGAGAACCCGCGCGCAACAATCGTGACCGCGCCAAAGAAAGACAACGGTGAAGATGATCTAGAGGCCGGCGTTCAGATCGCATTGGAAGCGCTCGACGACATCGGCCTGCCCGCAATCATTCGCCCCGCCTTCACCCTCGGCGGCACCGGCGGCGGTGTGGCGTACAACCGCGACGACTATATCCACTTCTGCCGAACAGGTATGGATGCATCGCCCGTGAACCAAATCCTCGTCGATGAAAGCCTTCTGGGCTGGAAAGAGTTCGAGATGGAAGTGGTCCGCGACAAAGCGGATAACGCCATCATCGTCTGCGCCATTGAAAACGTGGACCCGATGGGTGTGCACACTGGGGATTCAATCACAGTGGCCCCTGCCCTGACGCTGACGGACAAAGAATACCAGATCATGCGCAACCACTCGATCTCGGTTCTGCGCGAGATCGGCGTTGAAACGGGTGGCTCGAATGTTCAATGGGCTGTAAATCCCGATGACGGTCGCATGGTCGTGATCGAAATGAACCCACGCGTGTCGCGGTCTTCAGCGCTGGCATCCAAGGCGACCGGTTTCCCGATTGC
>JBELFK010000088.1:0-12017 GCA_042092935.1 Paracoccaceae bacterium | reverse complement strand
CGCCAGACAAAGATGCCCCGCCCAACTGAATTCTGCCTTTAGGCCTGCAAGCTGAGGGAACCTCTGGTCAAACTTCTTTTGTTGCACCTTCGCCGCCCAGCGCAGCCCACGACCCGAGACCTCCATCTGCGGGCGGAAATGGGCGCAGGTGCGGGTGACAATGCGGTTGCCGCCCTGCCCCGCATCAATCCTGCGCATCGTGGTGCCCATCGGGTCAGACGGCGTGATCCCCCAACGCGAGGCCCCGCCAAGCGCCTTTAGCTGCGCACCCGAAAGCTCGGGCGTCATCGAGGCGTAGAGCATCACATGCATCAGCCGCCCGCGCTTGTAGCCAAAGCTCTCAAGATGGCCGTTGTTGGCAAGCAGAATTTTTCCGGTCGTCACCTTGGCCTTGGGTGTTTCGACAATCCAACCCGATCCGGCGCGTTCAAAGCCGGTGACGGGCGCGTTTTCGTGCAGACCAATTTGGGGTTTCAGACCTTCCCCCAGGCCACGAATATAGCCTGCGGGCTGCAAAACCACCGTCCCCGGCGTGTATAATCCGCTGGTATAATGCGGCGATCCTGTCAGCCTTTGCATCGCCTCAGCATCGAGCAATTCGCAGGGTTCACCCAACCCGGCCAGATGCCGCGCGTAGCTTGCGTTGTGGCGGTCTCCGCCAGCGGTTGCCGCGCCGTTGACCTTGCCACATGCGTCGAAATAATCCGGCTTGATGCCATATTCCGCCACCGCTTCACGCCCAAAGGCAATCGCTTGCCGGTTCAATCCGATCAACGCGCGATCATCGCCCGCGCCTGCGTAATCCTCCGAGGTCAACTCATGCGGCAGATCGATCATGAACCCCGAGTTGCGCCCGCAGGCGCTTTCCGCCAGACGCCCGGCCTCAAGCACCACCACCTCTAATGACGGATCGATTTGCATCAACCGCCGCGCCGCCGACAGGCCTGCGAAACCGGCGCCGACGATCACCACATCGGCGGTGCGGTCCGCCTCAAGCGGCACCGGATCGGGTTGCGGCCCGAGAATGGCATTCCAGGCCGCCGGTCCACGATGCACCGGCAGGCGCACGGCGCGTGGCATTAGTCGACCTGATCTTCGTCGTCGTCCGACAAGTCCAGCCAGATCGTCTTTAACTGCGTATACTGGTCATGTGCATGGACCGAGTTGTCGCGTCCGCCAAAGCCAGACTGTTTGTAGCCTCCGAACGGCGTGGACATATCGCCTTCGCCGAAGCAATTGACCGTCACCGTACCCGCCTTGATCCGGCGTGCGGCCCGCAGCGCCTTCTTGCCATTGGCGGAAAAGACCGAGGCCGCCAGCCCGTAGTCGGTATCGTTGGCCTTGGCAATCGCCTCGTCCCAGGTCTTGACGGTGACGACCGCCAGCACGGGGCCGAAAATCTCGTCCCGCAGGGCTTTTGAACCGTCGGTCACATCCATCACCGTCGGCTGGACATAGGCCCCATCCACGGCCTCGCCACCCAGATGGACCTTTTCGCCTTCGCTCAGATAGGTACAGACCTTGTCGAAATGCGCCTTGCTGACCAGAGCACCGACGCGATTTTCAGGGTCCAGCGGATCGCCCAGCGGCCATTCGCGGGCATGCGCCAGAATGCGGGTCAGCAGAGCGTCCTTGATGTCCTCATGCACGATCAGCCGCGAGGTGGCCGAGCAGTTTTCGCCCATGTTCCAGAACGCACCGTTGACCACATGCGCCGCCACGGTGTCGAGGTTTTCGGCGTCGTCCATCACCACGCAGGGGTTCTTGCCGCCCATCTCAAGCGTGATTTCCTTGAGGTTGCTGTCGGCTGAATACCGCAGGAACCGGCGGCCTGTTTCGGTTGAACCGGTAAAGCTGACCATATCGATGTCCATGTGCCGCCCGATGGGTTCACCGACCTCGGGGCCAGTGCCCGGCAGGATGTTCAAAACCCCCGCAGGGATACCCGCCTCTTTCGCCAGCTCGGCCACGCGCAAGGCCGTCAGGCTGGTCTCCTCGGCAGGTTTGACGATCACCGAACAGCCCGCCGCCAAAGCAGGGGCGATTTTCCACGCCAACATCAGCAGCGGGAAGTTCCACGGCAGTACCAACCCGACAACGCCCACGGGTTCGCGCACCACCATCGCCATGTGATCGTCAGACGCCGGCGCGACCTGATCGTAGAGCTTGTCAATCGCCTCGGCGTGCCATTTGAGGCAGTGGATCGTTTCGGGCACGTCCACGGTATCGCAATCATAAATCGTCTTGCCACTGTCGAGGCTTTCCATCACCGCCAACTCGCAGGCGTTGCGGGTCATCAGCTTGCAGAGACGGATGAGCACGTCCTTGCGCTCGGACGGATGCAGACGCGACCAGCGGCCGTCTTCGAGCGCTTCGCGGGCTTTCTCAACCGCGAAATCCACATCCTCGGCCCCGCAAGCGGCGATCCTGGCCAGACTTTTGCCCGTCGCAGGGTTAACGGTCTCAAACACCTTGCCCGAGATCGCCTGTCGATAGCCGCCGTTGATGAACGCCCCTGTCGGGAAATCCAGATCGGCGGCGATGGCAATGTATTCGTCTTTTGTCAGCAGTCCCATGGGTTCACCCTTCCGCCTGAATATCTGTGATTGTGCGTTTCAAAACCCGCACGACCTGTTCCAACTCGCGTTTATCATCCTTGTTCAGCGCCTTCAGCGGGCGGCGCACAACGGATGCATCAATGCCGTTCATCGTGACGCCGTGCTTGATGGTCTGGATGAATTTCCCACCCTGTTCGAGCACCCGCATCAGCGGCATCATCGCACTCATGATGCGGCGGCCCTTGGCGAAATCGCCTTCAACCACGCAAGCGTTGTAAAGCGCCACATGTTCATGCGGCAGGAAGTTTGACCCGCCGCACACCCAGAAGGGTGCGCCCCAAGCGAAAAACTCGAGCGCCTGATCGTCCATGCCGCAGCCAAGCTGGATATGCGGATAATCCCGCGCCAGCAGGTGCACGCGGTTGATGTCGCCCGAGCTTTCCTTGATGCCGCAGAAATTGCGGCTTCGGCCCACACGGTCGAGGAATTCCTCGCCCATCATCGTGCCGGTACGGTGCGGGTAATTGTAAAGCATGATCGGCAGGTCCGCCGCGCGGTCAATCGCCAGCGCGTTCAAGGCGTTCTCGCGGTCGGTCGGCACCGCGTAGGGGGGCGAGGCCAGCAGGATGCTGTCGGCCCCCATGTCTTTCGCCGCGACGGCCAAGGCGATTGAATCGTCCGTCAGCATGGTTCCGGTGCCGACGACAAGCGGCAAGCGGCCCTTGATCCGGTCCTTGGTAAACTGCGCGATCTCGATGCGTTCCGCGACGGTCTGGGCGTAGTTCTCGCCGGTCGAGCCGCCGGTTATCAGCCCGTGCACGCCCGCCGCGATCAGGTATTCGATCACGTCTGCCAGACCGTCCCAATGGACCGATCCGTCGGCGTTATAGGGCGTCACCAACGGGGTGTAGATGCCATCAAAGTTGAAGATTGGTGTCATTGCGTCCTCATGCTGTGCGGGCGCCGGGGGCGGCCCCCAAGGGCGCGTCCAGCGCCGTTGGCATTACGAAAAGTTCGATCTGACCACGGGAAAGCTCCCAATGATCCAAAGCAAGCTGCGCGGCTTTCGCGCCGTTGCCGTCTTCAATCGCGCGAATGATGCCGTCGTGCTGCTCGCTGGCAAGCGAGACATTTTCCGCCATCGCGCTGTTGCGCGGTTGATAAAAGGTCATCGAGATTCGCGCATGGTCGATCAACAGGCGGTTGAGGCTGGGTTGCAGGTAGACGTTGCCCGCCATCTCGCCGGTGATTGCGTGGAACCGGTTGTTCGCCAGCGTCCGGTCGGCGGCGTTGCCCGAATGCAGCGAGGCTTTGAACGCGGTTTGCGCGTCTTTCAACTGGTCCAGCTGTACGGGTGTTGCGTTCTCGGCGGCCAGTTGGGTGATCGAGCTATAGATCATCGGCGCGGCCAGAAAGAAATCGCGCAAGGTGCGGTGGCCCATTTCGGCCACACGCGCACCGCGGTTCTGGTGCAGGGTCAGATAGCCCTCGCCGGTCAGTTCGCGGAACGCATCGCGCAAAGGGGTGCGCGACAGGCCGTAGGTTTCGGCCAGGGTCGCCTCGTCCAGATCACTGCCGGGTTCCAACACCATCGTCAGCACGTCCCGACGCAGGTCGGCAAGCAGAGTGGCTTTGCGGTCTTTGGCAGTCTCAGGCATCGATTTCCCCAGTTTCGCGGCTAAACTGGCAAAAATACAAATTGAATACAATGTTTATTCGTGCGAATTGACGTATTGTCTTCGTACAGGATTGCGAAGCGCCATCTTTCGACGGAAACCGACATGACCAACCCGCAACCGGAACATTTTGTCTTTCTTTTGGTGCATGATTTCACCCATCTGGCGTTCTCATGCGCGATTGAACCTTTGCGAATCGCCAACCTCATCAGCGGCAAGCAGCTTTACGATTGGAGCTTCATGTCCGCGAATGGCGAAACCGCCACCGCATCGAATGAGGTCGTCACACAGGTGCATCGCGGCTATTCGGAACTGAACCGAGGCGAGAAACTGTTCGTGCTGTCCGGTATTCGGGTCAAGGAAAACACCACGCCCGAGCTTTTGGCCGTGGTGCGCCGCGAACGGGCCAAGGGGCGATTGGCGGGGGCGTTGTGTTCGGCGGCCTATTGTCTGGCCAAGGCCGGCATTCTGGACGGGCGGCGGGCGGCGATCCATTGGGATTACCATGACAGCTTCATGGAGGAATTCCCCGAGGTGACGCTGGTGCGCAATGTCTTCGTGGCCGACGGTAAATATATCACCGCTTCCGGTGGCACCGCGACGGCGGATTTGATGATCCATTTGATCGAGCAAACCCACGGCCCCGATCTGGCCATCGAGGTGGCGGATATGATGCTGTATAACTCGGTGCGCGAACCTACAGCGGAACAAAAGCTGTCGTTGCAGTCACGCCATGGCATCCGAAATGCGCATCTGTCCAAGGCCATCAAAATGATGTCCGAAAACATCGAACACCCGATCCCGCCCGCTGAAATCGCCGACGACGTGGGCATTTCAACACGGCAGTTGGAGCGGCTGTTCGGGCGGCATCTGAATTGCTCGCCCAAGAAATACTACGTGGACATGCGCCTGCAAAAGGCGCGGAACCTGTTGTTGCAGACGGAAAAACCGGTGACCGAGATCGCGTTTTTGTCGGGCTTCGCCTCGCCCGCCCATTTCGCGCGGGTCTATCGCAACCAGTTCGGGATCACGCCGGTGAACCAGCGCGGCAAGATCGGGTGAACGGGGCGCGATCATCACCGAGGCAGAATTGCCAAACACAGGACATGCGCCCGACCGAGGGGGGTGCGAATGCACCCGCCTTGGGGGCGGGCGGGTGCATGACCGGGATGCAAGCATCCCGATCGAAACTATTTATAATGGCCCTGTCTGAAACAGCTTCACCTTTAGCCCGCCGTGGGAATAGGTCTCACTCGCTGGTTTGAACGGCAAGCCGGTGGCCTTGGCCAGTCCGCCATCGCTGGTGATGATCCCGACGCGCCAGCCCTTGAACCGATACCGCAACACCTGACCTGTGGACCCGTAAAGCGCAAACAAAGGTTTCTTATTGCCGATCCGCGCCCCGTAAGGCGGGTTGAGGATCACGAGGCCCGGCTTGCCGTCAGGGGGCGTCAGGTCGCTGATCGGGTGGTTGGCAAAGGTGACAAAGTCCGACAGTCCAGCGCGACGGGCATTCTCGGCTGCGCCCTTGATCGCCCCTGCATCTCGGTCCGAGCCATAGAAACGCAGCGCGGTCGCTTTGGGGTGCGCGTCTTTCAGCGCTTCCCACATCTCGGGCTTGTAGGTGGCAAGCTGCTCAAACGCAAAGCGCCGCGCCCGCCCGGGTTTCAGGCCCAGCGCAATCTCGGCCGCCTCAATCGGAAAAGTCCCCGATCCGCACATCGGATCGACCACGGTTTCGGTTCCGTCAAAGCCACAGGCTCGCAGAAACAGCGCCGCGAGGTTTTCGCGCATGGGGGCTTTGCCGACAGCCTCTTTGAAGCCGCGGCGATGCAGGGCCTCGCCTGACGTGTCGATGGAAAACTGGCAATAGTCGTTCTCGATACGGGTTTTCAGGACGATCTCGGCATCGTCCGCAACGGTATATCCGCAAATACCCAACGCCCGTTCGATCCGCTCGGCCGCCGCGCCTTGGTGGTAGATCTTCGACTTTTTGCACGTGACTTCGACCCTGACAGGCGCACCGGTGCGCAGGGTCTCATACCACGGAAAGGCGATGGTCAGCGCCTCAAGCGCTTTCAATTGAAACACCCGAAACCCGCCGATCCGCGCCAGAACACGAGACGCGCCGCGCAGTTCAAGGTTGGCGCGCCAGACGCCCTTCCAATGCCCCTTGAAGATCACGCCGCCGTCGATTGCGGTGGCACCGGTAAAGCCTTTCTCCAGCATTTCCGCCTGCATCAGCGTTTCAAAGCCGGGGGGCACCGACACGAAGATTTCAAATGGTTTTGACATGAGGGCGGCTTACAGTGTGCTTGCCGCCCCTCGCAAGCGATTAACTCGGCGAGACGGGCCATTTCTTGTCGAGATCATCAAGGCCTGCGCGGATCAACTCTTTCAGAACCTCGGTGTCGATGTCCGCCAGCTTGTTGATGTAAAGACAGGACTTGCCCATCTTGTGCTTGCCCAACCGGCTGAGGATTTCGCTGAAATTCGCATAGCCGGGCATGATGTAGACGGACAGATTCTGTTTGCGCGGAGAAAAGCCTGTCGCCAGAAAGTCGCCTTCGCGGCCACTGTCATAGACGTAATGGTAGTTGCCATAGCCCACGATCGCAGGCCCCCACATTTTCGGGGCAAAGCCTGTGACCTCTTTAAAGATGTCGTTCAATGCAAGCGCGTCAGCACGGCGGGTCGGGTGATCGACGGCAAAAAGAAAGTCTTCGACGGGTTCGGCGGTTTCCTTGGTCTTGTTTTCGGCCATGACATCCTCCTGTTTCAGCGCATAGGTTAGCAGAGACCCTTGCGATTCCCACAGAAAGATCACCCTTTGCGCCCGATCGTGACGATAACCCTGAACCCCGCCTTAGATCTTGCAATCTCGGTAGAAAGGGTGGTGGCCGGACCGAAGCTGCGCAGTGACACCCCAAGGACCGATCCCGGGGGCGGCGGCATCAACGTGGCACGCGTGGTCGAAGAACTGACCGGCGAGGCAACGGCCTTTGTCGCGCTCGGCGGAGCGACCGGCAAAGCGTTGGAACAGGCGTTGCGGCCCAAGGTGACAAGGGTCGAGGTCTTGGCGCTTGAAGGCGACACCCGCCAGTCCGTCGCGGTGACGGATCGCGGATCAAAAGAGCAGTATCGCTTTGTCATGCCGGGGCCGCAGTGGACAGCGCCGACCATAGATCGCGCGTTGTCGGCCATTCGGGATCTGTGCTCTGAGGGCACATTGGTTGTGCTGTCAGGGTCGCTGCCCCCCGGAGTGCCCGCAGATTTTCCAACACGGCTCCAGCATGTCTTGCAGAACAGGGACGTGATCTACGACATGTCCGGCGCGGCTTTGGCACAGTTTGCGCAGACTAAGAACAACGCCTTTGTGTTGCGCATGGATCAGGCCGAGGGCGACGAGCTTTACGCGGCCCCGCTGCCAACGCCCGAAGACACCGCCGCATTCGCCGCCGGGCTTGTGGCGCAAGGGGTCGCGCAGACTGTCATCGTCGCACGCGGTGCAGAGGGGTCGGTCATGGCGGATGCCGAGGGCCGCTGGATGGTATCCGCCGCCAAGGTCGGCGTCGTCAGCACGACGGGCGCGGGTGACAGCTTCGTCGGCGGGCTGGCCTTTGCCTTGGCACAGGGCCAGTCGATGCAGCAAGCCATCGCCTTGGGGGCCGCCGCCGCCAGCGCGGCTGTGACGACCTCGGCAACCGAGTTGTGCCGCAAGGATAAGGTCGATGAGGTGCTGCCCCAGTGCAGGGTTCGCAGAATCGCGGATTAGAGCGGTTCAGGCGACCGGTCCTAGCCCTTGTCGCGCCATCTGTTCGCAATCGGGTAACGCCGGTCAAGCCAGAAGGCCCGAGGCGATAGCCGCGTGCCCGGGGCGGACTGAAAGCGTTTGTATTCGCTGATATAGAGCAAATGCTCGACCCGTTTGACATCTTCGCGGGCAAAGCCTTGGGCGATCAGATCGGCGACGCTGGCGTCCTTGTCCACCAGCCCCTCGAGAATGGCGTCGAGCACCTCATAGGGCGGCAGGCTGTCTTCGTCTTTTTGATCGGGCCGCAATTCGGCGCTTGGCGGTTTTGAGATCACGCGAGCGGGAATGACTTCGCCCGCAGGACCATGCATCCAGTCGCGGTGGGTTTGATTGCGCCAGCGGCACATCGCGAACACCCGCGTTTTATAGAGATCCTTGATCGGGTTATAGCCACCCGCCATGTCGCCATAGATCGTCGCATAGCCCACCGCCACCTCGGATTTATTGCCGGTGGTCAGAAGCATTTCCCCAAACTTGTTCGACAGGGACATCAGCAGCAGCCCACGCAATCGCGACTGGATGTTCTCTTCGGTGATGTCCGGCGCAAGCCCATGAAACAGGGGCGCAAGCGTGTTGGTGATCGCCTGCCGTCCCTCGGCGATGGGCACAAAGTCGTACCGGCACCCGAGGTTCTGCGCGACCTCTTTGGCGTCCTCAAGCGACTCGGCCGAGGTGTATTCAGATGGCAGCATGACACAGCGCACGTTGTCTGCGCCAAGTGCATCCGTGGCGATGGCGGCAACAATGGCCGAATCGATTCCACCAGACAGCCCGAGAAGGACTTTGCCAAAACCGGTCTTGCCCAGATAATCCCGTAAAGACTCGACCATAGCGCGATAGTCGCTTTCAAAGTCATCGGGATAGACCGCCCTGTCGCCTTGCTCGGCGCGCCAACCGGTGTCGGTTCGCTGCAAGGTGACATGCGTAATCGCCTCGTCAAAGGCGGGCATTTGCAGCGCCAATTCTCCGCCCGAATTCAGGACGAAACTCGCACCGTCAAAGACCTGATCGTCTGTGCCGCCGACCATGTTCAAATAGATCAACGGCAAGCCGGATTCGACAACCCGCGCAACCATCAGGTTCAGACGTATGTCCTGTTTGTTGCGGAAATAGGGCGATCCGTTGGGGATCAAAATAAACTCGGCACCGGTTTCAGCCAGCGTTTCCACAACATCCGCCTGCCATGCGTCTTCGCAAATCGGGCTGCCGATGCGCACACCGTTCACGACATAGGGGCCGGTGACGTCCGCAGGTGTAAACACGCGTTTTTCATCGAACACGGCGTCGTTGGGAAGGTGGTGCTTTTTGACCACCGAGGCGATCTGACCGCCGCTGAGAATGTAATAGGCGTTATAGAGGTTTCCCCCCTCAAGCAGCGGACCGCCAATCGCCAATGCAGGCCCATCGGCACATTCCTGCGCGAGATCGGCAATGGCTTGCTGACAGGCTGCAATGAACGCAGGCTTCAGGATCAGGTCTTGCGGATTGTATCCGGCAATGAACATCTCGGGCAGCGCGACAAGGTCGGATCCCGCTGCGCGGCCTTGCTGCCAAGCGCTTTTTGCGGCCTCGGTATTGCCAGCCACATCCCCGACCGAGGGGTTCAATTGCGCCAATGTAAGGCGGAACGTATCTGCCATGTCTCAGTCTTTCGTCTTTTGATGTGTGATCTTTATCAGACTGATCTGCAAGGGAAAGCACTGAGGGCTGGGAATCTGTTGCCGGAACCCGAAGCGTCCATTAGGTTTCCAGTGAATTGTATAAAAACACGCATGCCGAATAACGGCAGGGGGAACAACATGAACGCGATACGCCGCGCATTATTGGTGAGCGCATCCATATTTGCTTTGGGGGCAGCCCCGGTTCTGGCGCAGACAAGCGATCAGGTTTTAACCAAGCAATATGACGATGGCGGAGTCTACAACGGCACCTTCCTCAACGGATTGCAGCATGGCACCGGGACCTATGTATTGCCCAACGGCTATGAATACTCCGGCGAATGGGTCGAGGGCGAGATCAAAGGCACCGGCGTCGCGCGCTTTCCGAATGGCTCGGTCTATGAGGGCGAGTTCTCCAAGGGCAAACCGCATGGCGTTGGCAAGATCACCTTTGCCGACGGGGGCACCTATGAGGGCGATTGGTCCGAGGGCAAGATCACCGGACTCGGGGTCGCCAACTATTCCAACGGTGTCCGCTACGAGGGCAACTTTCGCGATGCCAAACACAATGGCCGCGGAAAAATGGTCAGCCCGTCAGGTTACATTTACGAAGGCGATTGGGTTGATGGCGTCAAAGAGGGCCGTGGCACGATCACATATCCCGACGGCGCGATCTATGTCGGTGGCATTGTCGATGGTAAACGCGACGGCCAAGGCGCACTGACGATGACCGATGGTCTTGTTTACGAAGGCACATGGCAGGCGGGCCAGATCAACGGCGCGGGCACGCTGTCACAACCCAACGGCGACATATACGAAGGCGAACTTGCCGATGGCCGCCGCAACGGGATGGGCAAAGTCATCTACGCGAATGGCGACGTCTATGAGGGGGCCTTCAAGAACGATGACCGCCACGGTCAGGGCACCTACACCGGCACCGACGGCTATACCTATTCCGGCAGTTGGGTCGCGGGCAAAATTGATGGCGAGGGCCGCGTGAACTACCCGGACGGCTCGGTCTATGAGGGCATGTTCCGCGACGATCAACCCGATGGCAAAGGCAAAATCACCTATCCCGATGGCAACACCTACGACGGCGAATGGCGCAACGGTGTGATCGAGGGCCAAGGCATCGCCGCCTATTCAAACGGCATCACCTATGAGGGTGGATTTGTGAACGCCCAGAACCACGGCTTTGGCGTTATGGTCTATTCCGATGGCTACCGCTACGAAGGCAACTGGGCCGAAGGCCAGCGCAGCGGCGAGGGCAAGGCAACCTATGCCGACGGCACCATTTACGAAGGCACGTTTTTGAACGGCCAACGCCACGGAACCGGCAAGATCACCATGCCCGACGGCTTTATTTACGAAGGCGATTGGTCCAATGGCGAAATCAGCGGCGAAGGCAAGGCGACCTATGCAAACGGAGACGTTTACCAAGGCACATTTGCCAATGGAAAACGTCAGGGCCAGGGCACGATTACATATGCCTCTGGTCAAGAAGCCTCGGGCGCGTGGGTCGATGGGGAACTAACAGACCAATAAGGATTTAAGACCAAGTGATTTCAAAATCTGTTTTGCGCGCCGTATTTGTTGGCGCGACGACTTTCCTAGCGGGCTGTCAGATGACGACCGTGGAACAAATGACGTCTGTCGAACAAACCGTCGTTGTCGTTCAGGGCGACCTGAACATGGGGGATCCAACCGCGACGGATGATCTCTATCTGCCTGCGACCTCGATCGGTTTGATCGAAGTGCGCCGGTATCCGTCGGCAGAAGATGTTTGCATCGTTGTCGGAGAAAACGACCTGACGCGAGAGTATCTCGATGACAGCGCAACCCTCATCGGGTGCCCCGTTCACGAAGCCGGGGCGATACAGGATCGGGTCAAAGATGGCGGCCAAAGGGTCGGAGACGTCAGCGGCTGGGTTCTGATCTCGATGCGGAATTAACCGGTCTCAAATATCTTCGGGGCAGATACTCCGGTCGACCTGCATCAGTTCGACCGGCGCCCCGTTGATTTCCACGAACGCCACCACCAAGCCCTTTATCGGTGAGTTGGGCCGGATAATGACGGTCTGTCCGACCAGTGCGGCGGCCAGATCGTCCACCTCGAACGCCACATGCGGCACGGTTTTGACAAGCTCGGGATAGGGCGCATCCGCGTCATAGCGCTGCCACTGAATGCCGAAGGGGTTGTTTTTGTGGTCGCTGACAGTCATCGACAAATGCGGCAAAGGGATTTCGCCATCGAACGCCTCGGTGGTCGGAATTCCGACGTGGTTGAATTTCATCGCTCGTCCTTTCGGTC